>JAHFEW010000126.1 GCA_023248215.1 Nitrospira sp.
AATTGTATAGAGGTTGGTGACATCCCAACCTTCGCCAAGCTTATTTACATGGATGACAATCTCTGTCGGTTCATCTGAATTCTCGACATCCAGTAGCCTGCGTAATGCTTCGTCTTCTACCTCCCCAGATTGATTGGAGTGAATGGTGATGACCTTATTTTTGTAGCGTCCGTGAAAGAACGTGTCTGATTTGAGCCACTTCTCGACCTGGTTAGCATGTTCTGTATTCCGCGCGACCACCAAAACAAAAGGCTTGATGACCGCTTTTTCGTTCTGCCGCCCATAAACTTCCAATTCGACCTTAGTTATCTCATGTAATCCCACACCGTCTTCAAGTTTGATTCGGTCAAGTTCGTCTAGCCGGTCTTTGTAGGTTGTCGGATCGAAGTTCTCACGCGTCACAACCGCAGGCTCTTTCACGAAGCCGTCATTGAGAGCGTCTGCCAACATGTAGCGGTACACCACGTTCTTGAAATCTTGTGCATTGCTCCCGACCCGTACCTTCGGCGTGGCAGTCAGTTCCAGCCCAAGCACCGGCTTCAGTTCGTTGATCGCTCGCACACCGGCTGATGCTCGATAGCGGTGAGACTCATCCATGAGCAGGACGAGATCGTCGAGACCCGCCAGATACTCGAAGTAGCTCTGGCCGATGTACTCTGATAACCGTTTGATCCGTGGTGCTCTGCCGCCTCTCACTTCAGAATTGATCTTAGAAATATTGAAGATGTTGATGTGGACCTCTTGGCCGAAACCAGGCAAGGAAGTCAGACGAGCAGCGACACCCGATTCGTAGTTGTCTCCGGTGATGATCGTTGGGGGCTCGGTCGCAAATTCCGCGATTCCGGTGAAGACATACTTCGGCATGTTCGGCGTAAAGTCAGCGATGAGCTTGTTGTAGATCGTGAGGTTGGGAGCCAGAACAAAGAAGTGATTGATGCCATGCGCCAGATGCAGATAGCTGATGAAGGCTCCCATCAGTCGTGTTTTCCCGACGCCGGTGGCCAAGGCGAAGCAGAGAGAGGGAAAGTCGCGTTCAAAGTCGGTGACGGTTGGGAACTCGCTTTTGATTGCAGCAAGCGCGACATTCAAATCAACGTTTTTCTTGGGAGGGACAATCTCTGTGACCCGGTCGAGAATTTCTAGCGACTCCCGCTGAGGAGCACGCAGACTCAGACGTCCGGCTATGGCATTGACGTGACGGTTCATAGGTTTCTGCTCACTGTAAATCTCTTCACAATGAACTATGCCGTTTTCTTAACTCGTTTGCTCGCGTGCAACACGGTAAAGCCGATCACGTCTTTCCCCTCATAGCGGATAATGACGTCCTCATCTGTCATTTCGCTATCGGTCGCATGGCTGGGCTTTTTAAAATTCACATAGAGCGTATCCGCTTCGGCATCGTAGGTAATCCACACGGCATGCTGCGGCGCTCGGTTTACAGCCGGAATCAGCTTCAAATATTCTTGAATGTCTGCTATGGCCATACCTGCCTCCTCTTTTCAAGTGATCGAACTCGGCGGGTGAGAAACGCCGTGATGATAAAGCCGTCGTCGGTATGTTCTCGATACACAACCACGAGATGTTTTTCCGGTTCAAATTGACGAACCGCAATCAGCTCTCCATCGCCACCGAGCAGGATACGATCCGGATGTGACACGGTTTCAACAACTTCTGAACGTAACCCGGCAAGTTCACAATGTTCTTCGGTGATGTGCGTCCATCGTTCATCCGTGAGCCGAATGGCAATTCTGCCCTTTGAGACAATGCGGTCGATCATAGCATCCTCAAGAGAACTCCAGCCCCTGCTGCCCGGGTTCGGGTGGGGCCTTCGGCAGATTCTCGATCTTCAGACTGTAATCGTCGTGGCCCCACTCGCAGCGGAAGAGCACAGTCTTGGGAATCTTCTTAATCGTGAGATTGGAATACCGGTCCGGTTTCCCTCGAAAGGCAGAGCACATCACCAAAAGCGAGCGGCCTTCACCAATCTCATCGCTCAACGCTTGCAGCTGATCGTGGCTCAGGTTCTGGGTAGTGACATAGATAAAGTCTCGCTCGGTGGAATTGCCCTGCTGCCAATAGACCCTGTCGCTCGGGGCGTAGATAAAGCCTTCCAGTTTGCAGACCGCTTGGGCCAGCATGACGGGGTTGTAAGCCTTGTTGATGACCCAGTTGCCCCACTTGTCTTTTTCGAGCAGCGACGGTGCCAGGTGGTAATAACGGAAGCCGCCACCGCCTTTCCAGCCTGCCTGCGCCGCGCCCGTCGCGGCAGGCAGGCCCACAGCCTCGGTAATGCCGCCCTTGTCCTCACCATCAACGACCTTCTTGAGGCGGGGGATGATGTGCGTGTGACAGTGCTCGCCCAACTCGACCATGATCCAACGACGGCCCATCTTGTGTGCCGCCGCCCCGGTCGTGCCGGAACCGGCGAAAGAATCGAGTACCCAGTCGCCAGGGTTACTGGCAACCTCAAGAATTCGCTTCAGCAGACGCTCAGGCTTTGGAGTTATGAACATCTCTGCATCCGAGACATCAGAGAATAAAGCCCTAACTTCAGTTTTTGCTTCTGCGTTAGTGCCGCAGTCGGCATGAAACCAGAGCGTCGCAGGTACCACTCCTTGTTTTGCCTCTGACAGAAACTTCTTGATTCTTGGAATACTCGTGCCATCCTTCCCCCACCAGACGCGTCCGTCCCTGTTCAGCTCTTCAAAAGAATCTTGAGAGACGCGCCAGTAGGTTCCCTTTGGCGGAAAGAAAGATCGTCCCGACGGAGAGCGAATTTCATAGCTTCCCAAGCTATAGAAATTACGAGCCTGGATTGCGTTGGTTGTCCAAGGTCCGCGAGGATCGTTGTCTGGATTTGAATAAGTGCTATCGAGTTCTTCTGACCGTGGAAGTAAGTTGCGCTGCCACTTTATTGAATCTTTTGCATACACAACAATGTAGTCGTGCATATCAGAAAAGTGCCTGGCTGAATTCTTAACCGTAAACACCTTCTGCCAAATTATGGTAGCAATGAAATGTTGTCGGCCAAACACTTCGTCCATCATCACCTTGAAGTAGTGGTTCTCATTGTCATCTAAAGACACCCACACACTTCCGTCTTCTGATAGTAGTCTATGCATAAGTTCCATTCGGTCCCGCATCATCGAAAGCCAAATGGAATGCTCCACTCCGTCGTCATAATGCTCAAACGCGCTTCCGGTGTTGTACGGAGGATCAATGTAGATGTACTTGATCTTGCCGGTGAACTCCTGTTCGAGCGCTTTGAGGGCGAGCAGGTTGTCGCCGAAGATGAGTCGGTTATCGAACAGGTCGTGGTCGGTGACCCGATGCGGCGCATGGTAGGATTGCTCCGGGTCCTCCAACAGGATACGCGGTTCCAGCTTCGGCCGGTTCTCCTTCCCGATCCAGGTGAGTTCTAATCTTATTTTAGGATTGCCGTTGGCCATGTTGCGCGTGCACAACTCAGTGTGTGGATAGGCTAATAATTATTGTTCGCGATAAAGTTGTCGATTGACATGCATTCAAAGGACTGGACGAAGCTCGCTCGACTCTGCTGAAGACGAGCGAAGCATTGCTCGGAAACACAGATAATCAAATCGCCACGGGTGCGGGTGACGGCAACAAAGGCAATTCGTCGCTCCTCTTGGTCGTCGGCATCAGACCACCAGATCACGGAGGGGCAACGTTTCACCTGATTTAGATCAGGACACACTAACACCGTTAAATCGTGTGTTTCGCCCTTCACCGCATGGACTGTCTGGACAGTAACTCGGCTCTCCTCGGAAAGGCTCGAGGCTTTTGCCGTCAGGTAGTCTTGTCGGATCTCCTCCTTCGCAATACCTGCAGGCAGCCTAATCTTTTTCGTCCCACTACTGTCCTTGTTTGCAGGAACAATGTCCGTGAGCCGGTTCTGTACGAAATCGACCATCCGTTTTCCCCACGCTTCAAAGCTCTCGCCAGTTACCTCCGAGTTCGCTTCGAGCAGGGCTTCGACACATACACGCTTCCAGGCTGTCGGATCAATGCCTATTCCAGCAAGTTCATCCTGGGTGATACCTTCATGGTCAAACACAGCATACTCCAAGGCAGCTCGGGCTGCCGCAAGTGCCGAAGCCCGCCGTCCCCGTCGAAAATTATTAACAGCCCGGTGCAAATGATTGAGTGGAACCGAGCCAAACTTTGGCGCTTCCTTGGCAGCAAGACCGGCAATCATATCGACTGTTTTCGTATGACGGGCTACTGTCTTGACCACGTTATTGTCTGAATATCTCGCAAGTGAAGCGTGGAGTCGGTGTATATCCCCTTCAAGGCTTTTATACGACAAGAGGAACGCACGGCCTGTGCGGTCTGGGGCTGGCTCGATACATCGATTTGGTTCCGCGAGGTGCTCCGCAACTTTGCACACAGCAGGACTACAACGCCGCGTACGGCCTAGGGAAAGCTGTTGGGTACCGCTAGGTTCAGCGAATCGGTCGAATAGATCAGGCCGCGCCCCATTGAACTCGTAGATGGCTTGGTCTGGGTCTCCAACCAAGAAGCCTCTGACCGACGGCTCCCCAAGCAGCTGCAATATGCACTGGCCGAGGAACCATCCCGTATCTTGCAGTTCATCAATAATGAAAAGTGGGAATCGCCGAAGCACCTCCGCTCGGACGGATGGGCCGTGTGTTTGATTCCCAAGAATCTTGTTAGCGAGAAATGCAGCATCGGAATGGGTCAACCAACCGTGCTTCTCCCATAAGTTCTGCTTTGCCTTTAGAACAGCCGCCTTAGCTTGAACGTCAAGGGGGGCAATCGAGTCCCAATCCTGCTGCTTGCAGGCAATGATTGGCTCGCCATTGTCTTCACCGAGAAAGCAAACGTTGAAGAGGTTGAACATCTTTGCGCTGTTTCCATTTCCAATACGAACGGTGAAGTTCGTACTGTTTACTCCCTTCCGCCATTTGTTTGGTTCCCACTCAGCAGGTATAAGGCGAGGGACGGCCAGCGATGGAAGCACTTGTTTCAGGAACGGCCGCACGATAAACCTGAAAAGGAAGGCGTCGATTGTGCCGACGAAATGGGGATGAGGGAGGTCATACCCAACAGCCCTGCGAATTTCATCCCCGCCGACGCGGGTGAACGATAACGCCGAAATTCCACCGTGCTTTGGTTGCCACTGTACCAACTCCTTCTTGATTAAGTCAGCGACAAGCCACGTTTTTCCGCTTCCCGGAACCGCTCGAATCAAACGGACACGGGCTTTATTGTCAAGGATCGTCTGCTGTTCAGGCGTGGGCGTGCTCACGTGCCACCCCCGCCAGTAGCAGAGAGGTCAGCGTTGATCCTACCAACGACGAATGCGATTGCATCCTTGATATATTTTGGCACTTCGTACAACGAGACCGCCCCTCCATCCTTGGGCGACGGTTCTAACCTTGCGGCAAGCCGCTGCGCGAATTCGGCTTTGCTTCCGGAGTGCGATGCTCGGCATATTCCACGCCACACACATAGGGCTTTGGCTTTCCGGTCATTTCCTGCAGCAGCAAGTCGCTCGTCTGTAAGCGTCTTTGGGGTTCCTTTGAAGCAGTCTTTCCACACCTCCAACATGAGTGAAGCATTGGTGTCGCCGGCTTCGGCCAAATCGTACTCCAATGTAATTTGGGAGTGCTTGACCAGCACCGTGGGGTGGCCTACAAAGAGTTGTCCAAGCCCCGCAGAGCGTGCCGAGAGTTTAAATGTTCCGTTCTCGCTTTCTGGCACGTCGTTTTCCCAAGTCATGCCTTCGGTCACATGAGGATCTGCGTCGGTAACGATTGCAGTAGGGATTCCGAGGGCATCAGGATGGAGTAGCTTCTTGAAGGTCTCGAATGCAACTCCGCAGATTGGGATAACGGAAACATGGAGCTTGGCTAAGTCATAGTTTAGGCGCTTTGCCAAAACAGGTAGCAATAGCGACTCCGAGATTCCTTCAACAAGAATCACTCCCTTGGCGAAGTAAAGGGTCGCCCTTGTGATGTCTAGCATTCGTTGGAGCGCGAGTTCCTCCGCTTTCTCCATGCCGGCCTTGGCGATGGAGTTACAGCGTGGCTCTTTCGTTGTGGGATCTGTGAATAGCACGTGTACGCGGCTCGGCGGAACGCTTGCTGCCAGCGTCGGCGAGTGTGTAGTCACGATTGTTTGAGGCGTCTTCCCACCCGGAACCTGCGTTGCCAGATACTCAGCCAATAGCATCGTCAGTTGTGGGTGCAAATGGGCCTCGGGTTCCTCCACGAGTAAGAGCGGGCACTCGTCCGTATCCGGCGCCTTGAGGTGCTCTAAGATCACGGCCATATACAGCAGGTTGTTGTATCCCAGTCCATTCGCTGAGAGGTCGCCGATTGGCCCGCCCTCCATTTGTACGCGGAGTGTGCGGAGTATGCGATCAAGGTTGACTTCGGCAGCTCGAATGGCGGATGGGGCATAGTCAGTACCCGCTATGGACTGTGTCGTGCCTTGCAAAGAAGTCTTCACGCCACTGATGACAGGTTGCGCTTCAAGCGCTTGGTTGGCATTACGGAAGATGTCCTCAATGTCGGTCTGTGCAGTACCGCCAGCACGATCGGTCAGTTCCCTGAGGAGCAGAGCGAGACGGCTCTTGAGTCCTGGCGCGAGAGCAGCCTCGGCATCACGCAATGCCGGCAGAAAAGTCACTGACAAGGACTCCAGTATCTGTGCCGGCACCGGAGTGCGGTCAGTTGAAGGACCACCAGCCCAACGCTCAATCGAGGCTTGGCGCTTGCCCTCAGGCCATGAGGCATCAAAGTGCAGTATGGCTTTCGACTTTGAGATATCCGCGACATTGAAGTCGACAATCTCAAAGAAGTGGGCACGTTGTGCGTCTGTTAGCTCATCAAACGTGAGCGTAATTGAAATGGTCTCAGCAGATTTAGCTTCGGCCGACGCTTTGTAGAAATCATCGCGCGAGATCCAAGGGGCTTCGCCTCTTGCACCGGCAGGACCGATTGCATGCCGTATTGCAGCAAAGAGGTTAGTCTTGCCAGTATTGTTACGCCCGACAATGACATTAAGCCCAGGCTGAAGATTAGCCGTGACATTTTTTAGCGAACGGAAGTTGGTGACTTCGACCTTGGCTATGTACACGGTGCTTCCTTCTTGAAGGCGCTCAAGGCCTACCTTGCTGTGCCATCTTCGATCGCGGGAAGGCTTAGCCCTTCGATCTCCTGTATCGTTTTCCCCGCAATCCCTTGCAGATCTCCATACATACCAGCCGTTGCCTGCATCACTCGATCAATCTGTTCTTCTCGCTTCGCCCATTGCTTGATGATGGCTTTCTTCTCTTTGTCGAGGTCTTCTTGCATGGATGAGAATGATTCGACGATCGCCTCGACCCGATGACGAAATCGCGGTCCAGTTAAGTATTGATAGATCATCTCAGTCTTTGTTTGCTGTCCCTCGGAGGCTTGGCGAGCTGAGGCGACTTCGATGAGCGTATGGCGGAGCGCGAGGGCTAGTGGCAGCACTGTCTTCGTATGGGTGACCCACACGTTATCAACCAATCCAAATGTTTCTACTTCCTTGGGTAGGGATTGGCTCACGATCACGGCGATCTCTGCCTTGGCGGTCCGCTGATCTTCGCGCAGCTTTGCCAGCCACCCATCACTCCAGTTCTTGGTCCGTTTTGATTCCCAAATGATGGTGCCACAGGGCTGACCATTCGGTCCGGCGACATGCTGGAGTGCGTCACCACCATGTTCACCTTTGGGGACAGGTTCAATCGTGTCCCGTGGAAACTTTGCATGTAGTAGCGCTTCTAGTTCTAGCTCTTGGACTTCCCCCTGGAGCTGCTGCGATCCCTGTTCCGCCTTTTGCTTGAGCTCCTCGATCTGCTTCTGCATTGCAGAGATGGTTTGTTCTGCCTCCATCACCTTAAACTTCAGACCTTCCTCCGCCTCCTTCTTTGCCTGTTCACGAGTAGCCGTGAGGCCCTCTTGCACACGCTTCTCAACGGTGAGCTCTACCTCGCGCTTAGCATCATCGAGTTCACGTTGCTTGCGTAACAGGTCGGCTTGGGCCTTCTGTGCCTCAGCCAGTTTGGCATTTTGCTGCGTCACAACTTCTTGCAAATCGGCAAGGGCACGTGTGCTCTGGTCAATATCTGCCTGAAGCGCCAGCTTGGCTTTCTTGGCCTCTTCAGTCGCAATCTTGCCCCGCTCCAGCTTGAGCTTCTCCGTCACTTGGTCATCAATGGTCTGCTGTGCTTTGGAGATGGCCTCTTCACGTTCCCGCAATGACATTTCATGCTTCGCAACTTCCGCGTCCTTCTGAGCGAGGCGCTTCTCGTATTCGAGACGAGTGGATGCGATCAGGGGCGCGGCGAGCGACTCTGTCAGCTTGATCTCGGTCTTACAGGAGGGACATATGATGATTGGTTCGCTCATATGGTTCTCCTTGGGTTCATGACCCAAGTGGTTTCTTGTGACTGGCCCCTATCGCACCTGCCAGCGGATGGCAAACAGCTGCTGGGAGCTTACCTTTTGCTGCAGCTTCCCCTCAATCTCTGTAATCAGCTGTTCACGTCGTCGGTCAATGTTGTTCTGCGCATCGAAGAGCGAGCACTCGATCATGGTTGTGTGTCCTCCAGCGCCTTCATGCCCTCTTCGGTCAGCCGATACTTCTGTAGTCGGCTCTGTGGCTTGTCGGGGATGGTGCGTTTGATGAGACCCTTTGCCAGCAATTCTCGAATGGCCTTGTGAAGCGAACCGGACACTTGTTTCTGCTTCAACGATTTGGACAAAGGGGTTTTCCCCATGGGTCCCTTCCTCAAGGACAGCAAAACCCGATGCTCCAGAGACTCTAGCTGTGACTCTAGCTTCGACTCTGGCTGCGACGAGACCGTCGTCGTCCCGATGATCGGCGTCTTGAACGTCACAACAACAAATCCCTGCCGCTCCTCAAACGTGGGTGGCGACACTCCGTAACGCCGACACTCCTCGATCACGCGGTTCGTGCCGCGGCCCCAAATGTCCACCGTACTGGTGCACCGGCGCTTTGGGGATCATTCCACTGTCCATCGAACGGTAAATAGGTGCTGGG
>JAHFEW010000193.1 GCA_023248215.1 Nitrospira sp.
CTCGTTCCGTTCGGTCCCCTCTTAGACAAATACGACCATTCATTAAAGTGATCACAACTAGGTGGAGACTAGTACGCGACTGCCACACCTTCCGTCACCTGGCGAATCCGCCAGGTGACGCCGCACCATGAATTGATGCATCTCCTCAGCATACGAGAGCGAGTGGGGTTCACAGATGAAACGAAGGAGGGGCCTATGCTGGTGTTGGAAGAGAGTCGGTCGATCGAGTTTCAGGAAGACAGGTTACTCGTAAAAACATTATCAGAGGAGCAAGATCTCAGCGCGTCGTATCATCTGCGCCACCAGGTATTTGCCGAGCGACTTCAATGGGTTGAGAAACGCCACGACGGGCTAGAAGTTGATGCGTACGATGCATTTGCCACGTCGGTCGGATTGTTTGACGACGACCAGAAGCTCCGTGGCGTCTTTCGGATGGTGAGTCCTCCGTACCCATTCATGATCGAGAGCGAGTTCCGTCCATGCTTGCTTCCGAACTGTGAGATTAGGAAAGAGCGTGACACCGTGGAGATCACGAGGCTGGCGTTAGATCCGACGTTGACGGACAAAGGGCTGTCTATCCGCCTCATGCAGGTCCTATTCAAGGGGGTGTATCAATGGTCAATGCGGAATGAAGTCCGGTATCTATACATGGTGGTTGAAAAACGATTTCTGCGCGTCCTCCGCGGAATGGGATTTTCTTGCGAGGCCATTAGTCCAGCAGTGTCGCTTCCGCCGGCTGGGGCGCTCTCCATCGCCGCGGTTCTGGACTGGAAGCTATTTCACGAAACGTGTCCGCAGAAACAACCGTCCTTTTTCCAGTGGATGAATACAGTAGATGGTTCCACCTCGTTTGAGAAAAGCGGGTTTTTCGCAAGGGATGCCAGGGAACAGTTTGCCGAGTCTGGCGTAGCCCAGACCGGAGGGCAAGATCACCAGCCGTTAGGTGAGATAGAAAGAAGATTGGCCGCAGCATGATTGAAGAAGGATCTCAAGCAACCAGGGCAAGTAGCTTATTCGGTCTGAAGTAGGCCATGCTCCATGGCAACTGCTACTGCCTGAGTGCGGGAACTGGCATCAAGCTTCATGAAAATGCCTTCAACGTGAAAGCGCACAGTGCGTTCGGTCACTCCCACAATCCGAGCGATTTCCCAATTGGTTTTTCCTTCCTTCATCCACAGCAGTACCGTCATTTCGCGAGGCGAAAGACCTTTCACACGATTGAATAAAGGCGTGTGGGTGTTTGCAATGAGAACTCGGTGAAGAGAGGGCAGAAGGTATTCTAGTAATCCCGCAAACCGCTGGGTGTCATCGGCGTCACCCCCGGCAAACGAAAAGAAAGTCGCGAACCCCCGATCACGCTCGAGCATCCCCGTGGTAATCCCATGGGTCAGTCCGAGCGAGCGAGCTTCCTCGATGAATTCAAGCTGTTTTGGAGAACTGGCGTTACCGTATGTATGTTTCCACACTTGTGTTTTGAAGGAAGATAAGAGCGACTGCAACACTGGATCGACGCTGGCATACCCGTTCTTGCCGTAGGTGTACAGCCAGTCGTTGGAATAGCTCACATTGATCACGCTGTTGAATTCCTTAAAGCTGCCAGTAACAGTGAGCTGCGCCACGCCACCGATCACTTTTGGGCATGCCACAGCCCGCTGAATAAGCTGTAAGACCTGATGCACATCATCCCCTGTCGTTGCCTCCGCCGAGTAATGAAGAATCTCAACGACATTTTGGATCTCTCTTTTTGTCAGGTCCTCAAATATCTCACGAGGGAAACGGCGCGGTTGCTTGCCAAGACGCTGCTGATGTAGGGACTGGGTATGGCCGTTGCCAAGACTTCGCTGCGTCGAAAGTGGAGGAGCATGATCGTGCCCTCCTCGTTTAATAAAAGGAAACTCCCCACATAGGGCATCTTCCGAAACAGTTTGTTGTTGCCGAAGGGGTTCGCGCATCACGCTCTCTGATTCTCGCGGAGCCGCGTCGAATGGTGGTAATGGAGCCTGATGGTCGGAAGTCTAATTGAGGTCGTCTACAAAATCAATATGTGTGTAGCTGGAATTGTGCACCAATTCCCCAATTATTGCTAGGTCCACTTGGGGACCGTCAGTCTCAAATTCCTATTTTGAAGAGAGATCAAGGTTGCCGGGCGGAATCGTCTCAAGCATTCTCGGCCAAGGCAGGGTTCATCAATCCAGACCATGCTGGGCCAGCATCGTGCTCGATGTGGACCATGCGGTGCCCACTGGTTTGCGGGAGTGTGTATGAGAGGGATGAAGCTTCGTGCCTCGTGGATGACCGCGTTCAACTGTGCGGCGGAGTAGTTTCTGCGAGCGCTTTCCGTATCTCCGCGATGGTGTTGGCATCGAGGCCGGCGGCCGTCAATTCGCTGTCCGTGGCGGCAGCGATGTTCGCCAGGCTGCCATATTGTTTGAGCAGGCGGGCTCGTTTGATCTCGCCGATGCCGATCACCTGATCCAGTTGCGAGGCCAGAAGGGCTTTGCCGCGCAGCTTGCGATGGAAGGTGATCGCAAATCGATGAGCCTCGTCACGGATGCGTTGCACGAGATGGATGGCCGGGGAGTTTGCGCGAAGCACAATGGGGTTTTTTCGGCCGGGCAGGAAAATCCGCTCGTCCTTCTCGCCGCGTGCCTTGGCCAATCCAATAATCGCGAGGTCCCGATGGCCGACCTGTTTCAGACCTTCCACGGCTGAGGCGAGCTGGCCTAAGCCTCCATCGATGAGGATGAGATCAGGGCGTGCGAGGTCCTCGCTGTTTCCGTAGCGCCGCGTAACCACTTCTTTCATACTGGCAAAGTCATTGGCGCCGACGACCGTCTGAATTTTGAAGCGCCGATAGTCTGCCTTCTTCATCTGCCCGTCTTCCCAGACGACCATCGAGGCTACGGATTGATTGCCCATCGTATTGGAGATGTCAA
>JAHFEW010000127.1 GCA_023248215.1 Nitrospira sp.
TAGACTTCGAAAGCGGTGCGTGCAACGCCGCTTTGTCGAATGATCGACTGCAGGGTTCCAATCCTAATCTCTGGATGGTCTGGAACGGGTACCGTCACCGTCCCAAGGTCGCTTCGCCGTTGCATGACGATGTGGCTTCCACGCTGCCGAACGACTTGAAAACTATTGTCCGAGAATGCGGCACACGTCTCGTCCAGAGAGGACGCGAAGCTTACCCATGTGCCGCTTCGAATCGGGTGACGAACACCTGCATATGAAGCCGACGTTCGACTTCTGCAGGATCGGCACACTCGAGAAACAACTCGACAGCTTCTTTGAGGTTGGCCGTGGCAGACTCAACCGTGTCGCCCTGGCTGGCCACACCGAGCTCAGGACAGAGGGAGACGTAGCCCGCCCCCTCCTTTTCAACAATTGCCGTATAAGTTGTCGTTGCCATGACTATCCTGCGCCTTCCTTGGCCCTACGGTTAAACGTGGGTTCATCATAGTTGAATTTTGGTGGCGATGCCTAGCATCGGTTGGAAGATCGCCTTGCCCCGTTTCACGCCGCGCGGCGGTTTTCATGGCAGCTTGAGTGGTCCAACCCGCCTTGCGTGCGCCGCTGGATCGACCGACGGAGGAGGTGGCCATGGTGCTGACCCGACGTCGCCAAGTGCTCGACATGCTCCTGGCCGAGAAAAACCGCCTGGGCACAGCCCCGCCGCGATTCCAGGAGCGAATCCAGACGCATGTGACGTGGCTCACCACCGAACTGGAGCGGGGGGAGAGCGAGTTGGATGAGATGATCCGCCGCCGCCCTCTGTGGGGCGAACACGAGGATCTCTTGCGAAGCGTCCCCGGAGTCGGGCCGATTCTCAGCCGGACCCTGTTGGCAGAGCTGCCGGAACTGGGAACCTTGAATCGCAAGCAGATTGCCGCCTTGGTGGGCGTCGCGCCCTTCAATCGGGACCGTGGCACCCTGCGCGGCCATCGTAGCATCTGGGGCGGGCGGGCCGCGGTGCGCACCACATTGTATATGGCGACCTGAGTAGCCAAGACCTGGAACCCCCTCATCAAAAACTTTTATCAGCATCTCCGTATGCGGGGGAAGCCGGCAAAGGTCGCTTTGGTGGCGTGCATGCGGAAATTACTGACGATTCTCAACGCCATGATGAAAGCCCGAACGCGGTGGCACACGGGTGCTCCACAGTCGGCTTGACATTGAAGACAGTTGCTCGCGTCACGCACCTCGCAGAACGCGCACGATGAAACTGTGCTCGCCCGACGCGCGCGTGAAGGACGGTCTGGCGACTCCCTTGGACGAGAATATGTCATGGTGCGGAGAAGAAAAGATAAGACCCTAGGAGGGTCCCTAGATCATGGATGAGGCATTGCCTTTCCTGATGCTGTCGCCGAAATAAGACGACAGCCAACGGGGGAATTGCCTAGTGTCCGCGACGCCCAGCTCTGGTAAAACAAACGATGAGAGGATTGCCCATGAAACTAATGGCCGGTCGAATTCTCGTCATGGTCCTCGCCGGCGGCGCATCATTTTTTCCCCTGTTCGCGCAGGCGGAATCCCAGCGTGCCCAAATTATCCGGTTCCTCGGCGTCACCGTTGTCCCGGATGTGAACATCCATGACATCAGGGAAGGGGCGGTGGGTGAACTTGTCGTGGGCTGGGAGAAACGGGCAGATCATCATGGAATTGTGGTGAGTTTCCTGACGGGACGCGGATCCTTCAGCCCGGACACTGAGCTGGCTATTCTGTCCGCGATCGATCGAGCGGCCCACGCTGCAAAGCTCCGGACTGATTCCTGGACCGTCAGTTTCGCGGTTCACGAGCCGGCTGGAACGATTTATGGTGACAGCTTGTCTGGGATTGTGGGACTCGCCGTCGTGGCGCTCGCAAAGGGAGACTTTATCCCTTTGGACAGAACGATGACCGGCACCATCACCCCGGGCGGTGATATCGGCCCGGTCACTTTCGTGGCGCTAAAAATCGAAGCCGCCTATCGCAAACATCTTCGCCGGGTCATCGTCCCCGATGCCTTGGATGTAGCCGACGCCGACTGGTTCACTCCATTTCTCATGCAGATTTCGCCGATTCATTCAGCCGCGATTGCCTATCAAGCGTTAACCGATCATCCATTTCTTTCCGAGGCGGCTGGGCCATCTGTGCCGTAGCCGGCCCAAGGATTCCATCTGATGCCGGTGCCTCAGCCCCTCGAAGTCCCCAGCTTGGAGAAGTCCTCCCTATCCGTGGAATCCTCCTGTCATATCTGTGGCGGATCGGAAATGGACCAGATCTGTTCATCCAGCGAGGTGGAGGCTCAAATCCGCTTTCTTCAGCAATTCCACCGCCGCCGACTACGACATCCGACTCATTCCGATCTGGCGGATCGGGTGGAGTTTACCCAAGAATACCTCACGGACATTATGGCCTGCCGCGGCTGTGGTCTAGTCTGTCGCAGTCCCCGTCCCTCCGCCGGGGCTATCACCAGCGCATACATCGAGGATCGCTACGGTCACGAGCACTTGTCCTCCGAGTTCGTGCTCCAACGGCAATGGGCGAAATATAAAGTCCGGTCACTGGCGTCCCGACTCCAAACTCGATTACCCATGAAGCCACCTCTGGTCGTGGAGGTGGGGAGCTTCGTGGGTGGCTTTCTCGCGGCTGGCCGAGAACGCGGCTGGAGAATGTTGGGCGTCGATCCGGGAAAGGAAGTCACGGCGTTTTCCGAAGAGCGCGGATTTGACGTGTTTTGTGGCACGCTCATTGAAGCGCCGGTGCCAGCGGGAACCGTCGATGCCGTGGCGATATGGAATACATTCGATCAACTGCCTAATCCGGATTCAACTCTAGCGGCGGCGAGGCAGATGTTGCACGAGCATGGCCTGCTTGTGATTCGCGTGCCGAATGGCTCCTGCTTCCGTCGTATGGTCGTATGGCACAGAGGCTTTGGACCGTCCGTGAACGCGTGGTTGGCCATTGCCCTCGCATGGAATAACCTGCTGGGGTTTCCCTATGTGTACGGCTACACCCTCCGCACCTTGGACGAACTGCTGAGACGCCATGGGTTCGCCCGTGTAGCCGTCCGCCCCGATACCTTGATGACCTTGGCAAATCGGGAGTCGACCAGGTGGGCGCGCTGGGAGGAACAAATCGTAAAGTGGTGCTGTCGAACCGCCGGACACATCGAACAGGTATGGGACGGCAGTGGATGTCATATTGCCCCTTGGCTTGACGTCTACTACCGAGTGACGCGAACCGTGCCGGACACAGCCATCACGGTCGGCACTGGGGTTGCCGCTCCCCCTTATCCATTCAACCGGTAACGTCGACTGCCCTTCACAGGCCAGAGGAGAATCGCGATCACTGCGTGCCGGTCCCTGTTGTGGAATATTTTGGGGAGAATTGGTTTGGTTTCAATCCATAAACGGAGCCGCTCCCATGAGTCCTGAACTCCGCCGCATGCGAGAAAGTCACGCCGAGTTCCCCATTACGTACCTACGGCTGCAGACGGCCAGAGATGTGAAGCAATATCGGTCCCTGTTCACTGTGCTGTTGAAGAAGCTATCCCGGCAGGTTACGAGACATGCGGCCTATCTCCATTGGTGCGAAAGTCACATGCAGCCCATCTGGGATGGGACAGATTTCTCCGGCCATGGATCCGCACAGGACGACCGCTGTGGCATGGCCTATTCATGGGGGGATACTTCGCTTGGCTCACTCCTGGCTTCCATGAGCCGAGGCGGATCAATGAACGACCAGGTGCCCAAGCCGTCAGGGGACAACCCAGCAAAATCCTCCGGATCGCATCAGGGGACAAGACTACGGCCGGCGGACCGACCGGGACGAATGGAGAAGAGCACGCCAGGCTATGTCGGTGAGTCCCAGAGGATTCGGCAGTACTCGGCCTATGCGTGACGCGATCACGTCTATTCTCAGTAATGGTCATACGTACCGCCCTCGCATGGGCCCTCACGGCTCGGCAATCACCGCCAACCGAACCGTTTCAACGACCAAAGCCCATTCCCCCGGCACCTATTGCGAGCCCAACTCCTAAACCCCTTCCTCCATCGCCGCTTCCTCCTCCTTCCCCGAAGCCAATTCCACCCGCACCGGCGCATTAATGTCAGGCCCGATCGAAATCTCTGCTGACGTCTCGGTTCGCATCACGAACAGATCCGAATCCCACACCAATACCGATCCGGATTACGCTGCGAATGTCGCTGCTGCAGCCGAGGGACAGGAGAAGGGTCGAGAAGATCGAAGATTCCCCCTCTTCTCCCAAACTATTAAAACTGCCGACCATCCTCGTACTGGCGACCTTGGTGTTCTTCCTCCTCCGTAGGACAAATTGTCCTATGACGGGACATCTTGATTGCCCTCACTTCCCACTCCCGGCCCGGACATTCGCTCCTGGTGCGGAAACTAGAGCGTCCGAATCTGCTGAATGTCGGCATGAGGTTTGCTCAGCTGTGTAAGCATCAAACTATTGCGTCGCCTTGAACCAATCGTCGGAGGAGAAATGATCGTGGCTCGCTGGCACGAGGTACTGCGCAAGTTCGAGGCACAGGTATTTAACGAACAGCCAAGGCAGGCGGTCTTGCCTATGTGGATGAGGACGCTTCATCTCACCCAGCCAATCGCCGGTACCTTACCACCCGTCTCCATCTCCACCACGTCGCCCGAGGATCACCAATGGTGAAACCTGCCGCCGAATGGCTGTTTTCCGCGTTGATGGTGTTCGTACTAGCCGCTCCCTGCTGGGCCATCGAATTCGCAGCGGACCGAATCACCCGCACGGACCGGCATATCCGCCACAGCAGGGTCTTTTATCGCGATCAGATGTGGCGACTGGATCACAATACGGCGGGGGCCGTGAGCGTGACCATCGTGAGGAAGGATCGAGATCTGGTGTGGCTTTTGGTGCCCTCGACGCATCAATTCAAGACTCTTGCGTTTCATTCGGATTACACACTGGCCGTATCCACACATCTGGATGGCGAGACTTCCCGTGAACCCATCGGCACGCAATTACTGGACGGGCATCCGACGACACTCTACGAAGTAACCGCTGCCGGGACGGATGGTACGAAGGACACCTACTACCAATGGGTAGCCACCGATATTAATCTCCCCCTGAAACTCGCCAAGAAAAATGGCGACTGGATGGTAGAATACCGACATGTTAAGATCGGGCCGGTGGCCGACTCCTTTTTCCAGCTTCCGCACCGTTATCAGCCACTCGATCCCTCGCCGTCACCATCCTTATCACCTCGTGACCCTAGCCCTTGATGGATCTGTGAAGCACGTGAATATCAATGTGCCGGAGACCGCCGCCCGACATTACGAGGAAGTCGTTCGTCGGGGGCGAATACTCATGAGCATCAACGCGGATGGAGATGTGGCCTGGATCAGGAACCTGCTCGAGCACCATGGAGCAGAGCCCTGTTCTACAGCGCCCCTGCCAAGTCCCATTCCTCCACCCTAGGAGGCACCACATCATGCAAGGCGAGGAACCGACATATCGTGAATCGGTACGAGTGGGTTGGGCGCTGTTCTGGAGGACAATCGGGAGCTTTATGTTGCTCATCTTCTTGCTGAATGGATTGCTGTTATTTCTCCTCCCTGAATTGACGCGCACCGGGCCTCCGCTGTGGGTCGCGCTGCTTCCGTTCTTCATCGTAACGATGGTCTGCACGTTTCTCGTGATGCCTTATGTAGTTCGTACCCTGCTCCGGCCCTCATTCCGCGGGTTTCATATTCGGTTCGTTCGCGATAATCCTGATCGGGTCTAGCAGGATGCGGAAAAAGTCCGCCAGCGGCGTTCTCGCATCGCTCAGACGCTCAACGTACGGCAGAGAGTACGATTCGCCTCTTCGCTCGCTGCGGCCTTGCTGGACGGCCTTTTTGCGCATCCTGCGGGCTATTCTGACACCGACACGGCACGTGAGCTGATCGCGGCGTATTACGCAACAATCGAGTTTTTCCGCAGCCTGCTAGGCGAATAGCCGCAGTGGTGCAGGACCGTGCGACAAGTCCGCGACGCCGCTTCTACCTTTCCATGCCCGCAGGCTGAAAATCTGACACGCAGAGCGGTCCCAAGGTCGACAGCTTGTCCCCAATGGGACAAGCTGTCCCCGGCTCCGGCGCACTTTTCCTGCCGCATGATCGTAACGCTGTAATATCTTACGCATCGATCACAGCTGCTCTGGGTTCGTGTTTTGCTTAAGCACAGGGATCAGCTGAATGCGGTGAAGAGAAAAAACACGGCCATATGTACCGACAATGAAAGGAGACGGCAATGCAGAATCGAATGAACAGACATAGGATGGTGATGGCAGCGGTGATCGGGATGGGATTACTCGGCGGCACCACCGCAATTGCCGAACACCCACGCGAGGTGCGAAGCCCCGATGTCCCAGCCACACAAGGATCTTACTTCCGTAACACAGATCTGACAGGCGGCTTCTACAAAGACCAATACAAACTCGACAATTGGTATTACGACTTTTACGACAGCCCCGGGGCGACTCGCACCAGCTCCCGCAATATGGATTTCACTTCTTATGGCGAACCGGTCGGCTTGGCAGATGCCGCGCATCCCTGGACGGCCATTCGTTCCCAGCATCGGACTGATCAGATCGTGACCTTCCAGCAGTATTATGACGAGCCTTGGTTCTATGACCAGCGAGACCCGGCCTACAGCATGCCCATGGCACGAGGGGGAAACCTTTCCTCTGACACAACCGTTCGTAGCGACGACTTCCTTAAAGGCACTGTGACTGCCACCAAACAAGTCAGGAATAGAACCACCGGGGCCCAAAACACAGCCGCGCTCGTAAAAACTCAAGACGGCCGACGGATCATCACTGATCTCGGTCCAACGAGACACACGTTGGATCTGGCACTCACGCAGGGCGACCAGATCCAAGTGGGGGGACAATGGGAGGAGATCGGTCCCTACTCAGTCCTCATGGCCCAACACATCAAGTCCGGGGTGAACCGCGTGACCTTCCATCGTGAGAGCGGCGCAGTGGTATCGGATAACCGGCAGGTCGAAGGACGCATCCAGCAATTCCGGGACATTCGGGTTAATCGGACAGCAGAGCTGCATCGCACTGCGGCGGTCCAGACGCCGGATGGCCGTTTTGCGATTGTGGATTTGGGCCAGGACACCACTGAGAACGTGGTCGCCCACGCCTCTCCGGGAGACCGAATTGTGGCCAATGGCCGCGTCGTTCAGGTCGGCAATTATCCGGTGCTGCTAGCTGATCGATTGTCCATTAATGACGGAGCCGCTACACACATTGTGCGCTCGGATGCGGAGGTCGCTCCCTCAGGACCACCTTCCGGCGAGGGCTCGCTGCGCATGAGGGATGATCCGAGCTGCGTGGGGGGTGGTTGCGAAGGGTATTCTGTGGATCAGGGGCAGCCAAGAGTGCCCCATGGTAACGCAATGGACGGGAAGATCCGGTCTGAGCAACCGTAGCGGCCCGCTCGGACTGTAGGCGCCATGGGGGTGGCGTCGCGCCACCCCCATGGCAAGGGGAGTGACGATACCCGAGATCCTGCAAGCGGAGCACTGCTTCTGCTGAACGCCTATCGCTTCTTCGCTTCGGCACTACAACACGTGGTGGCCCATGACGAGGAGCGGGAAGGCGATGCCCAATTCTTCCACCCATCCCCTCCAAACTGGCATTCCTGCTACTGTTGTTCGCCGACAGGCGAGGCGTATAGTCGTGCACAGGGTAGGAGAGGCCATGATGTCTTTTACTAAACCGACTGTCCCCGTTTTGCGGCGCGCGGCGGCGGCTTCCGCACTTCCATTCCCAGCGCGACGAATCAGCTAGGCGACCAAAAAGTGGCAGCCGGGTGCGACGCATCTCGAATCAGATCTCCTCCGCCGCATGGAACAAGCCCATCGCTTCGTCACTCAGCAATTCACACCTGAACAACCAGCACCATCCTCCGTCTAAAGATCAAGGACCTTTTCATACGCCCGCAGCAGATCTCCCACGGACAGCACCCCGATAATGGTGCCGTCTTCGGTGACCGGCAGGTGTCGAATGCCCTCTTTCTTCATCAGTGTGAGCGCCGCCATCAGCGGCTCACTGTCTTCGATAGTCACCACCGCCTTGCTCATACAGGAAGTAATCACGGTGGTATTCGGGTCCAGCCCCTTAGCGACGGCTTTTCTGCTGAGATCGGTATCCGTGATAATGCCGATATAGCGCGACCCGTCATCCACCAGCAGGGAACCGACGCGCCACTTCTGCAGCAAACGGCCCGCTTCCTTGATGGACGCTCCCCTGTGCACGCTGCGGACATCCGAGGACATGAACTCCGCCACGGTGCGGCCATCCAAGCGGTCCCCGACGGTCTTTCGCCAATCCCGGCCTGCCCTGGCAGTCCTCTTTAACTCTAACTGCGCCAGACAACTTTCCAAGACCTGTTTGCGCTGATGGAGGCTTTCGCGGTCCAGGTTGTGCGTCCCTGCCTCTTGGGCTTCCTCCGGCAAAAGCCCGGTTTCACCGAGCTTTGCATATTGATAGGCTTCGAGTTCTTCAGAGGCCCCCCCGAAGGTTTCGCTGAGCACCTCTTCGGCTTGCTCATCAAACCCTTCCAACGACGCGGTCACCTTTCGTCGAGATAAGAACGGCTGGAATGCCAGCAGCGTCTCACGAATCTGTTCGATATGCCACTTGAGAACCTCGGTCGGTTCCTCACTTGGTTTCACTCTCTTGGCCATGCTGCCTCCTTGGTGAGCCCAAGAGAATAACGTAACTTTCGCATCGGCTCAAGCCTGCCCGGATTCAAGTTGCCAGTGCATAAAGTTCAGCCGCGTTTGGCCAGAGCGTGAAAGGCCTCGGGTGGCGGTTTGAACCCGAGCGATTTTCTGGGCCGGCGGTTCAGCCGGCGTTCGACTT
>JAHFEW010000058.1 GCA_023248215.1 Nitrospira sp.
GCTTCAACTCCTTCACACTCATCCGCACCGCGTCCTCTCCGACCATCCTGCCCTCCTTGTCGCGGCAGGCAGTCTATCGAGGACATTGCTATTGTGGGAGAAGCGGACATTATCATTGTGGGATTACAGATCGTGAGTTAGACGGTGGGAGCCGCGGATCGCCTCATCAATAGCGCACGACAAGCCCCGATGATGCGCTCAGGGGAAATGTGAAGGCAGACTTTTTCTCGGCAGCGTTCCACGCTGCTCCAATTGGGGCAACTGCAGGGAGCTCCGGCCAGAATCGACACAGTGCGCCCAAGCGGAGCCCAACGTCCTGGACTGGTGGGACCGAAGCAGGCGATGGTTGGAATCGACAAGGCCGCGGCAAGGTGCGTCATGCCTGAGTCGTGACCGAGATAGAGATCCGCGTGAGATAGGACTGCCGCCGCCATAGAAAGATCACGGCCACGTATGACCGGCACGGCAATACTTAGAGCCCCCAGCACCTGCGCGACATGACCACGATCCGACGGTCCTTCGAGCAGCATGGGGAACGTTCCTTCTTGAGACAACCACTCGACCACAGGCGCGAGGCGTGGTGCCTCCATGCACTTGTGGGCGCTTCCACTACCGGGATGGATCACCACAAGACGCTGTTGATTGCTCCAGTTCAGTGCCTGAAGTATCTGCCTTCCATATTCTCGCACCGGTGGTGAGAGGACAAGGGGGTTGCTGTCCACCACTCTGACACCCCCGGCCGCCATGACTTCAAGATACCGAGCCGCTTGATGTTCAGACAAAAGGTCAGGAGAAGAAGCTGATTGCACATACACGCGCTGAACGCCGAGAGTCCTAAGCGTGTTCACGACGGCTCCCCCCGTATCCTGGAACCAGCCGACCGCGAGCTCACAGGTGTTCAGCCATCTCTTGAACGCCAAGTGGACGCTGTCGCTCCCGGCGAATAATTCTGTCAAATACGTCGCTTCGAGAGGGAAGACTCGATCAATCTCACCGCCATCACGCAATACCAATCCCATGGCTTCCCCGACCAAGAGCGCAATCTCATGCTCAGGAAATTGACGCCGAAGTAGGCCCAGAGCAGGACGGGCCAACAGTACATCACCCACTGCTCCGGGATGAACAACAAGTACACCTCGCCTGCCAGTATGCTCCCAGCCGTGACACGTCACGGCTGGTCAGGAATCGGTCTCTCAGCCCGTGCCAAGTCTTCCGGTGTATTGATGTTCTGAAAGGACCGCAGCCCTAAATCGAGTGCCGCTAACTCAGAGCTGCCTAAGACAGCAACCCGCAGCTCTTCCTTGAGAAACAAATTTTGGATCTTCAGATCCCCTCTATCCGCCATAGACTGGAGAAACGGCAGGCATTTGTGAGAATACACGGCGTGCATGGGTTGAAATCTGCCAGCCAGTTCCGCTACCACCACGTCCGCCGTCATATCAAAGGACACCATGAACCGAATCACATCAGGGTTAAGAAACGGCATGTCACAGGCCACTGCGAATATCCGCTGCTGTGACGAGGCCATCAGACCTGTATATAGCCCACCCAGGCTGCCCGCATTGGGAATGAGGTCATACACAACTCGGCACCGCCGCACATCGAGAGAATCAACGGGTTCTGCGAGCACCACAATGGTCTCGGCAAATGTCCTCTCCAAGACGCCCAGCGTGCGGTCAAACACACTTGTTCCGCCAACTGTCAGAAAACGTTTGTCTTGACCCATTCGCCGGCTCCTTCCACCGGCGATCAAGACACCTGAGACGCTCCTAATGACTGGACCACCCCTCATGCTTTATTGCCTGCTCGGTTAAGGCGAAAAAACAACGAGGGGGTGAGTTTCCCCACCCCCTCGCTAGACCTCAATACTCGGCTCGACTATCGACTAGAGCACCTTGCCCTTCTTTTTGTTGGCACGGCGGGTCAGCATCCAGCCTTCCAGAAGCACCACGCCAACTGCGATGACGGCCGGGTAAATGTACACTTCCTGAGGAATCGGGGGCTGCAGGATGGTGTAATAGAAGGCCGACACGGCCATTTTACGTCCAGCATCGCCGTTATGCCCATCCCAGGCAAAGAAGACCATCGGAATGTACTTACCGACATCAAACCTGGTGTAATCGTCATAATCATCTTTGTCACCCCGGAGCGGGCGGGAGATCATGACGGTCCACTGACCGTTCTTCCACTCGGCCTTCAACAGCTTAACTTTTTCTTCGAAATCATCGCGCTCTTCGAAGTCCTGATCCCACCCAGTCCCCTTAAAGGACCGCAGTGAACCATCCGCTTCCCACTTGAGAATGTCGGCATTGAACTTCGCATCGCCGAACAAAAACCGAGGCTTAAATGGAGCTGGAATCTCCTGCCACTTGATCGGGAATTGGAACCCGATGGCATCGTTATAGACGGCATAATTGTTCTGTGCGGCCGCAATCGAGCCCTCTTCTCCGGTCTTTGGGGCTTGTTCCTTGACACCGAAGTTTTCAACATTGACTTGAGTAGGTGCCCATGGAAGTTTCCCCTCCGCGACACTCTTCGTCCGATCATCCCACTGGATCAGGTATACAACGGTCTTTTCGTTGTACAAAGACCTCACCCAAATATCGTCGATCCGATTCACAAAGTTACGTGGCTTGTGGGTGATCTGACCGCCCATGGCTACATAACGGCGGCCTTGCTTCTTCCACATCTCATTTTCGGGGTCATTTGAGATTTCCCCTTCAATCGGCGCGGAAGGAACAACGAAATTGATCTTCGGCTTGTCTGTCAAAGGATCGATGCTGAGTGGCTTCCCTTCCACATCGCGTTCGCACAACGAATTGACGATGTTGGCAATGTCCCATCGCTCCTCAACCGTCGTATTATCCGCGAATGACGGCATGGGGGTACCGTTCACCCCGGTTGAGAAGGTACGGAAAATATTCCGCACATTGTAAGGATCCTGGCGGCTGCCACGGAAATTCCAGCATTTGTGCCAATTGGCCGGCTGAATCGAAAAGCCCCAGTCATCTTTCAGGTTAAAGGCGTTTCCGTCTCCGCGCCCTTCGACACCGTGACACTCAATGCACTTCTTATCGACAATCAGCGCGGCGCCCCTCTTCAGGCTCTCCTCATTTGCCTCAACAGGCTTGAGGTCACTCATCTGAAGAATGGTCTGCGTCTCAGACTGTTTGTCGGTAAATTTTCGATCCTTGACCAATTGAGTGGTCACAAACGACAAGACCTGACTGCGCTGCTCCTCGCTTAAAATACCTTCCCAAGGCGGCATGGCAGAACCAGGAAGGCCATGGGTGACCGTATCAAAGAGGTCGTTCTTGCCCGAATCGACCTGCCTCTCATTGTAGTTAAAGAGAGGCAATTCACCGCTTGCCGTATGGCGAATTTTGAATGTTCCCTGGTTGAAATTCCTGGGGCGTGGCCACAACCGATCGGCGCCCGGACCATCACCAGCGCCATCGACTCCATGACACCATACACACTTAGTAAAGTAGACGCGTTTTCCTGCTTCAATCATGTCTGCTGGAGGTGCAGGTGCCAGCTCACCCGATTTGAAGCCTGCTGGAAGATCTGCAGCATGGCCGACCCCCACCCCCCCAACGCTCGCGGAGAAGAGAAGGGCGCCTAGTGCCGCACCGATGACCAGCGTCGGCTTTACGTTCGTACGAAGTTTGCTCATTGTTAACCTCACCACCTGTTCTCCCAGGTTGTTTGTAAGATTCCCGATTAATCCCATGTCCGAGGATAGTATCCTGTATGCCAATACTCGAACAGGATCACCTTCCAGATTTCATCCGTTGTCAGGTGTTGTTCCCATGGAGGCATGACCGATGCCCAAGGGAAACCTTCAGTCGGTAAACCAATTCCACCCTTGGCAACACGCCAGAAGATGAACGTTTCCTGCAACTGAGCGATTGTTCCTGGGTCGGTGAAGTTCGCGGGAATCGGATTGAACGCGAAGGCATGCAAACCACGACCGTTGAGATTGTCACCGTGACAGAAGTGACAGTTCTGGAAAAATATTTCTCCTCCTTCACGGACATACTTCAGATAGCCCTCAGCTTTTTCGTCCCAAGGATTGGCATTAGGCGCCATCAGCCGTCCCATCGACTGCTCGACAATCAGCTTGTTGCTATATGCCTGATCGTACTTGCCTTCCGGATTAACACGGTACGGATTCTGTGACGTCTGCAAGGTGTAGGTCTTGCCATGCACCTTCGTGCTGGCAGGCGGTGCCGGATGCACCGTTCGCAACTCGATCGGCTCATCTACGCTCGGCCTCATCGTCAAAAATGAGAATCCGCCGATGAGCAGAGGCAGCAGGATCAAATACATCGTCCTGAGGGCCTTATGGAAACCGGTATTCGCATCCAAGACATTGAGAATTGGCTGTTTGAACTTCTTCCAATCTTCTTCGTTCGCCGATACCCACATAAACACAGCAACAAATGACACAGTTCCATACATCGCCCGCACACTGAAAGGAATGGGCGGGTATATCCGGAATTTGAGGTAGGTTTGAATAAATACCCAAAACAGAATTCCCTGCCAGAACCGCGGGAAGACAATTCCCATTGAATTGAGCAGATAGCTTAGGCCAGCGAAACCTGCCACGAAGATAGCCAGCTCGCTCAATACCTGCATGGGCATGTAGCCCTCAACGAGCCTGACCGTGTTCGAAGGAACGACTCCGAAGATCATACCGATCAACGTGAGTAGTCCCACGACTCCGATCAGTGCCCCGACTGACATTAAAGCTTTCATTTCGTCATCTCCCTTTGTTCCCCAGTAGCAATAAGATACCCAATCCCCTCAGTTAGGAGGCTTTGGGTGGCTCTTTTCCTTCCTGCACCTGCGAGAGGTAATCTACAATCTTTTTCAGTGCTCCAGCGCTGAGCTTTTGGCCAAACACCTTGGGCATAGTGTTGTCCGGAAAGCCTTTCACCACGTACGCGCTGGGCTCAACGATGGATTCCATGATGTAGTCAGGAACACTCTTCGCCTTGCCCTTATATTCCTTGTCCTTAATCCGAAGAGGTGCATTAGTTCCCTCGACCAGCTTCGGACCAATCGTTCCCATTGCACCAGCGATGCCAGGGATGGTGTGGCAAGCGACACATTGGCCTTTGGCAAAAATCTGATCGACAGGCTCGGTTCCGTCAGCCATCAAAGCGCTGGCTCCAGGTTTTGCATCACCCTCTGTTGGTGGTTTTGGGCGATCCGATTCCGGGATGAACTTTTCATACGACTTTACAATTTCGTCGAAACTTGGAGCTTCGCGCCCCTCGCGCACATACAGCCAAGTGTCCACAGCCGCCAGCTCAGGGAGAGATAAAGAGATCGGTGGCTTGTGAATGGCGGGCATAGGACTCACTTTGTCATTTGTCCCCTTTACACCGTAGCCAGTGACAACGAAGCAGCTTGGGCACGAATGGGATTCTGCGATGTACTCCTGAGCATTTTCAGCCGTACCAGAACCAGGAAATGCTTCCTTTTGATCGAAGTCGCGAGCAGCCGGATTGCCCTTATGATACCGAGCATCTTCAATTTGGGTCCCGGCTCGCTCCGGAAGTCCATCTAGGTTTGGGGCGCGCTCGCCCAACATTCCCTTGTGGAAAGCATGGCAGAGCGGGCATTGCCCCTTACCAATTGCGCCCTGAACTTTATTCTGCCCAACACCGCCAAAAATGATCTTCTCACCTTCGTCAGCAAGCTCCGTTTGCGGCATGTTGCTGAAATCTTTTTTCTCTTCAATAGGCGGAAAGCCACCTTCTACCTGCGGCAGCCAATTGCCATACCCCGAGAGGGCGGCTGCAATGAAAAACATAAATCCACCGATTCTGAGGAGGGCGCTGATATTTGCAAAATACAGCGCCATCATAAATGCCATAGAAGTGATCAAGACGAGGGAAACCGGCAAAAGTCTCGACTCGCCAAAGAAATTCATCTTGTAATTGGCAATAGCCATAAATAGGAGAATGGCTCCCAAAATTCCAATGAACGTCTTGAATACCGCTCGCTTGTTCGCAATAGGATCCGAAATGGAAAATTTAAAATAAAACAAGAGGGCAACTAAAAGCCCCAATGCGGGCCATCCCATCGCCAAGGCCGCTTTAATGAGTTCAATCACAGCTCAAACCTCCTGCAGGAGGGGAAGGTCCTGTCTGCGCGAGCAGCACAGGTACCTTCCCTCATTGATTCATTTCTTGCGCTTTGATTAGTGACCAACCGCTGGCGCCGCCGCCCGTCCAGGTACAGCTGCCTTTGCCTCGACTGGCGCTTTCTTGGCCGCGAGGGCTCCTAACCAAAACACAAACATAATGGTAGTCCAGAAGAACAACACGTTGGCTGAAATCATGTTGGCGGCAAAACCGACGGTGTGTGTATAGGCCCATGGAGAATTGTCGCGCATGATCTCGTTAACGTGCCAGAACAGACGGACAGAGGACCGAATATATCCCATCAGTCCCATCATCCACGTAAAGGCCGTTGCTAACATGATGAGTGCATACTGCGACCGAGCAGAAATCTTGCCCCATTCAATGGGACCCATTTGCTTCGCGCCCTTCATCATGACGCTATTAAGCGCGAACATGAAGAACAGGCAGGACAACGTAGTTGCCACCTGCGGCACGGAAAGTCCTACGCGTACGTTGGCAGGAATGTAGTACCCGTAAATGGCGAGCAAGATAATGTTGAGATACGCAAAGAAGAAGAAACAGCCCATGAAGATATTGCCGAACTTTGACCACGACACCGTCGAAACCTTATTGCCTCGCATGTACCACACGAAGCTTAATACGGTTGTCGTAATAATCACGTTGATGCCGCCGTTCTTGGCGGACATAACACCGTAATTACCGAGCACAGGGTGCTGCTGACCACCCATGGCCTTCAATTCGGCCGGAGTCATGACGATTGTATGCGGGGTGATAAAGACCAGGAATCCGCAGGTGAGCAAGAACACGAGATACTTAATATATCGCTGATACTTTTCCGCCCCACGCATCCGGCCAAGCGCCTGCCAGAGGTAGTAATTGGTACTGAGGAACAGAATGCCGATCATGGTCGCCTGAATAATAAACAACCAAGCCAGCAATCCTCCCATCAGGGTGATGCCCATCTGCTGCCGATAGGCATAAACCTCGCGCATCAGCCAGTAGCCCGCGAATGGCAATGGGATCAAGAACGATACACCGAGGGCCATGGCGATATAACCCATCCAGTCATAATGAGCACGCTCCTCATCGTTCTTAGCTGACAAGAAACGGTACGCTGCATAAGCTGCGACCACACCACCGCCAAACGCCATGTTGCCGAGAATACGGTGCAAATTCAGAGGATTCCACAAGGCGGTATGGATCACGTGCCAGATATTGCCAAGGTAACGTCCCTGCTCATCGACTCCGGCCGGTGACATCATGAAGCCGATCCAAGAATTCGCGAGGAACATCAAAACAGTACCGATGACGTTCAAGACCACTGACATGCTGAGGTGAATCCATTTCAGGAACCCCTCCTTCATCTTGTCCCAGCCATAGTAATAAATGTAGAGGGTCCCACTTTCAGCCACGAACATCAATGCATAGATATGCATGACTGGCCTAAAGATACCCGAGAGATACTGAAAAAAGGCGGGATAGAGAGTCAGGAAGGTAAAGATCAGAATTCCACCCAGAATTGCCGTCAACGAATACGCCGTCAAACTGATCTTAATAAAATCGTAGGCCAGCTGGTCGTACCGCTTGGCCAACGCTTTATCCTTACTCACAACCCCCATGAACTCGATGATCATGCAGAAAATAGGTACGGCCAAGACGAAGCTGCCGTAATAGAGGTGCTGCTGATTGGCGAACCAAAGAAGGACGCGACTCTCGAAGTTGTACCGAGGATAGTCCTTTTCGCTATCCGTCGTCTTAGGAGCCGGAGGGCCAGAGACAATCCCTTCGGTCTTATAATAAACATCCTTGCCCTTCTCAACCTTTGCATCACCACCCTCTTTTTTCACTCCGGCAGCTGGCGAGCCGCCGTCGCTGGCGAGGGCAGGGATCGCAACCAGAATAGGCAGGAGGAGGAGGCCGATCATTGCGCCCAGCGCCATGATCGACATCAACTTCGTGCGGGTTACAGAGCCCATGGGATACCTCCTTGATACATCGCGTATGTGAGCAACAACTTCAAAGCCTTGCCTCCCCAATGACTACTTCCGCAGGAGATACCAAAAATCCAATCCCTGCGCGTCCATCAGGAAGTGATCAACAGCTGCAAAAAACGAAACACAAATCAATGCAGAGACCACGAAATACACAATTGTTTGGCCCATCTCAACCCCCCCTCAACATGATAAGCAATTTCCCAGGCCAGGATACGGGATCAGCATGGGCACTGAACCCCACCGAACCAATAGAAAAACCAAATACCGACTGCGCAGGTGATATAGAAAATCATCTTGCCGATTTTAATCTTGATGTCATCCTGAGCAGCTTCCATCGTGATTCTCCCAACGGTTTAAGTACGTATTTTAAATTGACACACCAACTACGCTGTGTTAATCAAAATCCCTCACGCACATGTTTTTAAACAGGATTTCTATGGCTAAAAATTCAAAAGTGTTCGACATTATAGTTTTGGCTGGAATGGTTGTCAATATCATTCTGGCCGTGTTTCTGATCCTTTACTACTTTGATTTTCTATGATTTTCTCCGAAACCATTCCCTCTCGCGACTGGCCATTTCCCGCACTCGATTGGGCACAGCGGAAGCCGATTGTTTCATCTCGAAAGTCCAGCATCATCTTGCTACGTGCAGTAATGCGCAAGTCCGATCCAGAGCTCGTGTACCCCGCCCCCCGTAGGACCTTGTAAGTGCCGTATTCCGGACTTGCCGGATTCCGATCTGGGGCTTCCACATAGGCGCTCTCCTGGTACCAATCATCCACCCATTCCATGACATTGCCCGCACCATCCATTACGCCATATGGGCTCACATCGCTCCGCACTCGTCCTACTGGAGCTGCAACGTCGAACCCATCATCCACCCGAGCCCAATTCGCCCCATCTTGGATTTCAACATTCCCCCATGGCCACAGGCGCCCATCGGTGCCACGCATGGCCTTCTCCCATTCTGCCTCAGAGGGTAACCGTCTTCCCCGCCAGGCGCAGTAGGCCTTCGCATCCTCCCACGACACATAGACCGCCGGCTGATTCACCCCTCGCATACGTGCTGTATTTTTCGCATAGCGTGAGGGTGGCCCTGATTTTCGATGGCCTGTCGCCTTCACAAAGGCAGCGTATTGGGCGTTCGTCACTTCGTAACGATCAATAGAGAAACCATCGAGGTAAATCGTCCGCTCAGGCCGCTCATCAAATCCCCCTCGATTCGTTCCACGCACGAAAGGTCCCGCAGGGATCGCCACCAGCTCCTCCGTGATCGGCTCTTCCGCGACTGATGATTCAGTGGAGGGGCTCACCGGCTCCTCCTCTACATGCTGAGGCTCGGCTTCGAATGGAGTGGAAATCGTTCCGCGAAGAATCGCTATGAGCGGCAAACTAGCGGCAAACAGCACCACGAAGAGGAAGATAATTTTGAATCGTGTTTCGAGCATGACCCGACCGACTACTTGGCCAGCACATCAGCCTCGATGTCTTTGGCGCAACGAAACCCGACCGTAATATCATGCCGCCACGGCTTCGCCTGAAACCGCTTTGATGAACGCACATTTCGCTTGGTTTCCCGCCAGGAACCACCGCGAATGACACGCTGCTCCCCCTGGTCAGGTCCCTTCGGATCTCGATACGGCGATTTTCGATAGGAGTTCTCATCGTAGAAGTCCGCGACCCACTCACCGACATTCCCCGTCATATCATAGACCCCATAGGGGCTGCGGCCAGATTCAAACGACCCGGGGGGTGCCAGGTACCGAAAACCATCCTCGTTGCCGTCGATGTTCGCATATCCCACCGCAAACTCTTCACCCCAGGGATATCGGCGCTTCCCCTCTCCCCGTGCCGCCTTCTCCCACTCCGCTTCCGTCGGCAACCGTTTCCCTGCCCATTTACAGTAGGCCTCCGCATCATCCCACGTCACGGCAATCATCGGGCTTTCCGGTTTGAGCAACTTGGCAGGATCTTCTTCAAAGACTTCGATCTTTCGCTTGAGCCGCTTCGTCATCTTGGCAAACCGCTCATACGCATCCTGCGTCACTTCATGCTTATCTAAAAAATACGGCTTCAAATAAACTTGGTGCTCCGGCTTTTCGTCCGGGTCACTATCGTTGTCGCGACTGCCCATCACAAACGGTCCCTCAGATATTTGAACCATCTCCCGTCCGTCGTCTCCGACGAGCGTCTTATACATTGAAAAGTCCTGCACGGCAGCCACTTCCACCGCCTTAGTCTCTGTCGTGATAGACAACGCCAACTGGCGCATCTGCTTGGCCTTATAGGATTCGTAGACCAACGCCCCAATCATCAAAATGAATGACGCAAACACAAAGATGATCGACCCGATGAGCACACCCCTGTTTTCCATTAGATTACTCGCACCTCACGATTTGGTGACCGTCGAGTGAGCTGCAGGGACTTCATCGCTCGCGTCCACAGCCGCTGCTCTCCGCGCCGCTCGCATATCCAGTAACATTGAAATCTGCACGCCGAGAAATCCGCCCATGGCCGCACCGGCTCCCGCCCCGAACGAGATCTTCTCAAATCCGGCAACCAGCCATGCCAACAGGCCGCCCAAGACCGTCCCGACCAAGATACTGACTAGAAATCGCCGCCCGCCGAGAAATCCGACCACCGCCCCCAGCGCCAATCCCAATCCAGACGCCAGGGGAACGGAGGAACCGCCCAGGATCGTGCCGATTAACGCCCCGACCGTGCCCATGACCATGACACCAAACACCACATCGAACCAGGCCTTGGTCGACGGTCGGCTCATAGCGGTCATAAATTCCCTCTCGCTGTGGGGACTCCGTAAATGCTCACTTGGCCGGACTCACTGTGATCGTGCCAAAGTCAATCTCCACACCGGGACCGGCAAACAATGAAATTCCCCAGGCCTTTTCCGCCGGCTCATGTTGATGCATCCGCTTGAAATCTTCGTAGACGTTGATCCGCTCTTCGACCCATTCACCCACCGGGCGCACACCGCTTTGCACGACGATCTCGGACCCGCTGAACATGCCCCCCTCAACGATCGTCCCCTCCGGCTTTCCCGCGCTCCAGATGTATTTTGTAAACACCGGAATGAACAGGAGATCCGTATCCAATGAGGCATACAATGCCGCAATCGGCTCCGAGCCGCTCGGCGCTTTATGGAGACGCCACCGCCACGTCAGCACCGGATAGGCCTTCGGAGCCCAATCGATTTTGCGCTTTTTTACACGTTGTCCAGCGTCTTTGGCGGCGAGAAACTTCTGTCCGTCAAATGATTGAATTTTGTACGCGTCCCTACCCTTGGCTTGGCTACGCTGATTTTCATGCTGCCAATCGATCGGGAATCCATCCTGGTCGGCTGACTGAAAGTCTTCCAGGACCAGCACCCCGGCGTCGGCAGCATGAGCGTGCGTACCAGCCCCCATCAGACCACACAATCCCACCAGCCCCATAATCCATACGGTCCCAACCATCATCCTCATAACAATCTCCGCACTTCCTGATGAACTCGCCTATCCCTCATGCGACGGAGACGGCAAAAACCCCGCCTCTTTCTCCGCGCTCACATCCTCATGCATGACCGGTTGCTGCCCACGCTGACAAACCCAGAACAGAAAGAACACGGCCCCCCAAAAGACGACCATGTTGATCGTGACCATCTTCGCGGCAAACCCGAGCGATGGCGTGAATGCCCAGGGGGACGTATCTGGCATCAATTCGTTGACATGCCACGCCAGCCGTCCTGAAGAACGAATGTACCCCATCAACCCCATCACCCAGGTAAACGCCGCGGCCAATCCGAACAATCCGACCATCCCACGGACCGAAATCTGGCCCCACTGCACCGGGCCGTGAATCGTCGCGCCCTGCAGCATGCGCCGGTTCAAGAGCAGTCCTAGCGTAACCACCACCAACGTCGTCACCGCCTGCGGACCAGACAGACCCACGCGGAGACTGGCCGGAAGATAAAATCCGTACACCGACAACCCGATGATGTGCGCCACCCCGAGGCCAAACAACGCCCCCAGTATGATGTTCCCTGCCTTAGCCCAGGAGATCGTCATGGTGCGATTCGCACGACGATAATAGATATAGCTCAAGGCCGTGATGCAGATCATCACATTAACCGCCCCATTCTTCGAGGACATGACGCCATAATTCCCAATCACCGGATGCTGCGCCCCACCCATGGCTTTTACTTCGGTGCCGGTCATGAGAATCGTGTGCGGTGTCAGCCAAATAAACAGGCACCCCGTGAGCGCCAGGAGTAGGTATTGGTAGTAGGATTGATAGCGTTCACCTCCGCGAATTCGCCCCATACTTTGCCACAGATAGTAGTTCACGCCAAGAAAGAGGGCTCCGATCAAGAGCGCCTGCACCACGAAGAGCCAGGTCAGCAGTCCGCCCATCATCGTAACACCCATGCTCTGACTGAACACATAGACCGAGCGCATCAACCAGTAGCCGGCAAAGGGCATCGGCAGCAACGCGCAGACCGTCACGAACAAAAACACATATCCCACCCAATCATAGTAGGCCCGTTCCTCCTGGCTTTTGCCGGTAAAGAACCGATAGCAGGCATAGGCCAGCACGACCGCGCCTCCCGACATGATATCGGCCAAGAATCGGTGGAGGTTCAACGGATTCCAGAGGGCCGAGTGAAGCAGATGCCAGGGGTTGCCCAAATACCGGCCCTGCCCGTCGACTCCGGACGGCGCCATCATGAAGGCGGACCAGGCATTCGCAAGCAACAGCAACGACGTCCCGAACACAATCGCGAACAGGCCGATCGAAAGATGCACCCACTTCAACCCGGGCGCCGCCATACGATCCCAACTATAGTAGTACGCGATCGTGAGGAAGGTCGTCCCGACGAACACGAGTGCATAGAGGGGCATCATGACCTTGAACGTCCCTCCCATGTACTGCATGAAACTGGGATAGAGCGTGATAAACATGGTCAACATCGCGCTGCCGACCGCTGCGGTGACGGAAATCGACAGTAGCGCCACCTTCAACAGGTCTTGAGCCAAGCCATCGTAGCGTAAGGCTAATGCAGGATTTCGCGCCACCAACCCGAGAAATTCCAATAGGACACAAAAAATCGGCAGGGCCAGCACGAAGCCGCCGAAATAGGTGTGCTGTTGGATGACAAACCACATCAGCAACCGGCTGTCGAGCGAGCCATACTGCGGATAGCGACTCTCGTTGCCCATCGGTGCCGAGGGACCGCTGGGAACGCCGGGCGTGTGAAAATACACATCCGTGGACGGGTCTGCCGCCCTGAGCGGTTCCGGACTCAGCATCACGGCGCTTGCACCCAGCAGCAGGCAGCACACCAGTATGACAATCCCTGATCGAAACGTGAGGCGTGTGGTCATAACGACACTCTCTGACTGTTCTTCTCGAAGACAGCCGCAGATCCATTCAAGGCCGTACCTGAAATGGCTTCGCGAGATTGACCAAGAATGCCCATGACGAATGGACAACGCAACAAGGCGCTGGGCACTCCTCCCTGCTGGCGATTCTCAATGTCCCGTCGATAGCCCAAGTAGTAACAGTACAGAGCCATCAGGCCACCCACCACTCCGGCAACCCCGGCGAAGAGTCCGACGGAACCTATCGGCTGCTTCAACACATAGAGGCAGCCTCCGATCAACACCAGATAGTAGGTCGAGGCAAAGGCCAGCCCAGGCCACCACCAAAACTTCACCAGTTCTCCCCAGTGGGTCACGGCCACCCTGGACATCCAGGCGTCCCCATTTGTTTGTCCGGCGAAAAACGCCAAGAGGGCGACGGTTCCCGCCGCCATCGTCACGATGGCACCTTGCGCCAACACAGCCAGGTCTCCACTCACGATTCTGGTCATGAGCACCGATAGGCTCGCGCAAGCGAGAGCCCCTGCGGCAATCCAGCCCAACAGTGCGGGATTGACTCGCTGGAGTAGGGTGCGCAGCCCCGCGCCATCAGGAAAGGTGACCAGAGGACGCCCGCTGGACTCAAGCCAACGAATGTACCCGATCTCAAATGCATCGCGCGCGACCGCCGTGCTGGGAATAATGAGCGCCATCATCGCCGGCCCATCGGGATGCTTGGCATAGTCGTATCCCACCAACCACAACAGGGCCAACACCAACAGCGAGAGCTGAATACCATAGACAACGCCGATCCAGGCCAGAATCCATCCGATGCGCCGGGCTCCGTCCGCCCCCACCAGCCGGGCGAACGGCAACGCGCGCCCAACACGATAGGCGCAGGCAGCCGTCATCATCGAGAGCAGTCCACTCAGCAGGAGCAAGGTCATCGGCTCCGCCAACGAAAACCCCTGTTTCGCCGCCCGGTAACAGGCGAAGGCCACCAACCCAGGGATAAACATGACCAGACGCTTTCGCTTGCGAACCGAGTCTTCTGTCACGGCTAACGTCAAACTCGGCAGGACTCGTAATGCCAGTCGATGCAACATTGGTTCATCCGTTAGGAGTAAGGGGTTGGGGGCAAGGAGACGACGCCTGCGTCGCTTTCCTTAGAACCGTCTCAGTACTTACGCCTCATCTCGCCGTGCCGCCATGCCGAAGTATCGCGCCTTGACCTCTTCCATCAAGGCCACGGTCACGCACCGTGCGCCACGATCCACGGCCGTCCGTTCCAGTTCGACACGCGCCATGGCACGGACCGGCGCCGGAACATTGGCGAGGCGTCGCTCGGCGTCAGGATCCCACGACACCACATCACCAGTTTGAGCCTGGTCGATCAAATCGTAGGTAATAACGCGCTGCTGCCGGGTCCTGGCGAAACCTTCTACCAGCTCACGCAACACAGGGACTGCATAAGGGGGTACGCGATCCAACCGATGCCTGGCATCATCGCTCCAAATGAGCCGATCGACGATCCCATCGACTTGCCCCGCCGGCACGTCGATTCCGACCAACCAATGGCATGGCCGACATTCCGATCGGACAAACCAGGTCAGCGCCCCCTCATCCGCAACCTGTTCTTCCACACCTTCGGTATGCATCCACCGCCCGCATCCACAGACCAGCATAGGCTCCTCGGCATTCAGCTATCAGGCATCAGCCATTCGATTTTAGGCCTCACCCAATTTTCCCGGGATAGAGAATATAGAGCATCGCATAGGTCGTCGTGCCGGTGAGGAAGAGGATGCAGTAGATGACCATGGTAAACCGGCCGAGAGTTCGATGACGTTGCCCGCCGTCCGGCCAGACACGCTGGATCGCCATTTCCACGGCAAACACGATGGCGATGAGAGCCAGAAGCCCGGCCCACACCAAGAGCCGCCCCATCCGAAAACGATCCGCTGCGACCAAATACACTAGGTATGCCCCCACGATCGCACAGAGGAGCCCGAAGATCGTGCCGACCTTTCCCCAAGTTGTCTGGAGGACGCGACCACTCAGCAACCGTCGTCCTTGCTCTACAATCTGAGCGCGGAACCCAAGCACAATCATGTAAATCGCCATGACCAGCCCAATGACGACGAGAATGATATGAAAAGTCAGAAGAGGGATAAACACATGGCGGTAGAGTGCTTCAGATCCACCGAAACCTTCTTTCCCCTCGAATGCCAGTACACCCAATTGTCGGAAGAGGTAATAGCTCACGAAAAAACTCAGCATCGCCGTCATCCCACCCAGCATAAGCCAGTGATGGGCATGCCCTTCACGGCGTTTCGCCTGTACCCAGCCGATAATGAACAGTCCCGTAAAGAGGGCTGCCATTAACTGACTCAGATCTGCACCCAACGTCGCATGTGTTCCAAAAAATCCAGGATGTTTGAGCCACTCTGCCATCACTTCCCTCGTCCTTCGTATTTCGTCGGTCGCCGTTCGTCCAGCACTTCACCCTTCATGTTCACGCCTCACGAGACTTGACGCCCTGCACCACCGCGGTCTGCTCGAGTTCTACAACGGACTCGTATCCTGCATCGGTCATCCACTGCATGGCTTCTGCTGTGCGGTAACAGGCGCCCCGCTCCGTGTTCACGAGAATATGGACGGCAAACGCCGCCGTCCAGGCAGGGCTGGTGCCGGACGCATCTAAGAATCGATCTTTGATGACCAACCGTCCACCGGGAGTGAGATGGCCATGGATCTTCCTCACCAGCGCGGCATTCGTCGCCAGGTCTTGGTAATGCAGAATGTCCGACATCAACACCACATCGAAGGGACCGCCCGGCGAGTCACGATTGAAGTCACCGGCTTTCAGCGCGATCCTGGTTTCCAGCCCGGCTTCCTTCACCGTCCGTTCCGTCAACGGCAGGGTGGTCGCCAGATCGAACACCGTCGCCGAGAGCTGCGGATACACCTGACAAAACGCGATGGCATTCGTGCCTGCGCCGCCGCCGAGATCAAGCATCGTCCGCGCCTGGTCGAGCGCCAACCGCTTCGCCAAATCAGGTCCGCTCTGCTGCCCAATTCGGTGCAACACGGACAACACATTCGCCCCGAGAGCAGGGTCCGTTTCAAAGACATGTTGTGTAACAGGAGACCGACCGGTTTTAATGGAGTCTTCCAGCTTTCCCCAGTTACTCCACTCCGCATCGTGCAACAGAAGCAAATGCCCGACATATTGCGGCCCCTGTTTGACCAGATGGGTCGTGGCCACCGGCGTATTGGCGTAGAGATCCCCGGCTTTGGTCAGGAGTCTGATGGCAACCAGCGCGTTAAGCAGTAGCGCGAGAGCCCGTACGTCGGCGCCGACTTTTCCGGCGGCTTCGGCGGCGGTACGGCCTCGCCCATCAAGCGTCGAAAACACATCTAACTTCACTGCGGTCAAAAGAATTTTGGTCTCCCAGTAGTACCCCAGCTGGAAGACTTCGGCGAGGGACAATTCGCGTGGCACAGGTCACCCACTCAGATAATGTGGCGTTGAAATTGGGCATCTTACCCAGTTCAGAAAGAGAAACGCAAGGCGAGGAACAGGCAGGAATGACCGTGGACAAGCCAACGAAGACGCGCTCTGTCCGGCACAAGAATCCAGGCGTAACCAGCAACCAGCAGATCTAAAAATCAGACCATTCGTGCCGTCGGACAACGGGCGATACAACGACAAACAAAAAGGGCAGTGGTCCGGTTCGAACCACTGCCCTTCCGTCAGCGGGCCATCCCGCCGCATAAAAACGAGGCTACTTGAGTTCGGCCTTCAAAGTGGCCGATCCACCTTCCGCCACCTCAACTTCAAACTCATTCAGCTTGCCCTTACCGACAAAGGGATGCCAGACCACAACCTTGTGCTTACCGGCAGGGACCCCCTGGAGTTCGAACGATCCATCGTCCTTCACCACTGCATGGTACGGGTTCCACACCGGGAGGAAGAAGGACTGCATGAACTCGTGCTGGTCACACTGCAAACGATAGTAGCCCAGCTTTTCGGCGCCGCCCTTGAATGAAACGGGCTTCTCCAACTTGTCACCCTTCTTGGCCAGACCGATGTTGAAACCGGTGGCCGAGCTGGAGCCCTTTACCACAAAGCTATGAGGATTGTGGAGCACACCCAAGGTCGACTTAGGATCGTCCGGATCGGCATCGTGATTCTCGGTGCGGAAGTTCTTGGTATTGACCACCACACCGCTAAAGGGCAAGAATTCGCAGAATTCCGCGACCGTGTCTGTTCCCTTGAATCCGTCCACAAACGCCTGGTCTTCGATATCGACGACGGATACGACGGCGCCCTTCAGACCACCATCCTTGCCGACTTCAATGGTCTTGAGGAAACGTTTATCGCCATCCATGAGGCTCTTGTTCGGGTTCTTAGGACAGAACTTCGGGTTCGGAAACTTGGAGAAGAGAAATTCCTTCTGCTCCGCCTTCCCGGCATACGTAACTTTCCCGGCGATCGTACCTCCGGCAAACGAGGCGAGAGGCGCAGCCAAAAACGCTGCGGCCGCAACGCCGAATACAACTTTCATCGCACCCTTCTTCATGTCACTGCCTCCTTGTAATGAACATTAAGCGAACAATTACTCCGTCACCCATTCAATCGGAAGGGGGCCGGTGACCATTGCCCCCTTAATAACAGTCAAGCTCGGTTGACGTGGCTACACTAAGACCCCACTCCAACCTCTGAACACTTGTCTATACTGGAATCGTACTCGCACTGTCAACTTGAAATCCAGCAGCCCAAGACTCTTACGATTTCGCATGATTGGACGATAGCTTTGCATGGCCTAGGACACGTGCAATCGCCCCGCCTACCGTCGCCCGAACGGCATCATCTTCATCGTGCAACGCCGCCTTCAAGATCGGCAGGACCTCCGCCCCTCCGATTTGCCCAAGAGCGCGGGCCGCAGCAATACGGGGACGGGGGATTGGGTCCTTCAGCATGCCGGTGAGGAATTCGATGCCGGCTTTCCGGTTGGCACCATGGGCTCGCCCGACTGCCTTGCCGGCCGCGGAGCGGGTTCCCGGATCATTGTTCTGCGCCAATTCATACAGCTCGGACCCGATGGCTTCGAACGGCTCCCCGACCCGCAACAGCGCCGACACAACGGCAGCCTTGACCACTGGATTCGGATCGGCAAGCGCTTTCCTCAGGCCAACCAGGGAATCTTTCACGCCCAATTCTCCCAGGCTGATTGCCGCCGATGTCTTCACCGCCGGAATCTTGTCCTCAAGGGCATGTTCCAAGGCCGGAATCCCCTGCACCTTTCCTAGGTCCCCGAGGGCCGAGGCAGCGGCTCCACGTACGGAAGGTTGCGTGTGGGTCACGGCCTCCAAAAGAATCTCCAGGCCCCGCGCATCCTTCAACTCTCCAACCAGGCGTAACGCGGTGGCACGCTCTTCCGGGTTTTGAGCGGATGCGGCCTGACGAACCGTTTCCCACATCGCCGTCTGGCCCGTATGGTACAAGGCCCCGGCGGCAGCCAGACGCACAGCCGGCTGTTCGTCTTTGAGGGCCCGTTCGAGAAGCGGGATCACGGAGCGATCGCCACTTTTTCCTAGGGCTTTCAGAACGGTCGCCTTCACCAAACCGGCCTGATCTTCCAAGGCATTGCGCAATCGCGGGGAACGACGTCCGGCTTCAAGCTTCCCCAGCGCTTCCGCTGCCAGGGCGCGCACCAGGCCAGACCCATCACTCAACCCGTCTTCCAGGAAGGGAATCGTTTCAGGAGAATCAACATCTTTGAGGGCCGTGTACGCGGCTCCCCGCATTTGCTCCCGCATGTCTTTGACGAGGACAGTGACGAACCCCAATGACACTTCTTTCAGGAGCGCCGGATCGTCCTGCGTATGTCCCTGCTCCAGGCGCTCATACTCGACCAGTGCTTCCTTCGGTTTGCCCAGATTAATGAACGATCGAATCTTGAGCCGCCTGGTCTCTGGTTGAGGTCCCTTCTCTTTGACCACCTGCTCGATGAGGTCCAGCGCGTCCTGATACTGCTTCTTGTCGAAAGCCGCCTGCGCATCCTTCACCGAACGCGCCGACGCGACGGACGGCCATAGACACAATAGCGCCCCCGACATAACCGCCAGCGCCATCCATCCGCTCGACTTCCAAGTCCAGCGTGCTCCACTCTTCAATTGCATTGAATCCCTTAATGAGAGTCGTGCCACAGCGCGCTACCCTCTTTCTTGTGATGTAGATGCCGGATCCCAGCGCTTATATCCCGTCGGTTCCTCAAAATAGTACTCGGGCTGGGGAGAAAACCGGATACGCAGATACTCAATGGACCAATCCCGGTCTTGGCTCACCAATTTCAGGACAACCCCTGTCTCGACATCCACCCATTCGTAAAATCGTTCATTCCGACCGTTATAGTCCGCTCGCACCTCGTAGAGCTTGGACGGACGGCCGATCGTCGTGGCATCGCCCACCAGGGTTCTATTTTTTTCTCCCGGGAGGGTCGGCTGAATCGGCAGGATTTCTTCGGGTTTGACAGGAACCGGAAGAATTTGCCGGCGCTGGGCCAGCAAAAACCAGGACTCTCGTTTATCCAATCGAATGATTTCTATGCTGGAATAGCCCAGTTCTGTCTTGACCGCATACTTGTACTCCAGGCGAATGCGGTCACCCTTGGCGAAGACCTGGGCCTCGAAACGACGCCCTTCCACGCGCTTCATCAGCGATGCAGAGAACTCCGCCTGCTGAGGAATCGGCGACAGGGGCCAGCCGTCTTGGGCAACGGCGTGAAGACCGGTGGATAGACAGAGGCTCAGCGACAGACAACCTTCCACGGCCCAGCGTGGGAGGCGAATCCGCGCACGATTACTGTTGATGCTCCACCAGCGGCTGAATCTCAACGGGGTGTCCGAGAGATTCGAGGCCGAAACGCGGGTTATCCATAACTTTGTAGGCCGTACGGTTTCCCTTCGGGGCCGGAAGCGAGACCTGTTCCGTCGTCGTCCCGTCCGGAGCGACCGTAATGGTCCGCGTCACTCCCGGACCCGACTGTGGATGCCACACTACCATCTGATAGGTCCCAGGTGGCACATTTTCAATCTTGAACGCGCCGTGATCATCCGTTACTGCATAATAAGGATTGTTGACGGCCATGGCCCAGCTCTCCATGTAAGCGTGGAATCCACACTGCATATAAAAGGTGCGCCGGCCCTTGTTCAAATATATCGGCCCCACCAAGGACTTCCCAGGCGCGTGGTTATGAATCGCGTGGATGTTGCCGCGTTGATGCAGATGATTCAGGATCAACGGCGTATTGAACAACACCCGCGCCCCGGCTTCCGGTGACGTTTCGTAGCCCTGGATGTCGTGCATGACCGGGTCCATGTTCACCACTTCCACCGCATGCCCGTTGCGCACAATCGTCACCCAGGGTTGGAACATACAATCGCGCGCTTCGATGAGAGGGACCGACAGATCGAACGGCTTGCCCGCCTCGACACCCTCAAGAATCACGATGGCATTCTTGAGACCCCCTTCGGAACCGACGGTGAAATCGTGGAGCAATCGCCAGCCTTTCCCGTTGGAGATCCGGCCGCAGTAGGCGGGGTCAGGAAACGTAATGAGGTTAAAACCCTTCGGCTCTGGAAGCGGTCCTGACAGAATCACTCGGCCATCGAGCATACCTCCGTGCTGGACCTCGATAATGTCATAGGAACTGGCTGGAGGAACGATCTGGCACAGCCAAGCCGCGACGGCGAGTGAGAGGCAGCGAATCATGCGGGATTGATTCAGCATCATAACGTCCCCCATTACTTCTGATCTGCACAGCCTTACGGAATTTGGCGCTGCAAGGTCGGGCGGATGTCGACCACCTTCCCAAGCGACTCTGGCCCGTAGTGCGGATTCTCTTCAACCTCGTGTACGCTCCGCCGCCCTTTCGGCGCCTCAAAGGAAAAATCGACCGTGGACATGCCCTTCTCCGTGACGGTCACCTTCTTTTGCAGCATCGTCCCGACCCCAGGATGCCAGGCCATCAGGGTGTATTCTCCGGGCGGCACATCCGTCAGCGTGAATGTCCCGCCCTCACCAGTCATGGCGTAGTATGGGTTGTCGACCGCCAACCCCCAGCTTTCCATATAGGCATGAAAGCCGCACTGCATGACGAACATCCGCCGGCCCTTGGTCATATGAATTTCTTCCTTGACCGGCTGTCCGGCCAGATGCTCATGACTCTCCGCACTCACCAAACGCTTATGGTGGGGATTCATCGGTAGCGGCGTGTTGAACAGCACACGCGGCCCCAGCTGAGAGGTTTCATAGGCTTGGATGTCGTGCATGACCGGGTCCATATTCATGACGACCACGTCCGAACCATCCTTGACGACCGTGACAAAGGGAAGGAACCGGCAATCACGCGCCTCAATGGTCAATGGCTCGAACTTAAACGCCTTGCCCTTCGTGGCGTCGGTGAGCAGGACCACAACATCTTTGAGTCCATTGCCCGCGGTCATTGAAAACTCGTCGAGGATTCGCCATCCGGTCCCGGTTGAAATCCGACCGCAATAGACAGGGTCTGGGAACGTGATCAAGTTATATCCTTTAGGGGTGGGTTTCCCCCCCCTCATTGTGACTGTACCAGTAATGCTTCCGCCATCCGTGACTGCGATCTCGTCATAGGCCCACGACGGCGACCAGCAGGCACCGAGGGCACAAAGCAGGGCAAAGCCGACCATTCGCATGTCATCCCTCCAGCAATCAGAATGTTGTCGATATGAACGCTGTCCCTATGAATTCATAGGATACTTTTTCATCATACACAATCGAGGCGCCATAACAAAAGGGGGGAGCCCTTCCAGGCTCCCCCCTTCTATCGCATCTCGTGAGAGATTCGATCAGTTTATTGTGCAGCGACAGGCATCGCGTGCACAGTCGGCTGCTCAACCGCCGCACTCTTCGTACCGGCGTTTGCCCCAGCCAATGGCAACAGTCGCGTATCACCGGACGGCAATACCCGCACATATCCCCATTGACCAGACTGCGAGTACGGCAAGCGCTGGTTGCTGTACACATAGTCGCCCGGCAGACGGTACGGACCACCCGCCGAGGGGAGGAACGCATCGAGCACTTCGGAACCGGAATACTCGACCACACTGATTTGGTCGGCTCCGCGCATGAACGGCTCAATCGGCCATTCGTGCTTCTCGACGCTGAACATGCCGTTCTGTTCATTGTTGACGCCCAACACATGGATACGCACCGGGTCACCGGCATGCGCCTCGATGAGCGGGGTCGCCGGATCCTCCGGCTTGTCAGCCTTGCAAGGCTGGAACACCTTGCCGAGCGAGCAACCCTGCTCTTCGCGGAACTTGTACGGTTCCGACCGGTAGTTCACACCAGTCAAGCCCGCCACATTCTGGACATACGGCATAAAGCTCGTGCCGATAATGTTGTCCTCATCCTGGAAGAACAACGCGACGTCCCGATAGTTCGGGCGCATTTCATTCCCCGGCACCGAGCGGTCGATAATGACGTCGGCGATCCAGGAGTTCTTATTGGACAGATCCGCGCCGGTCTTAGGATCACGATACTTGGATCCCTTCGGACCAACCACCACGGCGCCGAACAACCCGTTCCGCGGATTGGTCATCACATTACCCCAATCCCAGACCAGCGAGGTCGTCTCTCCGTTGAACGGATCCGCATAATACGTGTATTCACGCTCACCTCCCGAGGCGACCGTCTGGTCACCCGGGTTATTCCCCACATTCGCGCCCATGGAATCCTTCGGATCGAAGGCCAGGCCGATCGCAGAGAAGGAGGCCTTGCTGTCCTTCATCTTGTTCTTCAAATGGACCTTCACGCAGTCACCGCTGTTCACGCGAAGCGTGAGCGGCATCGGCTGTGCGCCTCCGGCCACTTTTGCCGTGTCCTCCTCCAACGCATAGATCTTGGCCTCGGGATTGGTCATGAGAATCCTGCGCTCAAAGTCCACTTCGATGGATTCCGGCGCCTTCGCGTTGAACTTCATTCCGGAATAATCCATCGCGACGACGTTGAAATTCTTGACCGGAGCATCGGCGGGGCACACCGGCAGGACCTTTGGCATGTCCCCCTTGTTCGAGAAGCCCGCCGGCAGCTTCTTCAGGTCCGCTTGCTCCTTATCCAGCACGCGGATGATTCCCCAGCCGCCCTCGGAGAATTTCGAAGACCGGCCGTTGAAGTGAATGTAGTCGCCGGCTTGATGCCGTGACCCACCCGCTTCAGGAACCACGAGGTCATACCGCTCCGCAATACCGATATGGATCGAATTCTTTCGATTGGCATCCGAGGCATACCGCTCCGTCCAGAACGTGTGGCCGGACAGGGTCCAGACCATCGACTCGTTCATGAGGGTATGCAACAAACGGAAGACCATCGTATCACCGACATAAGCACGCAAGGTCGGCGTGTAGGGATCGCCATGAACCTGGCTGCTGAAGATCTGCGATGCATCAGGGTTGGTCGCCAACCGCTGCGCAACCGGTGCCGCCCTGAAGTTCAAGCCGCTGCCGGTGGTGTGCGTTCCACCATTCAAGAACGGCATCGGCGTCATGTAGATCTTCTCCGGCATCGCAAAGGACACCGTCTTTCCTGCCTCGAGTGCCACTTCGATCGGCTGTCCGGGAGGATTACCGGCCGTCACAATGTTGACAGTGTGCGGCACCGTATCGTGCACTTGCACCATCAATTCGCGGAAGCTGTTGTTCACACCATGGCCCACCGGCTCGTTCGTGTGAATGTCAGCGATTGGTCCGCTGCGGATCATCTTCCCGGTCTTCGGATCATGGTAGGTCGATCCAACCGGCTCGGCGATGAAGGTGCCGAAGCCGCCGTGCGGCCACGTGGTCGCTCCGAATGCGTGGTCGTGCCAGAAAACAGTGCCCACGTCCGCATCGACCCAGAACCGCTGCCGCACGAATTCCACCGTCACGATGTCATTGGCAGGATGATCACTCTTCAACCCTTTGGCTACCGTGATGGTATTGCCGCTGATGGCCTTGATGCGGGAGATTTCATTCCCCTTCACATTGTCGGCACCGACGAGGATCAACGTGCCCACATGATACTGCTTGGCATTCTTGACCGTGAGGGTGTTCACCCCCTTCTTGGCAGGTGCAGTCAAAACGGTATTCATCGGGACAGGCAACCCCTTCGGGTTCTTCTTGTCCAGCATTGTGAACGGACGCACCGACTGTTCGTAGGAAAAGCCGGTGATTACGCCGTCAGACGCCTGGTTATCGAACTGCAGGAAATGCCAGTGGGTGTTGATCTTCGATGACTGGAAGTTCGTGTAGTCATCGTCGTCCCACTCGCTGGTCAACGTCCAATCAAGGCAGTCATAGATATTGCCACGGACCACCAATGGATACTTCAGATCGTCGTTTTTCCGGATGTCCGCTTCCTCTTCATGCAAGACATAGATCAAGCCGTTCGGATCGATGACCGGCGGCTCCTTGCCCGTCTTCTTGGCAATGGTGATCGGCAGCTTGATGAAGTGGACGTTGTAGCTCTTCCGTCCAGCGTTCTCAGGACAGAGACTCCAGTTGCCGTTCTCACCTGGTAGCGCCTGATCGACGCTTTCCTCACCGTTGACATCCCGGCGGATCATCTCCAGCCAGGGCGCGCCCACGTGGTTCGGGGAGAACATCACGCGCTTCCCGAAGTGCGGGGTGAGGTGAGGCCAGGCGACTTTGCCGGTCAAGGGCTCGAACGTGATCGGGTGCCGCTTACCCGGATGAGTCGACTTGTACTTGGGATTGTCGATGGTGCTTTCCGGCTCGCTCAATGCACGGGTGCCTTCCCAGGCCCAATCCAACACCGTGGCATCGTACGACACAATCTGACCCTTTTCGTCATTCTTGTGTCCCGGCTTGCCCATCGTCGGGAGCTGCATTTCAACCCAGTCCTTGATCGTGATCGTGGCTGGGTTGGATTTCCAATCGCTCTTGCCCTTCTCGATGATCTTGAAGGACTTGCCGAACCAATCGACGGTCTGACCGACCAACTTGTCCGAAGTGATCGGAACCCTGATGCGCCCCTTCCGATCCGGCAACTCACGCAGATCCGGCATGACGTCATTGCGCATGTCGCCCTGCTGAATCGTGTTGTAGACCCGCCAATAGCCCCACATGCCCGCCACATAGTGGTGTGCCACGTGGCAGTGGAAGAGGAAGTCACCGGCCAACTGCTGGCAGAGACCCGATCCGCACTCCGTCTCGAGGTCCAACGCTTCCGACGGCCCAATCACTTCCACGTCGACTCGGTCCGTCTTCGCACGAATAACGGGATACTTGACCGGTCCGTTCACCGCGGTCGTCCAGAGATTCATGTCATCGATGGCGCGCGGGCTGCGCGGCCACCGAATGGTACCGCCATGGGGATGGTGGCTGTGGAACACTTCCGATCCACCATGCACCAATCGAAACTTCGCCGGGTCGCCCATGTAGGACCGCGGAATCGTCGGAGATGGGTCACCGAAGGTATAGGAGCTGTACCCCATCGACTCGTCTTCAAAACCGAAATACTCATGCTGCACATGCATGTTGTTGATACCGAACGGCTCGCTGCGATAGTTGATCGCACGGCCCCCCGGACGATAGGCGTCCGTCAGCGGATCACGCTGTGGCAGGAAGTCGCCCTTCTTGTTGACGGGGCGGAAGGCTTCGTCGCCGACTTCATGGTAGGCCAGCACGAATTCACGGAAGTCCGGACCAGTCCCGTTCTTAATGATGACCTGCCAACCACTCGTGGCTGGGGTGGCATCACCGGTTCCCAACGGTTCGAGGTATTCAGACCCACGTGGCTCAACAATGAAGGATCCGAAGAGCCCCATCACCGTCAATTCACGATCGTTGGCGAAGGTGTGGAACTGGCGCACCCCCTCCTGCGTGCTCGGGTGGATGTACCATTCGAACTCTCCGCTCTTCTCCTTTGCGACGATCGAATCGGCATTCGTCGTAGCGGCCGAGGCACCGGTTGCACTGACGACCATGCTGGAGCCATGGATGTGCAAGCTGACGTCTTCGCCACCTTCCAATTTATTGCTCAGCTTGATCTTGAGGCAATCCCCTTGGTTGGCGCGAATTACCAATGGTTGAATCCACTGCGCCTGCACGCCGGGAATGACCGCGCCAGGATCGAACCCTTCCTTCTCACGCGCTTCCCGATTTTTGGTTTCTTCCGCCCGCACCTTGTCGAGATTTTCGTCCAGCGTGTACATGTAGCCGGGATAGAAATCGAGCCACTGGTTGAGCGTGATCTCGACGTTGATCGCGGACACATTGTACTGTCTCACAGGAGCGGTGGCCGGACACTTGCCGCCGCCGGTCAATGCCACTGGTTCCACCCGCGGGTCGGACATCAAGAGGAGGTCCTGACCACCCGCGCCATACTGGTGCATCATGGTTTGGGTATTGAACATACCCGTATTGACCTGCTGCACCTGCGGATCATGGCTCAAATGGTCCATGATGCGCTGATGTTGCTGTTCAGCCATCGCGGAGCGCTCCGGTTTTCCAACCATGGCGTCCTCGACGATCGTCTGCCCCTTCAACTGTTCCGCCCACGACGGCAGTTGATGGGACATCGCCGTCTGTTGCGGCTCGACATGGCCCGCATGCGGCTGATTCTCAGCCGATGCGGCCAACGGCAGACACACGAGCGCACCACCAGCGATGACGCTGAGGGCGCGCGTTGTGACACGG
>JAHFEW010000128.1 GCA_023248215.1 Nitrospira sp.
ATGTAGGCATTCTGGTTGGGCTTGCCCGGTTCAATCAGCCGCAGCGTCACGGTGTGCGCATGGGCCCATGCCCGCATGGCGTGCCCACAAAATTCCTTCCCATTGTCGGTCCGAATCACCGGGGGCAGGCCGCGGGTCGCGGCCAAGTGATCGAGTATCCGCGTGACGTGCGGACCGCTGATGGCTCGCTCCGGCACAATGGCGACCGACTCATGCGTCGCATCGTCCACGATCGTCAAGCCCTTGATGGTCCGGCCTTCCGCACTACGATCAAACACGAAATCCATGGACCAGACTTCGTTCGCGGCCTCAGGCCTCACCAGCGGCTGACGCTCGCCCACCGGCACCTTCTTGCGTTTACGGCACCGCACCTGCACCTGGGCCTCGGCATCGAACCGTTCAATCCGCTTGTGATTCACCACGCGGCCCTGCTGCCGCAACTTCAGGTAAATCATGCCCGCCCCGTACCGCCGATGGCGATGGGCACGTGCGACAATGGCCTGCCGCAGATCGGCATTCCGGTCCGGCGCGGGTCGGTACCGCAAGCTGCTGGCACTCATCCCGATCACCTGCAAGGCCTGGCGCTCCGTCAGGCCTCGGCCACACATCCAGCGCACCACCTCGCGACGAGCCGGTGCGCCTACCACTTTTTTCGTCGCACCTCTTGGGTTACGGCCTGCTGTCAGCGCCTCCGCCAGTAACTTCTTCAGCCGGGCGTTCTCCTGTTCCAGCGCCTTCAGTCGCTTGGCGTCCGGCACCTCCAGGCCACCATACTTCCTGCGCCAGAGATAGTAGCTCGCGTCTGAGAAACCATGCCGCCGACACAGATCCTTCACCGCCATCCCCGCATCCGCCTCCCGCAAAAACCCGATAATCTGTGCCGCTGAAAACCGCTTCTTCATATCCAATCTCCTTCCAGTTAGGGGATTGGACTCTAAATCGTCGCACTACTCAATCAGGGGGGGGACGTCACACCCTTCAGGCAAAAGTCGCGGGAGTCGAGGATTACTGGGCCACTAACAACAACTTTCCTCGTTCCACAGCAATCCGCAGGACTATACCGCTGTCAGCAACACCTGCCCGACGGAATCGGGAAACCCAGCGATTAAAGACATGGCGCCTATCCCACTCAGCAGCGGTGAGGCATAGGCCCAGCGTCGGCCTACAGCCACCGCCCGTTCCAGGCTGATGAGGGTGCCCAGGAACCCGGAGATCATCAGAGGGCCATGTTCAGCGGGAAAACTTTGACGCACCAGGGGCAACTCCCAACCCAGACGCAGGAGTCCGGCCCACAATCCAGTCAGTAGGGCGATCATTCCCATGGCCAGCAGAGGGAGACGTTGAGGATGGCCGACTATCACGAGCTACCTCGTTTGTCACCGCTTAGGCCCAGCGCTCAGGAACAGCCTTGGTATGGTTCTCGGAGTCGCTCAGCTCTTTTTCAGTTTGGTTTCCAGGTAGCGCTTCAACGCACTGGCGTTGTTCTGTTCTGCATCCCGGGCACCAAAGAGGAGAGTCACCGTGCCCGCACGGGCCGCGTCTAGAAGTGGCTGCCAGATCTCGGGCTTGCGGTCAAGTTCACCACAGTAACGGCGCTGGAACTCTTCCCACTTCTTCGGATCGTGGGCGAACCATTTGCGCAGCCCATCACTTGGGGCGACCTCTTTGAGCCAGCCATCGAGATACAGCGCCTCTTTTTTCGTGCCTCGGGGCCAAAGGCGATCGACAAGGACTCGTGTCCCATCTTGAGCTGTTCTCGGTTCGTAGACACGCTTGATGCAAATCATCTTCACCTTCAACCCAGGTTCTTAGCGGAGTGCCGCCAGGCGCTCCGACAATCGTAGATTCTCCGAATAGTCGACAGCGCAGTCGATTACGGCTGGCCTCCCGCAATTGAGCGCCTCATCCAGAATCGGCCGCAGTTCCGACGGCTCCGTCACCCGATAGCCACGGGCTCCGAAACTGTTTGCATAGGCCACAAGGTCTGGGTTCCCAAACTCCACAGATGAGGTCCGGCCGAACCGCACCATTTGCTTCCAGCGAATAACCCCATAGCCATCGTCTCGCCAGACGAGGATGACAAGCGGCAATCCCAAACGTACCGCCGTCTCAAGCTCCTGCGAATTCATCAGGAAGCCGCCATCTCCGGTGACCGCAACCACTCGTCGATGGGGAAACAGAAGCTTCGCGGCAATCGCGCCAGGGACCGCGATCCCCATTGCCGCAAAGCCATTTGAAATGATGCAGGAGTTGGGCACCTCGCAGGGAAACATTCGGGCCATCCACAGCTTGTGGGCGCCGACATCACAGATCACCAGATCATCCGCTGCCAGCGCGGCGCGCAACTCCCTCATCAGATGCTGCGGCCGTAGAGGCCAGGAGGATGGGCCGGCCAGTTCGGCGTCGAATCCGTCGATGACGGTCTTGCGGGCGCCTTCGGCCCAGTGCGTATCGAACGGCGTCAGTCCTGTTCCCAGTTGTTCCAGCGAGAGGCGGAGATCCCCCAGCACGCCCACCTCGACGATATAGTGCTCGTCGACCTCTGCCGGCGACACATCGACATGCACGATCTGTTTCTCCCGACGAGCGTTCCAGAAGCAGGGGGCGTACTCGACAAAATCATAGCCAATGGCGATGACGACGTCCGCCTGTTCCATAACGACCGATGTGTAATCGCGCGTTTGGAGACCGATGGTGTACAGCGAGAGAGGGTCGCGATCGGACAGGGTGCCTTTGGCCATGAAGGTCTGCACGACGGGAATGTGCAATCGCCCGGCGAACTGCCGGACCGCCTCGTGGGCGCGACCGCGGATCACGCCGTTCCCAGCCAGGATCACGGGACGACGCCCACCCGCGATGGTCCGAATCGCGCGTGTGATTTGAGCCGGAGAAGGCTCGGGCGTGATCGGCGCTTGCACGAACAGCGGGGCCAACGTACTCGCTGCTCCGATCTGTTCCTCTGCCACGTCCTCCGGCAGCTCCAGATGAGTGGAACCAGGTTTTTCAGTCTGTGCGACCTTGAACGCTTTCCGGACGGCTTCGGGAATGACCTCCGCTTTCGGAATGGAGGTATTCCATTTGGTGACGGGCTTGAACATTGAGATCACGTCGATGTACTGGTGCGATTCCTTATGTCGGCGATTCATCGAGGCCTGTCCGGTGATCGCCACGAGCGGCGCACGATCCAGGTAGGCGTCCACGACGCCGGTCAGGAGGTTGGTGGCGCCGGGCCCCAGCGTGGACAGACAGACCCCGGCCTTCCCGCTGAGTCTTCCGTAGACGTCAGCCATGAAGGCTGCCCCCTGCTCGTGTCGTGTCTCGATGAAACGGATGCGAGAGTCCACCAAGGCATCCATGAGCTCCAAGGTTTCTTCACCGGGCAGTCCGAAGAGGAATTGCACGCCCTCATTCTCCAGGCAACGGACCAGCAGTTCTGCCGCCTTCATGCTGAACTTCCCCTTCCACTGGAATCACCAGACTCTTATAGCCCCTGAGTGCCAGACCTCTCGTTGTGCCCGGTGATCAGTCGCGCCGAGCGCTGGCGGGTGACATAGGCCCACACCCACTCAAGGAAGACCCTCACACGGTTCCGAAAACCGATGAGTACGAAGATATGCACCCACGACCAGATGATCCAGGCGAGCGTCCCTGAGAGCTTGAGCGTGCCGAATTGCGCGACGGCCGCGGCGCGTCCAATGGTGGCCAGCGTGCCGCGCTCCCGATAGTGGAACGGCACAGTGGAAAGCCCCTGGCAGACGCGCAGCACATTCTGTGCGGCGTGGCGTCCCTGCTGGACCGCAACCGGAGCCAGACCCGGCAGTGGCTTGCCGGTCTGATGCAAGAACGCCGCGAGGTCTCCGATCACGAAGGTCTCCGGGTGACCCGGCACGCTCAGATCCGGCTCCACCAACACGCGGCCGGCGGAATCCAGCGGGGCGTTGAGCGAGCGGGCCAAGGGGGAGGCCGCCACGCCCGCGGCCCAGAGCACGGTGGCGGCGTCAAGACGTTGCTGCCCGATAACAACCAGACCTGGCTGTATGGACGTGACCGGCGAATTCTTCCGCACCTCGACACACAGGGTGGTCAGGGATGCCTCGGCTTTCACAGAGAGCTCCTCTGCAAACGACGGAAGAATGCGAGGTCCCGCTTCGACCAGAATGGTTCGCGTGTCCCGCGGATCAATGGTCCGAAAATCTCGCACCATCTCCTTGCACGCCATCTCTCCAATGGCGCCGGCAAGTTCGACTCCTGTCGGGCCGCCCCCAATAATCACGAACGTGAGCAGCGCCCGGCGTTTCGCCTCATCGGTTTCTCGCTCGGCTTGTTCAAAGGCCAAGAGGATGCGACGCCTGATCTCCAGGGCGTCCTCGATGCTCTTGAGTCCCGGCGCATGCGGCTCCCACTCAGGATGGCCAAAGTAGGAATGCGTGGCGCCTGCGGCCAGGATCATATAATCGTAGCCGATCTCGCCGTCACGAAACCGCACCTGCCGATCGGACGTGTTGACGGCGACGACGTCAGCCAAGATGACGCGCGTATTGGCCTGTCGCCTGAGGATGGCGCGGATCGGATAGGCAATGTGGCTCGGCGAAAGGGTGGCGGTTCCGACCTGATACAAGAGCGGCTGAAACAAATGATAGTTGTGGCGATCGATCACGGTGACCCGAACGTCTGCTCGTTTCAGAGCCCGCGCCGCATGCAGGCCTCCGAAACCAGCTCCGACGATCACCACATGCGGGCGCTCAGGAATGGTCATTGCTTCCCCAGCAGCCCGTGGCTTCCTCACGGGTACGGTCCGCACAACGGACATAATCGATCCGAAGGGCTTTTCGCACGGCCACCAGCGTGGCACTCGCGACCGCTCTCCCTCGATTCGTCCCTTCTTTCAGGATCGCGTACACCGTCGCGAGGTCCTTGGCGTATTCTGTTCGTCGGCGTCGCATCGGCTCGAGGAGATCATTCAGCACCTCCACGAGGTGGGTCTTCACCTCCACATCCCCGACTGTTCCTTTTTCATACCGCTCTTTGAGTTCCGCCACCTCATTCCGGTTCGGATTGAAAGCATCGTGGTAGAGGAACACCGGATTCCCCTGCACGTGGCCGGGATCAGTCGGGTGCATGCGCGACGGATCCGTATACATCTTCATGACCTTCCGCCGAACCGCATCCGCCGAGTCGGACAGATTGATGGTATTGCCGAGCGACTTGCTCATCTTCTCTTTGCCGTCTGTGCCAGGCAATCGAGGAAACGCTGACAGCAGCGGTTCTGGCAGGACAAGCGTCTCACCATAGAGACGATTGAAGCGCCGAACAATGTCACGAGTTTGTTCGATCATCGGCAATTGATCCTCCCCCACGGGAACCAGATGCGCTCGAAAGGCGGTGATGTCCGCCGCTTGACTCACCGGATAGACGAGAAATCCAACCGGGACCCCCTCCTTGAACCGCCGGAGGTGGATCTCTTCCTTCACTGTGGGGTTGCGCTGAAGGCGAGCCAGCGTCACCAGATTTAGAAAATACAAAGTCAGCTCGGCGAGCGCTGGCACCTGCGATTGAATCATGATGGTGGTGACACCTGGATCGAGCCCTGCAGCCAGGTAATCGAGCGCGACGGCCACGACATTCTGGTGCACCACTTCCGGGTGCTCGAAGTTGTCGGTCAGCGCTTGGACATCCGCGATCAGGACATATTCATCGTATTCCTGCTGGAGCTCGACCCGCTGTTTGAGTGATCCGATGTAGTGCCCCAGATGTAACGGCCCGGTGGGGCGGTCCCCCGTTAAAATTCTCTTCTTCATCTGCTGTGACGACATCGGTCATGCCCTTCATGGCCTGACGGGAAAGCATTGAACAAGCCCACGAGCACACTGCCCAGCTTCTCCTAACTCAGTAGCCGGCGAATTCCTCAGCCCGGATGTCCTCGCGCTTGATGCCGATCTCGTTGAGCAGGGTGCGCAGGCCGCTGACCATGCCCGGTGGTCCAGCCAGGTAGTACATGGGGGCTATGACGTTCTTCAGGAATTTGGCCAGCATCGCCTGGTTCACAACGCCCCGTTCACCTGGCCAGGAATGATGCGAGTGCTCCAGCTCGGTCATGGTCCCGACGAACGTGTACTGCGGATTATCTCGTTGCAGGGCCTGCAGCTCGCCGAGGAAGGCCGCATCTTCCGGCCGTCGATTCGAGTAAAAGAGGATCATGCGGTGGGCCAGTTTCTCTTTCATCGCATGCAGGAGGATGCTCCGAAACGGTGTAATGCCGATGCCGCCCGCCAGAAGGACGGCTGGCCGGGTCGCATCAGCATGGAGGACCAAGTTGCCGAATGGGCCTTCGATGGTGACCGCAGTGCCGAGAGGCATGGTTCGGAGCACGCGCTTGAAGGCCGTGTCGCGCATGCGTGTGGCCACCATCAACACGTCTTCCTCAGGAGCGCTCGCGATGGAAAACGCTCGCACATTGCCCTCTGCATCCGTTTCGGGAGGAGTCATCAACGACATGTCGATACACTGGCCTGGCGTGAACACAAACTGGGCCGGCTTCTCGAACTGAAAGGCCATCGTGCCCTCGGCCACCTCGTGGCGATCTTTCAGTTTCACCTGGTAGGTGGTGGGTTTCGCCTCAGCGTTCATCCGTCTCTCCTTTCTCTTCCTCGACAGCGTGGCGGCGGCTCGTCCCTGAGCGAGAACCAGTTGCATTCAGAGTGTATACAGACCAGCAAGCTGCCGAGGGCTCCATCCGCTTCCGTTCCATCATGGGTGGCCAGTCTGTCCTGGATCACGCGAGCGCGTGCTGAGCGAGATCAGGCTCTCCGTTGCAGCAGCCTGGATCAGTGCTTCATATTCGTGCCGCCAATATGTGAGGGTACTCACAATCGGAGCAATGAGGGCGTCGCCGAAGGCACAGACCGTGCGGCCGGTAATGTGCTGGCAGAGATCCAGCAAGATTGCGAGATCCTCTTGGCACCCTTGATGTTTCCAGATGCGCTGCATGGTCTGCAACACCCACGAAGTGCCTTCGCGGCAGGGGGTACATTTCCCACAAGACTCGTGATAGAAGAACTCGCTCAATCGCAGGGCTGCCCAGACCATGCTTGTCCCTTCTTCCATGACCGTCACGCCGCCCGACCCAAGCATCGAGCCGGCCTGAGCCACCGATTCGAAGTCCATCTTCACGTCCAGATGTTCCGGTGTGAAGAAAGCAGCGGACGCTCCGCCGGGGATGAACGCCTTGAGTGGCTTCTCTGATCGCATCCCACCCGCATGCTCGTAAATCAACTCGCGGAACGTGATGCCCATCGGCACTTCGTAGTTGCCCGGCTGTTTGACGTGACCGCTGACACAGAAGATCCGCGTGCCGGTGCTTTTGGGTGGAGAGCCAATCGAGGCGAACCAGTCAGGGCCTTTATTGATAATGTGTGGCAAGTTGGCCAGGGTTTCTACATTATTCACCACCGTCGGTTTGTTGTAGAGTCCGTGGGTCGCGGGGAACGGCGGTTTCACGCGGGGCAAGCCCCGTTTGCCTTCCAATGATTCTAAGAGTGCCGTTTCTTCTCCGCAGATGTAGGCCCCGGCGCCCCGATGTACCCAAACGTCAAGAGTGACGCCCGTACCAAGAATATTGCAGCCCAGATACCCGGCTGCGCGGGCCTCGACCAGTGCCTGCTCCAGGATCTTGGCGCCGAGGACAAACTCGCCACGGATGTAGATGTAGGCCGTCTCGGCTCCGATCGCGTAAGAGGCGATCGCGATCCCTTCCAAAATCTGATGCGGGTCTCGCTCAATCAACTGCCGGTCTTTAAACGTGCCTGGTTCACTTTCATCGGCATTGCAGCAGAGGTATGTCGGGCCCTGATAGTCCTTAGGCAGGAAGCTCCATTTCACCCCCGTGGGGAAACCTGCCCCTCCGCGCCCGCGCAGGCCGGACCGCTTGACCATCTCGGTGACCTCGGTCGGTGCGACCTTACCAAGCACCTTCCGCAAGGCCTGGTAGCCACCTGCGCGTTCATAGTCAGTGAGCGAGCCGGTGTAGCCGGGCCTCGACATGTTCTTGAGCAGAATTGTTTCGTATTGCGGCATAGGCGTTATTTGCGTCACAAGTGAAAGACGATGCTCACAGAGCAGCTCACATCATATGAGCTCTGTCGTCTTCCAGGCGATGTCCTCGTCTTTCTGAGCAAGCTTGCTATCGTTTCAGCAATTCAGGGCATCCTGATCGTGCTCATCAGGGATAGTCTGCAATTGGTCTATCATGTCAACCACACCCACATCGACTTCATATAGCGCCTCGTGGCTGTTGGGATCCAGATAGGGTGGCGTCTTTCCCATCACCCGATTCCCTTTGGGAGACCAGTGTGTCAAACCCGTCCCGCTATCGCTCCGCGGGGTGTGTCGCCTGGTGGTCAAGATCAACAGGAAGGCCGTTTCCTTGACAGCTTCAACAACATGCGGAAGCCCCGAGTGAAGGGTGAGCATCTGCCCTGTCCCAAGTGTCACGACTTGGCCTGCGGCGCTACATTTCATCTGGCCTTCCAGGACCTGAACCGTGATGGGCCCCTCTGCTTGATGTGAGGGGATGACCGTCCCTTGGTGAAGGGCGATCAGGACGACTCGCAACGTAGGGCTTCTGACCAGGGTCATGGCATTGCGCTGCGCGGTTTGCCACGTATCCTCGCTCTTGACCTGCTTCACTGTCAGCGGTCATTCAATAATCCCCAGGTGGGGTCATTGAATTTTCCCCACCCTCTTTAACCAGGAGGGGTGAGATGGGACTTGACGATGCCGGAGAATCGACGATCATGCGTCCCCAGG
>JAHFEW010000199.1 GCA_023248215.1 Nitrospira sp.
TCACTTTGCCGCTCTGGTTCCAATACCAGTAGAGCGAGATGTTGGGGTAGATCGCGTCGATGGCGTTCTGGCCGGCGACAGTGAACAACACGCCGGCGGCTGCGACCCAGGCGTCGCCGAATTTGTATTGAATCGCTGGTTCGACACCGATGATTGTAAAGCCGTTGCGCTGCCCCCGGTTCATCGCATGCCCATCGGCGCGCCAGGTCACCCCGTGCAAGGTGCTGACCTCGAGGTTGTAGCCAAAGCCCTTCTTGTCATCGAGGATATGTTCCACAATGAAGCGGGCGTTGATGACATCGGGTGCATACGTTGTCGTGACTCCTTCGGATCCTGGGAAGGAGTGTGTGTAGAAGACAGCAGAGCTGATACGGAATGGTTCAAGATTCTTTCTTGCCATGAATCCCTGTGTCAGTCCGAGTTCTCCGAATCGTGTGTTCGGCAATCGACCAAGTGGCGAAAATCCACCGGGTGGCCGTTCCGTTCCGGTGATCCAGCGACTTGTCGGCAAGACGACCTGTGTAAAATGGGTGAAGGACGGGCGCCAGCTATCGGGATCTTGCACGACCGGACGATATTTCATGATAAGGGACACATCGCCCAATCCTGTGTCTGTGGTTACCTGACCATTCTGCCTGGCCCAAAATGCATTGATGGGGAGGGATGCCCCGAGCTCGACGTGGTTTGACAAGCCATAGGCAGCGTTGAGTGAAGGGTTCACTTGGTAGAGATGGATGGGGCCGTCTTTGCGATCGATTGGGGTGGACAGCCGATTTCCATAACTGTTCTCTCCAATTTGGCCAAACAGGAATTCTCTAATGGAGAGTTGCCCCGTGGGCTGGATATCGACGGCTTGGAGGAGAATGGGACCATGCGAGAGCGGGTTCCAACTCTGACGATACTTCTTGATTTCCTCATCCGTCGGCACCCAATCAAATGCCTCGGCAGGTGAGGGGAAGATCCCGAGCATGAGCGACATAATCGCGAGCAGGATGAAGGAGGTCTGCTGTCGCTGTTGGCGATACATATAATAATGTGGTCTTTCTAACTCCTATTATTCCGGTCGTGTATGATTAATGTATCTATATATTAAATGAATCTAGTTAGTCAACAAATAAACAATTGAAGGTATTATGCCCAAGTTATCGGTGTAAATATGATTATTATTTATTGATACTGTGAAAACAATTGCCGTAAATTATATTGAATTTAAGACAGTATACTTGACACATAGGCAGTATGCATGATATTCAGAAATCCATTGTGGGACAGAACAATAAAGCAGAATCCATCGAGCACTTCGCAAATCATCTGAAAGATCTGCGTGTCGCGCACGGGCTTTCCCAGGGAGAGTTAGCTTCCAGAGCTGGGATTACCAGGCAGGCGGTTTCTTCAATCGAATCAAATCTCTATTTGCCTACCACCGGAGTTGCGCTTCGACTCGCTTCTGTTCTCACCTGCTGCGTTGAAGATCTCTTCAGCCTCATCCAAACGGACGACATGATCGAAGGCCGGCTCGTCGGCGTACTCCCGCAGCATGATCCCAAGGCATCGCCCGTTCGAGTCAAAGTGACGACTGTAGGAACGCGGACGGTCGTGAGGCCGGTTACCGGATTGGGCGAGTTGTTGTCTTTCACTGTCCCGGCTGACGGGTATGTTGTCGAGGCGCGCGGTCAGACGTCTGGTTCGACTGTGCGGGTGAAACTCTCGCGAGATCGTCGGGCGATTGAACAGGAAATTTCTGTGGCCGGCTGCGACCCGGCAATTTTTCTCGCCGGTGAACATTTGCGGCGGCAAAAGGATCAGACGTCCGTCGTAGGATGGACGATGGGCAGCATGGCGGCGCTCCAGGCGTTGCAACGGGGTGAGGTGCATGTCGCAGGGGTGCATCTCTTTGATCCCGCGACGGGCGAATCGAATTTACCATTTTTGCGACGAGCGCTTAAAGGGTCAGGCTATGAGGTGGTGACGTTCGCGACGTGGGAAGAGGGCTTCCTGGTCAGGCCAGGGAACCCTAAGTCCATTCGATCCGCAGCCGATCTTGCGGAATCGACGATCACTCTGGTGAATCGAGAAGAAGGAGCAGGAGCGCGTCTCTTGCTCGATCAGCGATTGCGTGCGGCAGGCATCGATTCAACCAAGGTGCAGGGCTATGACCGGATCGTAGCGTCACATTTCGAAGTAGCTCGGGCTATTGCCGGGCATCAAGCCGATGTGGGGATTGGTATTCGATCTGCCGCACAGTTGTTCGGGCTCGAATTTGTGCCGCTCCAGTCTGCGCGCTACGACCTCGTCGTTCCCAAAGCATATCTGAAGTCCCATCCCACGTTGGCCAATTTGTTTGAGACCATTGTCAGCCGGCCATTTCGGAACGAAATCGAAGCGCTGGGCGGGTATGACACCACCATGACGGGAACTGTTCACTCGCTATCATGATGATCAGCCGGTTTAAACCACAACAATATCTGTGGCTCGGTTTCGTGTTGGCCTTTTTCCCGATGAGCCTCGAACAAGTTGCTGCCGAAACGTTTGTCATTGCGGCCTCCCCCTCCGTACGGGTTCCGCTTGAGACGTTGGCGCGTGCGTTCGAAGCGATACACCCGGATGTGCAGGTGTACCTCTCATTCGAACGAGGACTCGACTTGCGGCGGACGATTGCTCAGCTTGAAAACAAGGGGACTATCGTTGTCGAACATGGCCCTGTTCATCTCGTCGCACCAGGTGGCGACGAGCTTCTTACGAGGCTTGCGCAAAAGCAGTATGTCTTTCCGGAAAGCAGGACCCTCTATGCCACGAGGCCGCTCGTGCTCATCGTCCCTGAATCGCTGGTCGATGCGCCAACGTCGTTCGAGTCGATTACACAGGATGCTCGCTGGCGTGTAGCCGTTGCCGATCCTGTGATTACCCCGTTGGGGCAGGAGACGGCAGCCTGTCTGCAATCACTGGGGATTGCCCAGGCATTGGCCGGTCGGCTGGACGTCGCGCTGGATGCCAGTGCTGTGTTGGATCACGTGCTGAGCGGCGAAGCCGACGTCGGAATTCTGTTTGGGCCTGATGCGGTCGCGGAGCGCGAGCGCATCCGTGTGGCTGCCGTCGCGCCTGAGGGACATCATCGGCCCCATATGTATTCGATGGCGATGGAGCGCAGCTGCCCGAATCGAACCAGGTGCGCGGAGTTTCTTTCCTTTGTGCGTTCGTCGTCGGCGAAGGATCAGTTGAGACAATTGGGGTATGGGCTTCCTCGCCCATCCGACCATGAATAGGGCGATCACCATATACGGGGCGCTGTGGCTCATGGCCCTCGCGGCCAGTGGTTGCGCACGGTTGCCCTACACGACCACCGTCTTGCACGACAACGAACGTCTGGCGGTGACGCTTCAGCATGAAGTGGAGCCAATGGGCTACACGCATCCCGTTCAGCTGACGGCTGGTGAGGTTGCGGCGATCCTCCGTGGGTTTTCGTTGCGTCCAGCGCAGACCCTTCCTCTCCGCTGGTACGCCGAAGAAGAACCTCCGAAGCCGCTGTTTCGAGAGGACGAGCTCTCTCTGGTCGCCGCTGCTCTGAGCCAGGCGTTTCACCGAGTGGGGCCTGATGAGCGGGTGCGGTTTGAAGTGCGTGCGCCGGGGTTGAACCCAGCCACGAGTCGAAGTGTGACGGCTGGATGGGTGGCGGTTCGAGACCCCTATCTCTATCTGACGATTGAACATGTGCATACGCAAATTTCGATCAGGAAATCCGATCCGTACGATTACAACTATCCTACCCCGCCGCCGTTGCCTGGATCCTTTCTTCTGTATTTCGAGCCTGGTCGATTTTGGGTGACCGATCATTCTGGCACGGCGAGAGGATTAGACTATCGAGAGTTTCTTAAGTCCGCGATTCCGCCATCGGGAGGCTCCTCACGATGAGCGGGCTCCCTCGTTCCGCCTCGCCAAGACGTCGTCCTGGCGTGTGGCGTACCGCGATGATGGTCTTGCCGGTCGTTCTTGTCTTGGCGGGATCGGACGCGTTCGCGGCTGAGTCAGGACGCCTCGTCGAAAAGGACGGCAAGTATGTGTTTGTCGAAAGCATCGATCCGGCGACCAAGCTGCTCCTCGAACGGGCGGTGAAGCAGGGGACCGTTACGCAAGCCGAGTTCGAGCATGTCGTGCAGGAGTCTGAACGACGGGCCTCTGTTCTCCAGCCGACTTATAAGCTGTGGTACGACCGGGGATTCAATATTTCGCTGAACGACAATGCCTTTCTCCTGAAAATACGAGCGCGATTCATGGGCCGCATGACGAGTCGCGCTCGGAACGATGCCTGGCGAAACCCCGGGGATGCGAAAAATTTTCCTGAACTCTTGGGTGTGTTTGGCGACTATCGGGCCAGCCGGTCCGACAACGACTCCACCCAATTCAATCTCCGCCGAGCCCGTCTGTATTTCATGGGGCACCTCTTCAATCCTGATTTCAAGTACTTCATTCAGCTGCGTGGTGAAACGGCTGAGAATGCGCAATCGCCCGGATCGCTCCAGCTCTTTGATTGGTTTTTTACCAGCACCCATCTCCCGCTGTTCAATGCCCAGTTTGGACAATACAAAGTCTACTTCAACCGGGCGCAGATCAATTCGACGGCCTCCATGCAGTTTGCCGAGCGGGCGCTGGTGATGGATGCCTTTACGGCCAGCGGCCTCGATCGCCGCGATATCGGACTCACGCTGATGAATGACGAAGAGCTTTATCCGGTGAACTATTACCTCGGGGTGTTCAACGGCGCCGGGCCGAACTTCAATCGGCTGGGTTCGTTCACCAGCGAGCAGCCAACCGAAAACTGTCCTGCCGGTGTGAGTAATGTGCCCGGCTGCCAGCCGGGCCAACGGAACATTAATGCCAACGTGCGTGTCGATCTGAATAAGGTCATGTTCGCCGGCCGGTTGATGTGGAACATCATGGGACGGCCTGGGTATGGCGAAGGCGATCTCGTCTACTCCGAGACCCCCCAAATGGCGATGGCAGGAGGCTATGCGTTCAACCCCAGCATCAATACGAGTTCCAACAACGCGTTTGTGGGAATCGATCTGGGGAACCTCAACTATCGTCGTCAGCTGGCGGCCTTTGGGAACGGCCGACAGCTTGGATGGGGCGTCGTCGATTACGCTACCTGGTCCCTGGACTATGTCTTCAAGTATCGCGGGTTCTCGTTTCAAGCCGAATACTACTTTAAGAATGTCACGCGGCACGACAAGTCGGCGCCCTGCCTGCAAACCAATGCCGGCGTCTGCACAGCCTTTGCGCCGGGTCTGTTGGGCAACTCGCAAGGGTGGTACGCGCAATCCGGGTATTTCCTGCTCCCCAGAAAAGTGGAATTGGCCGGGCGCTATGCCTATTGGGACCCCGACACCAATGCCGCCGGTGATCTCGTGCGAGAAGTGAACGTCGCGCTGACCTATTATGTGAATGGGAACTACGACCAGACCATTACGCTGCAGTATTCCAATCTCGCCATGGGGACGGGGGGCTATGCCATCGGCCGTAGTAATCCATTGCCTGCCACCGGTCCTTGCAATACGTCATCAAACTGTCCATCCGGCACTGTCCCGCTCGATGCCGTAGGAGGGACGTTGCGTGAGAATGCGATCAGACTCCAGTATCAAATTTTCTTTTAGGGCCAGTATATTCGTCGCGGTGTTTATGGTGCTGACGGCAATCCCGGCGTCAGCCGGAGAAGTCATCATTGCGGCAGCCTCAGATTTGAACTTTGCGTTCAAGGAACTGGTCAGTGCGTTTGAGCAGCAGACGGGTGATCATGTGAAATTGTCACTAGGATCGTCCGGCAATTTCTTTTCGCAAATCCAGAATGGTGCGCCCTACGACTTGTACTTCTCAGCCGACATCCGCTACCCGCAGAAGCTGGTCGAGAGCGGGCATGCGGTGGCGGAGTCGCTCTATACCTACGCGATCGGACGAATCGTGCTGTGGCTGCCAACCCAGTCGACTGTTTCGGTCGAGCGGACAGGTCTGGACGCTCTGCTCGATGGATCGATCAAGAAGATCGCGATTGCCAATCCCAAACATGCGCCGTACGGACGAGCTGCGGTGGCGGCACTCCAAAAAACTGGGCTCTACGAACGGGTGAAAGATCGCCTTGTGTATGGGGAAAATATTTCGCAGGCGGCGCAGTTTGTGGAATCCGGCGCCGCCGATGCGGGGATCATTGCGCGATCGCTCGCACTGGCGCCCTTGATGAAGGCTGCCGGAACGTATTGGGAGATTCCCGCTGAGTTCCATCCACCGCTTGAACAGGGTGTGATTCAATTAAAAGGGGCTCGACAGCCCACTGTCGCCAGAAAGTTTCTGGAATTTCTCAAGGGCAGTGAGGGGCAGGCGATCATGACGCGCTATGGATTCGTGGTACCGGGATCTGGTGCCAACCAGTGAGTCCGAATAACCATGATCCTCTGGCTGTACGCTTCACGAATCACGAGATACGAGTGATGGGTTTTTCATGAATTGGACGGCGATCTGGGTGACGTTCAAGCTGGCGAGTCTGACGGCCACGGCCTTGCTCGTGATCGGGTTGCCGATTGCCTACTGGGTCAGCTTCTCCCGCCGGCGCTGGAAGTTTCTCGTCGAGTCGGTTGTCGCCCTCCCCTTAGTCTTGCCGCCCACGGTGCTTGGGTTCTACATCCTCGTGGCGATTGGTCCACGCAGTCCGATCGGCCAGTTCTATGCAGATTTGGTCGGTCATCCGCTGCCTTTTACGTTCGAAGGACTGTTGGTCGCATCGATTCTGTACAGCCTGCCGTTTGCTGTGCAGCCCTTTGCCGCAGCATTTGAGCAGGTCGATGTCCGCCTGATCGAAGCGTCATGGACGTTGGGCCTCTCGAAGCTCAAGACGTTCTTCAAGCTGATCCTCCCGCTCTCAAAGGCCGGGATCCTCACCGGCGTGGTGTTGAGCTTCGCCCATACGCTGGGAGAATTTGGTGTGGTGTTGATGGTGGGCGGCAATATCGAGGGAGTGACGCGCACGGTGTCGATCGATATCTACGACGAGGTGCAGGCGCTCAATTATGCCGGTGCGGCCAAGACGGCGTTGCTCTTGCTCGTGGTGTCGTACGGGGTGTTGTTGTCGGTCTATGCGATGAATCGAAAGGTGTGGACAGCATGGCCGCAGAAATGATCGTCGATGTCGCGAAGACATTTCCCGGTCGGCCCCCCATTCGCGCCCGTTTTCGATATCCGGTCGAGGCCTCGACCGTGTTGATCCTCTTTGGTCCGTCCGGTTCCGGCAAAACCACGATCCTTCGTTCGATGGCAGGGCTGGAGTGGCCGGAGGAGGGGACCATCCGGTTTGTATCGAGAACCTGGCTGGATACGGCATCAGCGATTCGAGTGCCGCCTCAAGATCGGCAGATCGGGTACATGCCGCAAGACTATGCGCTCTTTCCCAACTATTCCGTGGCCGGAAACATCGCCTACGGGTTGGGCGATCTGGCTGTTGCTGATCGGAAGAAGCGGGTTGAGGAACTGTTGGATCTCTTTCAGTTGCGTGGCTTCGAGTACGCGAAACCACGTGAATTGTCCGGAGGGCAGCAGCAACGGGTGGCACTGGCTCGCGCGGTGGCCCCTCGACCGCAGCTCCTGCTACTCGACGAGCCCTTGTCGGCGCTGGATGCTCCGACTCGTGTGCAGCTTCGCGGAGAGCTGAGAAGTCTGCTGAAACAATTAGGACTGCCGTCGATCATCGTCACGCACGATTGGGCAGAGGCCCTGACGCTGGGTGATGTCATGGCCGTGATGAGCGAGGGAAATATTCTGCAAGTGGGGACGCCGCAAGAGGTGTTCAGCCGGCCGGCTAACGCGGAAGTCGCGAGAGTCGTGGGTGTAGAAACGGTCGTACAGGGGAAGCTCGTTGAGACACGAGAAGGGCTGGCCGCAGTGCAAGTGGGTGATGTCTCGCTGACCGCCGTCGCGTCGACGGATATTGGTCCTGATGTGTTTGTCTGTATTCGGGCTGAAGATGTGACGGTAGAACTTGTGGGGGCTGTCGGAACGAGCGCAAGAAATCATCTTCAAGGCAAGGTGAGCGCCATCGCATCGCTTGGTGCCCTTGCCCGGGTTACCATTGAGTGCGGGTTTCCTCTCACCGCCGTGATTACGCGGTCGGCGTTGAGTGAGCTTGGATTGACCGTCGGAACTGCAGTCAGAGCCGCATTCAAGGCGGGTTCTGTGCATCTTATTTCACGTCACTGACCCTGCCTCTCTCCCTATTCATTGATGCCGGTTTCTCTCTCCCCAGCTTCTGTGGATAACTCTGTGAACAAGTTGCCGTTTGCTGCATGGATGGCTGAAATCACTACAAGGTGGACCTCCTTGCCTAGTTTTTAATCATTGAGGAGGCGTGGCAGGGGGCCACTATATCTAGTGGTTATTTTGGAATTTGAAGGGAAAACCATGCAACGCTAGATTAAAATGGCGTTTCGATACTTCGGGCAGCGAAACAAAGCTGAAATGCTGCTCCAGTTGCGGAGTTATGCACAGGTCTGCCTGGTTTCTGTGGAAATCAAGCCAAAAACACCACTTGACAGTAGGGAAATAACCGTGTAACCATTGGCTACACTATGAAATCGCATGATCTGAAGCGCATTCG
>JAHFEW010000059.1 GCA_023248215.1 Nitrospira sp.
GAGCTGAGCGTGGCGCGGTTGCGCAAACGGCGTTTCTCAGATTGACGGGCACGGCGAATCGTGGATTTGTGGACAACAGGCATACGGATTCTCCTACGTTCAAAGCCTGAGCTTGTAGCATAGGATGGGAAGAGAGGTCAAGGAGACTGAAAGGGAACGTCCATACGGCGAACCTGGACAGCTTCTGGAGCCTGCTGAAGCGTGGCGTGATGGGTACTTATCACAACGTCAGCAAGGCCTATTTGCCGCTGTATCTGGCTGAGTTCTCGTTCCGTCATAACAACCGGAAGAATGCCGACATCTTCACGACGGTCGTAGCAAGCTGCTGAGCACGTCGCCGGTACAGCGTGCTCAGATGAAGTATCAGGCAAAGAATGTTCAGCTCCGTTTGCCATTGGAGGGCTTATGCCGAAAGCGAAACCCATCTCACTCCATCCGTTAACGTTTGATGAGGCTATCAAGGCGCTCATTCGCGCTGATCCTGCCAAGGTTGAACTAGACGCTAACAAGTCTGAGCCCCCACGCCAGCGGCCACCAATGTCCAAAAACAAGAAAGGATAGGGCCGCATGAGCCAGGACTCCTGCAAGGACGAAGAGTGCGATTCCTCTCCTTCCATGCACTCCATAGAAACTAAAGAATGCCAAAATGCTCAAGGTGTAGCCAGTAGCCATCAAAAGCCATCCAAATACTCGCGATTGAAAAAACTGACGGCTTTCAACGTTTGGTTCAATGGCATTCTTGCGTTCACCACTTTGTGCTTGATGGTTATTGCTTACTGGCAGCTCGACGCCACCAATCAAGCCATTCAGATCAGTCAATCGGCTAACGCGATTAGCAAGGAGTCTCTGCGTGTCAGCCAGGAATCGTATCGGATAAGCAAAGAGGCTGCGGACGATTCCGCCAGGAATTTCCATTTGGAGCAGCGCGCTTGGGTTAGTGCCAGAAATGCAGACATGACCACATTCAAGATCGGTGAAGTGCCTCGGATAAAAGTGGTGCTGACGAATAGTGGACGAACACCAGCTCGTAAGACAAAGACCATTTTTGGAATAGCTATCGCTAACCGAGAAATTCTCGATCAAGATCTCTTGCAATTCGACAACATGAATACTAGTGGCCTCTATCAAGGAATCATGACCATGCTCCCCAATGGCCTGATGATCGTGCATGCCGATAGTGACGAAAAGATGACCACTAGCTCCATGGACGATATAAAATCCGGCAAAAGGCTTGTCTTTGTGTTCGGCAAGATCACTTATGCCGACGTGTTCAATAATGTCAGAACCACCAGGATGTGCATGCGCTATAGACCCCTCACTAATTCCTTCGACAATTGCAGCGTATACAACGATGCAGATTAGGAACACGCAACAAAGCCAGCACTCCCACTTGGTGTCAAGAAGAACATAATAGCCACTGAAAGGAGTGAGCTGGGTCCCTGGGGAGCCCCGGTGACAACAGCATAGTTATGATGACGCGGATTGATGCAAGAGATCGTCTGATTGTGGCGCTGGATGTCCCTTCCGCAGCGGAGGCGGAAGCGTTGGTTGATCGTATGGGAGACCAGGTGCGATTTGTGAAAGTCGGCCTGGAGCTATATACGGTGGCGGGACCTGAGATTGTCCGAAATCTGGTTGACCGGGGGAAGCGCGTCTTTCTCGATCTCAAGTTTCTCGACATTGAAGAAACCGTCCGACGCGCGACGGCTCGGGTTGCCGCCATGGGGGCGACCTTCTTGACCGTCCATGCGAATCGAAAAGCCCTGATCGCGGCGGTACAGGGACGAGGCCAGTCCGACCTCAAGTTGCTGGCCGTGACGGTGCTCACCAATTTCGATGGGCAGGATTTGCGGGACATGGGGATTCAGCGGACCGTCCAGGACCTGGTGACAGCCCGAGCCATATTGGCGGCAGAAGTCGGCTGTGACGGTGTGGTCGCTTCCGGAGAAGAGCCACAGGCCATTCGTGCCAAGGTGGGGCCCAATCTGGTCATCGTCACGCCAGGGGTCAGGCCGGCGGGAAAAGGGACCGATGACCATGCTCGGGTCACGACGCCGACCCAAACCATCGCGGCTGGCGCGGATTACCTGGTGATCGGACGTCCTATTCGCGACGCCCAAGATCCCCCCGTCGCCACCGCTGCCATTCTGGCGGAAATGCAAGCCGCGTTTGATAACCGAGGAGGTTGACGGTGAGCGCTCTGGTTATTCTCTCGGCTGGGTCTGTGTATAGAGCATCTGGCTTGGATCAACGGAATCTGACAGACGAGGCATGAGTCATGGAGAGGGGTCTCCGGGCGGTTGCGACTGTTCTTCGGGGTTTGTTAAGATGGCTGTTCGTTGCGGGCTCTTGTGTGGTGGGTGTAGCTCAGCTGGTTAGAGCGCCGGATTGTGGATCCGGAGGTCGCGGGTTCGAAACCCGTCACTCACCCCAACGCGTGCCGTGTCATGATTACTTCGGGTGGAATGAGACATGACCGGTGGCAGCAAACAGGTCTCTCCGTTGGCGCCACTTCGCTTGAGTGCGCCAGCCGGCGCCAGGTTTCACGTGCGGTCCTTCCGCCGTTTTCCCGTCCAGTGTTCGGTGTACTACTCCAGTGATGAGTTCCAAGGAACCGGCATTGCCTGGAATCTGTCGCTCACTGGCTGGCGGGTCGATGGGACGTATCCGGTTGAGCCGGGTATGGTAGTCACCCTCTGCGTCTTTCTTCCCGGGCAGCACCCCACCGTGTTTATTGATCGTGCGACTATTCGCTGGTCACGGGGCCAAGAATTCGGCATCGAGGTCAGCTCGATCAAAGCCGAGGAGCAGGCTCGGCTCGAACAGTTCGTGACCGCTCTCGTCTAGCCGCTGTCCTTCTCTTTCTCATTCGGCATGTGCCTATCGACTCGTTCTCACTGTGGTGAGAAAATGAATATTCTTGGCCATCTTCTCTCAGATGAGTAGACTGGGTCGTAGTCGAGGCTGATGCCGTGCGGCGCGTATCTGCCTCGCCACGAACCATGGCCAAGCCACCTACATCTCGTTCGCATTCCCGCGTGCCCGTCAGCTGTTTCCTCTATTACCTTGGGGAAGGTCTGGTCGGGACCGGCAAGGTCTGCGATCTCTCCGTGAAGGGCTGGCGAATCGATGGGGACAAGCCGGTGACGGTCGGCATGAAACTCACCCTGCGCGTCTTTTTGCCTGATCAGCCAAAGGCCATCGATATCGAGGGGGTGATGGTGCAGTGGGTAAAAGAGCGAACGTTCGGTCTCGAAATTGTAAACATGAACGCCAGCGCTGAGGCGCGCATTCACGAGTTTGTGAAGTCGGTGCTCAAGGCGTCGGACTCCTCCCATGTCGCCTGACCGGTGGCTTCTCCCGTACAATGCTTCCCGTTGCATTCGGCCTAACGGCTTTTTCTGATCGTGGCCTCCGCCCTTGCGCGCCCACCGAGTATCTCCGATCATTTTCGTGACGCTCCTGCTGTGCATCGTGAATAGAGCATGTGTGGCAGGGCTTGGGATCCCCCACTTTCGAGGACTATCAGGCTCTCCGTTGTTTTTCATATTCTGCCGTGGCGTTTGCCTGGAGGAATGGATGGAACAACAGAATCGCCCACGCTTTATCGTCGAGTGCACCGGATCGCGTTCCGAAGATGGTCTGTTGGTTTGGAACGGCCGGATGCTCGATCTCTCGATTCCAGGATGGTCACGGACCGGACTCAAAGGGCTGCAAGCCGGGGATTTGCTCCAGCTGCATCTGCATATTCCAGGACAATCCAAACCTCTCTCGGTGAGACTGGCGACCATCCGCTGGGCGAATGAGTCGCGGCTGGGGGTCGATCCCATTCTGATGGACGCCGACGACCAACTTCGACTGAACGCCTTCGTCAACGCCCACGACACGATTCCCGCGTTCAGTACCGATCGGAAGGAACAGATCGTTATTTCCGACGCCGGATAACCGCTTCGATTTGTCCTCGCTAGACCGCGCTCCCCGCTGGTCACTTCTTGCACTGAAAGCACGACTTCCGTCATCGGCGATTCAAAGGTAATCCCAGGGCGGCGTCGGTTCGGGATTGCTTGACATCGTCATGTGAGATGGTGTCTCTTACCTTCAGAGACAGTGTGACACACACCAGCCTTTCGCCAGTCCAGTTCGTTCATGTCATAGACAGGTTCTGAGGGCGGAGGCGTATGAGAACGAACCTATGACGCCTGGTCCTAATGTTTCTGACGTTACCCATACCGCTCCGCTGACTCCTGAAACTGAAGCGCAAGTTGATCAATTTGCGCATACGGACATTTTGGTCGGCATTCCCAGTTTCAACAATGTTGAAACGATCGGCCATGTCGTCAGAGCGGTCAGCGCCGGCCTGGCAAAATATTTCCCCCAAGCCCGCGCCGTCTTGGTGAATTCGGATGGTGGCTCGACGGATGGCACGCAGGAGGTGGTGGCGCAGGCCGTTGTCGATCTCAAAACGCTCTTTATCGGTGATCAGCAGAGCTCTCTCCACAAGATCATCACGCCCTATCACGGCATCCCCGGTAAGGGAAGCGCATTTCGCACCATCTTTGAAATCGCTCGCCGCCTGAAGGCCAAGGCCTGTGCCGTCGTGGATTCAGATCTGCGGAGCATCACCCCGGAATGGATTGAACTTCTGGTGAGTCCGGTGTTCGAACAGGGGTTCGACTATGTCGCACCCTATTATCTGCGCCACAAGTATGATGGGACCATTACGAACAGCATTGTGTATCCGCTGACGCGAACGCTCTATGGTCATCGAATCAGACAACCCATCGGCGGCGATTTCGGATTTTCCGGTCATTTAGCCCAGCACTATCTGGATAAGCATGTGTGGGAATCGGAAGTGGCCAAGTTCGGCATCGACATTTGGATGACGACGGAAGCGATTGCCAGCGGGGCTCGGGTCTGTCAAAGTTTTCTGGGTGCGAAAATCCACAATCCAAAAGATCCGGCGGCGGACTTGTCGGCAATGTTGGTCCAGGTGCTCGGCGCGGTGTTCGCGCTGATGGAAGACCATTATGCAGTCTGGGCCAAAACGGACGGCTCGAACGCGGTGCCGCTGTTCGGATTTCAATATGAGGTGGGAGTCGAACCGGTCAACGTCAATGTCGATCGCATGATCAGTACCTTTCGGCAGGGCCTGAGCGATCTGGGCGCGATTTGGGATCAAATTCTGGCCCCCGGGACCAGACAGAGTCTGCGGCTCTTGGGGACCTGTTCCTTGCAGGAGTTTCGAATCGCCGACAACCTGTGGGCGCGAGTGGTCTATGATGCCGCTGTCGCCTATCGAAACCGTGTACTCCCGCGCGATCACGTGTTGAAGGCCTTCACCCCCTTGTACCTGGGGCGAACCGCCTCGTTCGTGCTGGATACGCAGGGGCTCACCTCGAGTGAAGCCGAGGGGCGCATCGAAGCGCTCTGCCAGGCCTTCGAAAAGGACAAGTCCTACCTGGTGGCGCGGTGGAATGAGCCTCATGCAAGCTGACGTTCGCGAATCGATCCATCTGAAGGCAGGCTGCAGTACAGGCCGGAGGAGGGAAGCATGAAAGAATTTTTTGAAAAGGGCCTACTTGACCCCCTGGAGTTGATGGCGCGGCAGGTGCTCGCGGTCTTGCCCAGTCTCTTGGCGATGTCCATCATTTTCTTTGCTGGACTGGTGGTGGCTTGGACCGCCAGTCAGGCGCTTGAGCGGCTGCTGCGTGTGGTAGGGCTGGATCGGCTTTTCGATCGATTGGGGGTTACGGGCGCCCTGCTGCGCGGTGGTGTGAAAACCGATCCGTCGCGGCTGGTCGGGCAAGCCGCCTATTGGCTGGTCATGATTTTTGCGACCGTCGCTGCATTGGGGGCGCTCAATCTCCAGCCGATCAACGATTTTGCCAAATCGTTCCTGGCCTATGTGCCCCATCTTGTGACGGCGGGCCTCATTCTCGTGGCCGGGTGGTTGTTGTCGAATTTTGTGTCTCAGGCTGTTCTGATTGCGGCGGTGAATGCGGGGCTGCCTCCGGCACGCCTTGTGGCCACCTGTTCACGCTGGGGCATTCAATTATTGGCGGTCGCCATGGCGCTGGAACAGCTCGGTATTGCACAGAACATCGTGGTGGTGGGATTCGGCATCACCCTCGGAGGGATCGTCTTGGCCGGGGCGATCGCCTTTGGACTAGGTGCGAAAGATTTAGCTAAGGACTATCTCGAGCGTGGGCTCTCCGTTCGCTCGCGAGACGGGGCACCCGATGACTTGCGTCATCTCTAAATGGGTGGACCTTACTCGGGGAGTCGACGATAAGGACACGGCATGAATAAGAACATCTCGGACGTCGATGGTGAGGCCAAGGCGCGTCGCTGGTTGGGCGGCGAAGCGTCTGTACCCCGCTATCCACAACGCCGCCAGAACCCGTTTACGTTCAATGGCTCGCTGGTAAGCCTCGTGGCGCTGGCCGTCAGTTTAGGGTTCGCCGGTGGGATCATCATGGGCCTTCAGTGCCGTCGACGTCCCGATGTTCCACGGCAGAGGCCATAATGCGTCAGTCGCTGCGTCGTTGGCTCAGAGTGGTGCGGGAATGTCAATCAGCCGACCGTCAGAGGGTCGGCAAGAGATCCATGAGGCTTCGATTCCATCCGACTGGCCCAACCCCGACGGCGCGGATGAGATGGGGAAGCTGCACGTCCGAATCGTAAGAGCGGTCCGGCTTCTGGACGAGGATGGGATAGTCCACCGCTGCCAGCATGGGAAGATCGTTGAGGCTGTCCCCGATACCAATCGTCACCAGGCTCTGTCCGTCATCTTGCGCCAGGCGCCTATACCACGCTATGAGGCGCTGGCTCGCGATTCCCTTATCATTCGAACCCATCAAGTGGTAGAAGCGCCCTCCTCGCGTACAGTGTAGGCCGCGTGTTTCTGCTGCCTTTAGAAGGAGGCTCCAGGTGATCTCGTTTCCCACGACCACAAAGGGTTCATCGTACTCCCGCTGTGTGGCCAGGAAGGCATCGGCGGATGACAATCCTGTGAGCCGCGCAACTTCTTCGACGGATAGATCCCCGAATCCCTGCAAGCGACAACCCAGGGCCTGGCCGATTTCTTTCAGCGCTGCTCGTAGGGTGGCATAGGGGGCTCCAATTGCGACGACCTCATATTCCCCGTTGGGCGTCGAGTGATCGATCGGAAATGGAAAGTAGCCTTTCGGAACGAACAGTGCGCCGCCGTTCTCGACAATAAAGGGATGATGAGGATTCAGGCGAAGGCGAAGCGGCTCCATTTCTGAACGGGTCTTGCTCGAGACCAAAATGAGCGCTGCGCCTAGTGTGTGAATCGCCGAAAGGGCGTCTTTCGCCGCGTCGAAGGAGTAGGTGGTGGCGTCAAGCAGGCTTCCGTCGAGGTCCGTGAAGATAATGATTCGCCGCATAGTCAGTGCCAAACTCCCTGAATGCAGTATACGGAACTTTCCTGATGCGGGCAAAACCGCCCTCTAGGTAGCCGATTCAGTGCGCCATACTTTTCTGCTGTACCCGCCTTCTATTTGGACCTTCTCTCTCCCTTGACTCCCTAGGGATGTGGTTCAGTCGTCTCCTTCTGCATGATCCTGGGGCTCGGTGGAGGTCAATCGCATATTGCTGTAGATCTCACAAGGGCAAGGACCTCGGATCCTGTGCCAGGCCTGACACAGCAAAACCCCCAATTAAGATCGCGCCGGGTAATGCCGAAAAGGATAGACACATGGTCGTGTCAGGTCCTCTGGCGGGTGAATTATTGAGTGAATGGCACGCATTCCCAGTTACATGTGGGGGATGGCACGAGGGAGAACCATACAGTGGCTAAGGCACCTCTCTTGCTTCCCTCCGAAGGATTTTTTATTCCAGGCGGAGGTTTTAACGGCCTGGCGAGCCCCTGCGGGTTGCGCGCCAATCGAGTGGCATCACCGGTCGAGAAACCTGTAATCTCCTAAGGTTATACCGTGCGATCCGATAAAAAAACTTCCCTCAAATCCGACAAAAAAGCCCCTCCAAAAATCCAGAAAAAGGGAACCATCGGCTATAACAAAAAGTCGGCGCTTCTCGAAGATGCTATTACACAAATGAACGCCGGCAAGTATGGCCGTGCGTCTTCCGCGCTGAAGGACTTACTCGCGCTCGATCCGCTCAATGCCGAAGCCCGACGCCTCTTCGCCACCCTCCACTTGCGACTCGGAAGTCTGATGAGTGCGAGGACGGCGTTCGAATCCCTGGCTCGCGAGGCGATGGAGCGGCAGGACTATTGGCTGGCGGAATCGCTCTTGCGGGAATACCTGACTGCAGGACCACGCTGTGTGCCCTTCTTGGAAATGCTGGGGCATGTGTACGAGGAGAAGGGCGATGTCATGGCGGCGGTGGCAGAGTACGGCAAGGCGGTTGAGGTGTTATTGGAAGATCCGGACACCGACCATCCGAACCGAGCCAGCGAGCTCTTCGTCCGAATTCGTTCCGTCGCCCCCGGAAGTCCTGTTGCCTTCCGCTTTGCGGCCATGTTCGATACCGTGACGGGGCAGGTATTGCAGGCCACCCCTCAGCCTGCGGTGGTCGATTCGGGGAGCGAGCTTCCTCAGCCCATACCGGTTTCTGAGTCGCTTGTCGACAATGCCACCGCGGTTGCAATGCCATGGGAGCAACTGGAGTCGACGCCGACTGACGCTGCTCCTTCCCAGGAGGTGCAGGTTCCATCAGCGGGAGATTCGATCGAAACGACGGACGCGGTTGCTCCACTCACTTCGGTGGAGTCGGTCACAGAGGCGTTACGACAGGACGACAGTTCTGATCGGATGCCGGCCGCGCAGGTACCTGATTCACCCACGGCGTCGGAGCTCCAGCTGCACCATGAGCCCTCGACGCTGTCAGTAGCGTCAACGACAGAACCGGTCCAGGTCGCAGATCAGAACGAGCCCACGGTTGCCGAGTCACCGCTTCCAGCCCCGCCGGTCGCCGAGGTCCCACAGCCCACAATCGAAGTGCTGACACAGGGTAGCAGCCATCCGATTGCTGAAGCACCGATGAGCCCAGCTCCCATGCCCTGGGATCAGATCGAAGACGCTGCCCCTGCGCTCTCACCGGTGCCAGACAGTCAGGGTCCGATAACCGATGAGGTGGCCCCAACGCTGTCAGTGGAAGCCGATCTTCCAGCCCCGCCGGTCGCCGAGGTCCCCCATGCCACAATCGAGGTGCCGGCAGAAGGTAGTCGCCACCCAATTGCGGAAGCGCCGATGAGCCCAGCTCCCATGCCCTGGGACCAGGTTGACGACGCTGCCCCCGCGAGCTTGCCGGTGACAGACAGTGACGGGTCGACGGGGGCTGAGGTGGTTTCTGCGCTATCCAGGGAGGCTGAGCTACCACCGCCACCTGTCCTTGAGGCGGCGTCTCCAACGATTGAAGTGCTTCGGAACGCCAGCGCCCACCCGATTGCAGAAGCGCCGATGAGCCCGGCCCCCATGCCCTGGGACCAGGTTGAAGAGACGCCAGGGGCAGTGTCTCCAAAGGCCGAGGTGGAGATTGAGGCCGAAGTGGTGGAGGCGGAGAACGCAAACGAACCCACCGCGACGGATCCTCTGCTCAATGCAGGGGCAACGGCGGATCCGCCCATTCCACCAGTCCCTTCCTTTATCTCCTCATCAGGGCTCTCTTGGGAGGATATTCTCGCGGCGGTCACCGCGATGCAAGCCGCTCCTGCTCCCGCGGAGACCATGCCGAGGGCAGAAAGCGAAGCCGCCAACGATATCGTTGTGCCTGAAGAGACGGCGACGACGGTCACGCCACCTGCTGATCCCTCAGAGACAGAGTGGCTGTCGTTCGCAGCTCCGGCGTCGGATTCTTTCGCAGGTCTAGTCAGTGATTCGCCACCGCTTTCGGCGCCCATGCCTTGGGAACAGATCGAAGTCGAAAACGTGGCGATTCCTCGACAAGACCCTGAGCCTGAATTCGGACCAGTCTCTGCCGATGTTGTGGGGGGAGCCCAGGATTCCACCTTGGTCATGCCTGTTTCGGCGGAAACACATGAGTCGGTGTCTGCTACAGGGGCTCTTGCGGACGTCACGGTAGCCGACGGCCTGAGTCATGTTGAATCACCCTCGACGCCGGAGTTCCGTATTCTTTCTCTGGATGCTCCGGTCGAACCGCCTGAGCACCCCATACCTATCCATATTCCTGTGGAGGCAATCGAACCAGTTGAAGAGTCGCCACTGGCTGCAGTATTCGAGCCTGAACCACCAGCCGAATCAACGATCGACCTGCCTATAGAGCGCCCTTTGCGGTTGGCTGGGAGTGAGGCGATTGCGGCACCAGAACCGGACGAGCCTCGCGCAGTGCCTGCCGAATCGTTGACGGAAACCGCCGTAACGGCATGGTTAGACGTGCCGCCGCTGATTCTTGAACAGGCTGGTGACATTCAGGTCCCTCTCGTCGAACCGACAGAGGCGTTCCCCTCAGAGCCAACATGTCTTGTTGACCAGCCCATGGCTCCTGTTTCTGGTCAGGAGCCGACAACTGCTACTACTCAGGAAACTGGTGTCGAGGCGGCGGTTCCTTCGGTTATGCCCTCTTTCATCGCCGATCAGCCGGTCGTGCAGGCTGAACCGACTGCACTGGATTCGGAGGTCGTTCCCTTGGAAGATGTTCCGCTGGCGCCTGAACCGGAGATGTCGCCGCTGTTTGTGCAGGGTCACGCATCGATGCCAGAGGTCGTCGCCTGTGATGCCGGAGCACCCCAGTTGAGCGAATTGGCTGTTCCAGTTGAAGAGGTTCCGAATGCACCGGCATTGCCGCTGTCGGAAGGCATTCAGGCACAATCCACTGGTGCGCCTGTCCCTGTTCGCTCGGACGAATCGAACCTGGCTTCGGTTGAACCTGTGCAGGCCGCTGAAGTAGTTCTGGCAGCAGAGGTTTTGGAAGTGTCTGTTGGGCCTGCTGCTGACATACAAGTGGCCGCACCAGCGGCGGCGGCAGCCCCCGAGGCTTCCGCGGAGGGTGGTCTTCGAATTCTGTGGGATGACTCCTCGTCGAAGCCGACCCCGAGCGCTTCAACCGGGAACATGTTGACACGCTGGTTGAACAAGCCTAAAGACGTTGCCCCCCCTGAAGCCAGCCAACCGACGACCATCCCTGATGAGCCTCTGCCTCCTGTCGCTCCGCCGGTGGGTGAGCGACAAGAGGCGACCCCTCTGGTGACGGACCGTCCTGTTGATCAATCGGACGATTCCACGCCACTGCATGTGGAGCAGCATGCCCCTCGCCCAAAACCGAACAAGTCGGCAGTCGGGCAGGCATGGCATCGCATAGGTCGGACCGTGACCTCCCTCATCGGCGCTGGGGTCTCGACGACGCGATCGCTGGTTGTCCTGGTCGTGGCGCTGATCGGGCTCACGTTGGTTCTCGTCGCCGGCGCCGTGGGTGCGATCGCATTGACCTGGCTGGTCCTTGAGGAGCAACCCACTCCGGCCTATCGAGCTATGACCTCGGTGCCACAACACACGCTCCAGGATTCCCAGAAAAACGGTTATTTCCTCCTGCTTGGCTTTGGTGCCGCACCGGCACAGGACCCTGTGCAAGCTGGGATGGACCGTCGAGTTGAGGAGGCCGATCGTGCAGTCACCCACACCTGTCTGACGGGAGAAGGAAATGGCTCAGGCACTCAACAGGGTGCGTCGGCTGACGTGACGGGCAAATGGCTGAAGAGGGTTGATCCTGCGGCGCAGATGCGGATGGAGGCGGCCGGGGTGAAGTCCTGGGCCTCCCAGGCTGGGGTTGCCATGGGCCGATACCGGCAGTGGCTCACCAAGCCCTTCGAAGATTGGGGGTTTGGGCAGCCGGTCAGTCCGAACTGTGGTTTGATTCTCTATGCTCATCGACTGTATGTCGCGGAGGGGTTCGCGCAAGATGTGGAAGCGGGGGTCGCGCGGCTAGAAACCGATCTCACCGCCTGGCGGACGGTATTGGGGCAGGCCAAGACCATGCCGGTGAAAATGCTGGCCAGTGACGCCCTCAATGACAACATCGCAATGGTAAGCGGGCTATTACTCCGGCCGGACCTCGATGACCGACTGATCAGTCGGCTCGCCAAACTCGCGCGCCCGCTCGACCAAGTCGAGCAGTCGGTTCGCTGGCCGATGCAGAGCCAATTCGTGCTGGCCACCAAGACGCTGGAGGAGACGCTGAATCATGATCCGGCCGATGCCCGCCCGTTCTATGGCTCGGTCGCCGCCGCGCTGCCGTTGCCGAAGCAGCGTCGATTCAATGCCTATGCACAATACTATGAAGCCGTCGGCAAGGCTGCGGCGGAAGGCCGCTATGCCGACTTGCCGAAACAGTCTCAGTTCGTGCGCACGCCGCCCCACGGCCTGGCGGACGTGTTGGTGAATCCCATCGAGAGCCTCGTCGGGGTCGACCAGCTCCCGACATGGGAAACGTATGCCGGTCGAGTTTTGGAAACCGACGCGCGCTTGCGCCTGGCTTCGCTGCAAGCCTGGCTCCGTCGGACTCCACCGGAGCAAGATCTACTCACCAGAATTGCCAAGGCCGGGCAAGGTCTCTACGACCCCTTCACAGGCTTTCCCATGCTGGTGAACATGAAGAAAGGCGTCTTTTATAGTGTTGGGCGGGACCTCAGGGACAATGAAGCGCAAGACCGATTCGACGTGGTGGCGCAGATCCCCCTGACCGCATGGGCTGGCAGCAAACGGACTGCCGATATGAACAACAGCAAGTAATCCCTCCTGGGCACCGTTCTCCGCGTCATATCGGCAGATCCCCTCTGAATCGAGTGTTCTCGATCGGCCTCGATGACATGGTCAACCGAGGCACCGTCGGTGCGTTTTCCCTCCGTAGAGGGTGTGGTTCGGTGGTTTCTCGGAAGGGGAGAGGGTATGAGGGGCCATCATCAGGAGGAGCTGAGAGGCGCGAGGACGTCCGTTCAGGCAATGGGGTCTCACGCGCTGTCTCTTGATTTCAAGGTTGATCGGATCGAGAATCAGATCGATCTCGGTTACCAGGAGGCCCCTTGCGCTCGCGGTCATGAGGGTTATCAGGATGGGCCGTGCCGTCAGCAAGGGAGTCATTATTTAGCCCACATTCCGGATTGCATTCTGACCGTCGATCTGGTGCTGGTGCGGTAGGCGGCGGTGAGCGGCTGTCATTCGCATATCGCCATAGATGGACAACCCGGCAGCCTTTGCCTGGGTGAGAGGGTGGGGTCTCTGGATCGAACCCAGGCATTGGATCGGTTCTTGGCCGGGATTGAGCGGCGGGCATTCCGAATGGCACAGATTGCCACGGGGAATGAGGACGAAGCGCTGGATCTTGTGCAGGATGCCATGTTGAAGCTCGTGCAGAATTATGGCGACCGTACAGAAGGGGAGTGGGGACCGCTCTTTCACTGTATTCTTCAGAGCCGCATTCGGGATTGGTACCGCCGGACGAGGGTGCGGAACCGTCTGCGAGAATTTTTCCATGGCTCGCAGGATGAAGAGGAAAGGGAAGATCCGTTGGAGCAAGTTCCCGACCGAGCCGCCGTGGCGCCGGATGAAGACCTGAAGCGCAAGCGCGCCTGTGCCGCACTCGACGTTGCATTGCGCGCCCTCCCCTTGCGGCAACAGCAGGCTTTTCTCCTGCGCATTTGGGAAGAGCTGGACGTGGCGCAAACGGCGCACGCGATGGGCTGCTCGGAGGGCAGCGTCAAGACGCATCTCTTTCGTGCGCTACAGGTATTGAGAAAGCGATTAGGAGAGCATTGGCCATGAGTGAACGGTCGGACCCACAACCGGATCCGTTGGCGCAAGCGGCGAAGCGACTTCTTGATCAGAGTGTGCAGGATCTTGATCGGAAGACGGTATTGCTGGTGCAGCGTGCGAGGCTGAATGTGCTCGACCATGCATCGCCCCGGCGGCCCTGGCTCCGGTGGGCCGGTGGAGCGGTCCTGGCATCGGTTGCCGCATTGGCTCTCACCCTGTGGATGTGGCCATCCACAGGGGGAAACCATTCCCACCTCCCGTTGCTCGAGGATCTTGAATTGATGCAATCATCCGAGAACATCGAACTATCGGAAGATCTCGAATTCTATGACTGGCTGGCCGATGGTACCACTACGACCGGCTAGGCGATTTCTGCTGCTCGGTGTCTGCCTGTTTGCCACGCTGGCACAGGCCGCCCCGGAGTCGGTGCCGCGAGCAGCAGAGGCGGATACGGATTTTCTGGAATTTTTGGGTTCCTGGCATAATGAGGATGGATGCTGGATGGATCCATTCCAAGAGTCTGATGATCTTCTTTCGGAAGCTCCGTCTGGGTCGAAAGCGGAGAGGCCAGACCCTGGCGCACGTGCCCGCAGGCAGCCGAAGGGCGTCGAGCCGAGTCAGAGTCCGGACAAACCACGCGAGCCGATGAGGGTGCAGACCGGCCCATGAGAGTAGTACTTATTTGCGTGATCGTGCTGGGATGTGGAATGGCGTCGGCCTGGGCCCAGGGCGAGCCAACAGGGGTGCCTTGGAGCCAGTTGAGTCCCGGCGAACAACAACTGTTGCAGCGCTTCAGCGACACCTGGGATCAGTTGCCCCCGCGCAAACAGGAGCGGTTACGCAACGGGGCGCAGCAATGGGGGACGATGACGCCTGAGGAGCGTCAAGAGGCAAAGCAGCGCTTCAAACAATGGCGGACACTTCCGCCGGAGCAACAGCAGCAACTGCGCGAACGCTTTCAGCAATTTCGTCAGCTCCCGCCCGAACAACGCGAGTCGGTACGGAATGCCCGGCGATGGTTCAAGTCCCTGCCCCCCGAACAGCGTCAGGCGTTGCGGGAAAAATTTAAGAGTATGTCGCCCGAAGAGCGCCGCGCGTACCGGCGAGAGCTTCGCCGTCAGTATGGCGAGAATGGCGGTAGACAGGCACCCGGCGAGCAATCTCCCGAGCTACGGTCGGAGTAAACTGACGTTTCCCCTCCCGCGTTCTGACATCACCCTAACAGGATGCTGAACAAGTCCGCCAGCAGCGTTCTCGCCTCGTTCAGACCCTCAACGTATCCCCATGGGAAAAGAGCCTGTCCCGGCAGGCGTGGGGCGGGCGGGTAAGAACGTGACGCCTCGGCCTGGGACACGGCCGGCTCACCGCCTCGCCGGCGTCCGCAAGCGTGACGCGCTCATTATTCTTCGCGTCGCGGACCTCGCTGCGGCCTTACTGGACGGCCATTTTGAGCATCCTGTGGGAGCGTTCTCCTGTTGTGGACACGTGCAGATCATCGGAGTTCTAGCGTGCGAAAGTAGTTTTTCCGCAGCCTGCTAATCGACGGGCTAGGCGGTACTGATTTCGGATGCTGATTCAGGCGCATCCGTCCCTCGGTGGTCTTTCACGTAGACGCTGCCGGGCCGGCTCTTGGCTACCTTCTTCAGCTCAGAAGCAATCTTGCTGACATCGCCTGGGTGGGAAATGGTGCGATGTTCATTGGTCACCACGGCGATGGACAGGCTCATGATAGGAAAGCGTTCGTGATTGCCGCGGCGATCGACGGAATCGATGAACCCCTTCTGGCGATCTTCAGGATCGTAAAAGTCCGGAATCACCAAATCAAAACGCTTGATGAGGGTTTGGCAGATCGCCTCAATCGTGGCGGGCGCACTCATGAAAACAAAATCGTCTCCGCCCACATGGCCGACAAATCCATCAGTGCCGGCCAGTTCGCTGACGACGGTCGTCAGGATCCGGCAGGTGACCACCAGCACCTCATCGCCGCGGGCATAGCCGTAACGGTCGTTGAAGGACTTGAAGTTGTCGATGTCGAGGTATGCCAGGGCGAAGGGCGCTCGGCTTTCGATGCGCGCGGTCGTTTCGTGAAGAATCGTGCTGTTCCCTGGGAGCCTGGTCAGGGGATTGGCGTCCAACGATCGTTCAAGCCGACTGAGGCAGAGGCGCACCCGTTGCGGGACTTCGTCAGGTCGGTAGGGGACGGCGATATAGTCGTCCACGCCGAGCGTCGCCCAATCCAAATCATTGATCCGGATATCCCGTACCAAGATGATCAGCGGGAGCCGTCCCAGGAAGGGATCGGCGCGCAACTCTCGGGCGAGGGTGTCTGCCGAACGTCCGTTCGTACCTTCTGCGGCCAACACCAAACAGGGCGGATCATGCACCAGTTCGTGCATGGCCAGGCGGTTGGCATCTGCCGCAACCACACTGAATCCCGATCGACTAAGTCCGGCGGTCAGCCGCTCGATTTCGGTCGGGTCGTTGTGCAGCAACAGGATGCGCCGGTTGGAAGGAAGGCCGCTCATAGGTAGTCATCGATGGTCTGGAATTCTTCCGTCGCCTTGGCGAGGCAGTGGGCAAGACTCTGCGCGTCCAAGCCCACGAGATCCCAGGCTTGACGGGAAAGCGGCGGCACCAGATCGTCGCCGGGGTTGCCGCAGGCCAGACCCTTTACCAGCACATCGGCCACGTGCACGATCGCGGTTTGCAGCGGCGCGTCCTGGGCTGCCGCAGGCTTGTGATGATAGAGAATGGGTTCACGCAGACTGGTCGGAAGATGCCAGGCGGTCGCGAGCCATCCCCCCACGTCGGCGTGTGTCACTTCGAACAACTCTTGTTCCGTTTCCATTAAAGAACGGGAGGTCTTGCGAGTGGCCGTCGTGATCTGCTGGCCGACATCGGGCCATTTGACATAGAGCACCACTTTGCCGATGTCATGCAGGAGGCCGGCGACAAAGACTTCTTCCGGATTCTTCAGCGCGGCTCTCGTGCCGAGGATATGTGCGGTAATAGCGACGCCCAGTGAGTGACGCCAGAGCTCGTTCATGCCGGCGTTCTTCATCATGTCGAACGCGGTCGCGCATAACGTGAGGCCCTTGACCACGTTCAATCCCAACACCACCACGGCATGGGCGACCGACGCGATGCGCGAGGGGAATCCGTAAAACGGCGAATTGGCCAGCCGCAAGACTTTGGCGGATAGCACTTGGTCCTTCTCGATCAGGGTGCCGATCTCTTCCGCCGAGACGTTGGTGCGGCCGATCATTGAAGCGAGCTTTTGAACGACATGGGGCAGGGTCGGCAACTCGCCGACTTGCTCGATCCGTCGATGGAGATCAACCTTAGCTGAAGGACTCATGATATCGGCGTCGGGCCAGGACTCTCGCTGACCCCATGCGTGGTGCGAAGGTGGAGCCGGATCGCCTCCAGAAGTTGGCGTTGAATCGGGTCGTTGCTGACAAGCCGGAAGCGGTGATCGAGTTCGGCTTCCAGTTCTGAGAGGGTTTTGCCACCGGCGTCGCCTGCCTCCCCCTCGATAAACACCGAGGCCAGGCCCAGGCGCTGCAATCGGGGGAGGGTCGCCTCATCAAGTTCGGCGCCGGAGGGAAGTACCACGAGCCCGGCTGCGTTGGTGACGGGTTTGGCTAAGATCATGCCCGGCGTGAGTTCTTCAATCACGACTCGTCGCATGGGACTCTCTCGTGTACATTCGGTGCGTTCGGTATGGAGGCCATTGATCGATATGATGGCCGCCCACAGGGTCGTGGTCCGCCCGTCACGAAAACGAGGGCGTCCGGTTGAACTATATCGGCTGAAATGCGGACGATCTTGAGGAGAGGGGGAAAGAAAAGTGTGATGTGAAGTGGCCTCACTGGCTTGCCGAATGCCAGGTGCGACTTGACAGAACTGAGGACATTCCACAGAATCGGCCGAATCATCAGGAGTGTGTCAGTCGATGCGTCAACCAACAGGCATGGATGGTGAGAAGGGCCTCACGCGAGGGGTATTGTCGGAAGCGCCTATTCCTACCCAAGTAGTGTCGAATGAGGAGTTTACCCCGCATATACAAACCGCTGCCCAGGCCCGCGTCGACCATCTCGTCACTGCAGCTGCCGATCACGCTGCCGCCTCCTTAGGCATCACGCGGCGCGACTTGCTGCGTACCACAGGTGGAATGGCAGTGGCGATGTTGGCCATGAATACCGTGTTCGGGAAATTCTTCGACGTGCTGGATATCGAAGCCGTCGAGGCAGCGGCATTCACGGAGCGTACCGGCGACCCCTATTTTATCTTCGATGTGCAAACACACTATGTCGGGAGCCACTACGATCCGGCCGGCGCCGAGGCTGGTCGCAAAGGAGCCGTCACCAAGCAGGCTCTCTTGTCGTTGCGCCGGCGGACACGAGAGGCGGGATTGAATCCGCAGCTCTCCGCCGATCGTGGCACCATCGACGATCTCTCCTGGCAGAACTTCATCAAAGAAATATTTTTAGACAGCGAGACCTCCATCGGATTGATCAGCACCCCGCCGGGACCCTATCCCCAGGAGGCCGTCGTGCCTCCCAAAGAAATGGCGCACATCCGGGATGAGATCAACCGGATGGCCGGCTCGCAGCGCATGCTGGCGCATGGGTTGGCCACGCCGCAGTTGGGGCTCAAAGATTTGGACTTTATGGCCATGCAGGCCGAGACTCTCAAGGTGGACGCCTGGAAGTGCTATACGGGGTCTTGCCCGGTGGGATTCGAGCAGGGCTGGTGGATGGATGACGAGAAGATCGCGTATCCCATGTTGGAACAGGCTAGGAAGTTGAAAATCCCCCGCGTCTGCGTTCATAAAGGCCTTCCGCTTGGTCCGGTTCCTGACTACAACCACCCCCGCGATCTCATCAAGGCAGCCAAGGATTTTCCCGATCTCCAATTCCTGGTGTATCACTCCGGCCTGCTGACGTCGGCCTTCATCGATGAGACCTTTGCGAAGACTGGTGCCATCCCCTGGACGACGGAGTTCTGTCGGATGAAACAGGCCGAGCCGTCTATTCAGAATATCTATATGGAACTCGGCTCCACATTCGGGCAGCTGGTGACGGCACATCCGGCGGTCTGCGCCCATCTGCTCGGACAAATTATCGAGGCCTTCGGAGTGGACCATGTGTTGTGGGGAACGGATTCGATTTGGTCCGGCACGCCTCAGTGGCAGATCGAGGCCTTCCGCCGGTTTCAGATGCCGGATCAGTTGATTGAACAGCATGGGTACGTACCTCTGACGCGTGATGTGAAGGCACAGATTTTTGGCCTGAACGCCGCAAAACTATTCGGCGTCGATGTCGTCGCCACGCGCCATCACGTGCCGTCAGACTATGTGGGGCGCATGCGTATGAGTTATCTGGAGGAAGGCCCTGAGCCGAGTCATCGGTTGTATGGATGGATACGAAGTTAGGTCCTGTTGGTTTAAGGAGGCAGTAACATAATGAAGAGCGAGATTCTGTATCCGGGCGCGTTTCCGATGGTGCGGGTGTATTTGGCTGACGGTGAAACGGTGAAGGCCGAATCCGGCGCCATGGTGGCCGCGTCGCCGACGATCGATATCGAAAGTAAAATGGAGGGCGGCTTCCTCGGCGCATTGTCGCGCAAGATGCTGAGCGGCGAGAAGTTCTTCTTTCAAACGCTTCGGGCCAGCCGCGGAGCGGGAGAAGTCTTGTTGGCGCCGACGGTGCCCGGCGAAATCGTCGTGATGGACCTCGATGGTGTGAATGAATATATGGTGCAGAAAGACGGATTCCTGGCCGGAGCCGAGGGCGTGAAGATCGAGAGCAAGATGCAAAGCCTCACGCGCGGGTTGCTGGGCGGGGAAGGATTTTTTATTCTGAAGATCAGCGGGACCGGGCAGCTCATGCTCAATAGCTTCGGCGCGATTCATAAAATCGAGCTCAAGCCCAATGAAGAATACATCGTCGATAACAGCCATCTGGTCGCCTGGACTTCCACGACCACCTACAATATCGAGAAGGCCTCCTCCGGGTGGATTGCCAGCCTCACGTCGGGTGAGGGATTGGTATGCCGCTTCCGCGGTCCCGGCGTCGTCTACATCCAAAGCCGTAACCCCGGTAGTTTTGGGAACTGGATTAGGCAATTCATCCCCGTCTCTGAATAGCGGCTGAATGGCGGGCGCTGAAAACGCCTGCCAACTTTGTTCTCGGCTCGGAAAAATCCTCAACGTACCCCGAGGGTACGCCTGCGGTTTTTTCTCGCCTGCGGCCGCGTTGGCTGCCGTTTTGAGCGCCCGCGCGAAAAGATTCTAATACTGATGAGCTCCATTCCCAACGCACTGTGTTTCGGTGACGGTCTGCCCGCAGCAGGGGCGCCCTGTCATGTCGTACTGTCGGCGGATGGACTGCGCCTCATTCCGCTCGAAGGGTCGCAACTCGTCGAGGAGTCTGTGGCGTACTCGGCCCTGTCGGTCGCGGCCGGCGGGTTGGATCATGATCAGCTGGTCCTGTCGTGGACGACCGGCGCCTCGGCTCGTACGCTGTACCTAAAAGATCCGGCGCTGATCGTCGCCTTTCGACGCACGGCGCCGCCGGAATTGACAGCGTCTCTGGAGCGGGCGGCCGAACATGTCCGGCGTGCCCGGCATAGCCATCGCCTGGTTTGGGGCAGTGCAGTTGGAATTGTGCTCGGCCTTGGCCTCCTGCTCTGGTTCGGCTCCGATCTGATTGTCGAGTGGGCGGTGGCCCGTATTCCCATCGAGTGGGAACAGAAACTCGGCGAAGCGGTCTATCAAGATGCCTTGTCCAAGGAGACGGTACTCAAGGAAGGTTCCGCAGTCGGGGCGGTGCAGGAAATGACTCAGCGCCTGACCGACAAAATTCCTCACAACCCATACAAGTTCCAGGTTTCCGTAGTGCAGAGTCCCGTTGTGAATGCGTTCGCGCTGCCGGGAGGCTACGTGGTGGTGTATACCGGCTTGATGAAGAAGGCAGAAAGCGGTGAAGAGGTCGCCGGCGTATTGAGCCATGAGTTGAACCACGTGCTGCAGCGGCATGGTCTTGAGCGCATGGTCAAAATGCTTGGGTTAGCGGCGGTCGCCAGCATTGTGTTGGGAGACCAGCAAGGCTTGATCGGGCTGGCTAAGGAGCTCGGATTGAACCTGGTGACTTTGAAGTTCGGACGTGAACAGGAGACCGAGGCGGATGTCACCGGCATTCGCCTCTTGTCCGACGCGCGCATCGCGCCGGACGGCATGATCGGATTTTTTGAACGCCTCTCGGAAAAAGACAAGGCCCGCGTGGAACTCTTCTCGACCCATCCCATGAGTGCGGCTCGTGCGGAACGGTTGAAAGCGGAACTGGCGGCGTTGCCTAAACGAAGTCCCGAGCCGTTCAGTTTCGACTGGAAGAACGTACAGGAATCATTGGCCAAGTCTGAGCCCAACAAATGATGCGAGGTTCACGAGGATGCGCATCGGGGTGGTATCGGATACGCATGGGTTATTCGATCGGGCGATCGCCCGCCACTTTGCCGGGGTCGATCATATTCTGCACGCCGGAGACATTGGCAAGCGGGAGGTCATCGAGCAACTTGAACAGATTGCTCCCGTGACGGTGGTGTCCGGCAACGTGGATGGATTCGAGGCGAGCGGGTTCCCTGTGGAGCAAGTGATCGAAATGGCGGGCCATCGGATTGCCCTCTATCACCGGCTCTACGAAAAAGGAAAGCTGACGCGCGAGGGCGCCTCCTTCTTGAAGCGAACGAGCCCGGCCATTTGTGTGTACGGGCACACTCACCAACCGAAGGCGGAATGGCGCGAGGGGGTGCTGCTGTTCAATCCCGGTTCTGCCGGACCGAAACGGTTTCACCTGCCGCGCGCCATTGGACTTCTCCTGTTCCAGAATGAGACGATCGAGTCGCAGCACATCACATTGGCCAACCGGGCAGAGTGACGCGTTCGGGCGACGAGACGGAATTTTTTTGCTCTACATGACGGAATGGCTTGGTTATAATATCGATACGCTATAGACGAAGATCTGTTCGGGAGGACTCATTCACTTGTTCAAAGGAGGAGGACTTATGCTGAGAAAACTATTCGTCGTCTTGGGCGCTGTTGCAGTGGTGTCACAGGCAGGGCTGGTCATGGCAGCCAATCCTGATACTGGCCCAGGCTGTGGTCTTGGGAAGTTGGCATGGGCGGATTATAAAAACCAGAAGAACATCGCGCCGCAAGTCATGATGGCCACCACCAATGGCACCTTCGGCAGCAATACGTTCGGTATCAGCTCGGGGACCTCGGGCTGCACGAACGATGGGCAGGTGATGGCCGATCAGAAAACGAATATGTTTGCCCAATTGAACTTTGACAATTTGTCTCAGGAGATGGCGCAGGGGAAGGGCGAGCACCTGGCTTCATTAGCCACCCTCATGGGGATTCCCGCGGAACAGCATACTGCCTTCTTTGGCTTGACCCAAGAGCGCTATACGGCCCTGGTCCAGGCAGGTGAAACCTCGTCGGTGGCGTTGGTGAAGGCCTTGAACGACGCGGTTGGCAAGAACCCTGTCCTCGCTCAAGCCGTCAGCCGCTGAAATTTCCACATTCATGCTAGGGCTCCGGTCATCGACCGGAGCCCTGTTTTTTTATCTGCTTTCGATCGTGCATATCTTGCTTGCCCTGCTGGCCGTTCTTCTTCTCGCCACCTCCGCCGAGGCGGAAGACTCCACCACGCCGTATCTGCAGCACCTCATTCAGCGGGCCCACCAGGCTCGATTGGCGCATCAGCGCGAATGGCATCTCCTGCTGCACTATCGAGCCAATCTGTTCGGAGGTTATACGAGCGAGCAGGACGATTCGGGCTTCTTTATGTCTTCCAGCGGCAAAACCGATCCCCAAGCGGAACTCGAGGCCACTCTCACACAATTCTTTTCTGACGGCATGGTCGGTCGCTCCAAGCAGCCGGCTCAATGCGCGTTCGTCGCGCGTTACGCGTGGCTCAAGGAACAATTGGATTTCGATCCGATCCGGCTCGCACCCATTCACTGTGAACGGTTCGAGCGTTGGATCGAGGAGTTTCATGCCCGATCCGTGACGCTGGTGTTTCCAGCGGCCTTCATGAACAACCCGGCTTCCATGTTCGGCCATACATTGTTACGTGTCGATCAAGAAGGTCAGACGGCTCAGACGCGCATCCTTGCCTATACCATCAATTACGCGGCTGATGTCCCCAAGGAGGAAGGTGTCGCTTATCCCGTACGCGGCATCTTCGGCGGCTACCGGGGATACTTTTCGACGATTCCCTATTACCTCAAGGTGCAGGAGTACCGCGATATCGAGAATCGCGACATCTGGGAGTATCGGCTGAACTTCAGCGCGCAGCAGATCCGCCGCCTGCTCATGCATGCCTGGGAACTCGGGAACGCCTCGTTCGATTATTTCTTCTTCAAGGAAAATTGCTCGTACCACTTGCTGTCGTTATTGGAATATGCCGATCCCTCACTGCATCTGACCGACCAATTTCTGTTCTGGACCGTTCCCGCCGACACCGTCCGTCTGCTCGCGGCCCAGCCGCGATTGGTACGCGATATCGCATTCCGTCCGTCACGCGTCACGCTCATTCGCCGCAAACGTGAACAGTTGTCTGCACCGGAACATGACCTAGTGAAACGAGTGGTGCGAGATGCGTCGGCCAGTCAGTCGGAGGAAGTCCGTGCTCTGCCGCTGTCTCGCCAGGCGTTCGTCTTAGATGTGGCCTCCGACTATGTTCGTTATACGGGCGAGCATGACGAGGAGCTGGCTGCGATTTCAAGAGACCGTAACCGACAGATTTTGACGGCTCGGAGTCTCCTGCGGATTCCGTCCGAAGATCTCTCGATTCTTCCTTTCGCCATGCAACCGGAACTGGGCCATAAGACCTCTCGCGTGAGTGTGGGTGGAGGCTGGCGCAACAACGACACGTTTGAAGAAGTGACCATGCGGGCGGCATACCACGATTTGCTCGATCCTGAATCCGGTTACACGCCGGATGCACAGATCGAACTCGGCTCGATCAGCTTGCGCCACTATAATCGAGTCGACCACACGCGAATTGAGCGAGTGACGTTGGCCAATGTCTTGTCGCTCTCGCCGATGGATTCGCTGTTCCATGCCCCCTCGTGGAAGTTCAATGTGGGGATGCAGACTATCAGACATGGAGAGTGCGAGTTGTGCAGCAATTGGAATATCAACGGCGGCATCGGCGCGGCGACTGAAACACATCTGCTTCGTCGTGAGGTGTTTTTTGCGTTTGCCGAGGTGGAGGGGAACTATAGTCGCGCCTACGAGGAGCGTCATCGCGTCGGCGGCGGCGCGTCGGCGGGCTTCTATGCCGATCTCACTGAGCGGTGGCGGCTGTTGGCCTCGACGACCTATTTGCGGTATGCATTGGGCGAGACGTCAGACGACTTCAGGTGGTCGGTGGGGCAACGCTATACCCTCGCGCAGAACTGGGCGCTTCGCTTGGAATACAGTCACCGCGATCATGACAACGATGTGTTGTTCACCGTGCAGGCGTTTTTTTAGAATGCCTGCACGGTGAGATCGGGATTTAGGGTATGGGAGGCGATTGCGTGATGCTAGACAGGGATGGCGACGCGGACGCATCAAGTGGTTCGAGTGGACCATTCCACATGTAGTCAGCGTTTTCATGCTTCGATGCCTTGATGTCTTCTCGATAGCGCAATGGAGAGGAGGACATGGGGGAAGCTATCGGCCGGAATTCCGTTCCGTTTCACATTGACAAGATTAGGAGCCTTACTTATACTTCGCGCAAGTAGAACGCCCAACAGAGTGGGTAGGGTTGGGCGTGCCATTAACCATAAACCTCGAGAGGGAGGCCTTATGAAGAAGTTGACCGTCTTGTTTTCTCTGAGCCTGATCACCGCGGGGTATCTCAGCTTGACAGGCTGCCAAATCGTTCAGAGCCCGATGATGGGCGTTATTTACACCGAAGCGAAGTACGGTGATACGGCGACAGACCATGCCACCGCCACGAAAGAAGGCAAAGCCTGCGGCCAGTCCATCCTTGGCTGGGTCGCAACGGGTGATGCCAGCGTCACGGCAGCAAAAGCGGCCGGCGGAATCACCACGGTGGCTTCTGTCGATCACACTGCCAAAAACATTCTCGGCATCCTCGGCGAATGGTGCACGGTCGTGAAGGGCAGCTGATCCTCCGTGTTGTCTCTCTGAGAAGGGGTCTTCGGGATACCATCCCGAAGACCCTTTTTCTTTCTTCGTTCCCCTCCTTTCCCCATGGTACGGTACAACGAGTATGCGCATACTCGTCGTCGTGATCACGCTCCTCGGCTACCTGTGGACTCCAATCTCCGGGAGCGGAGTCGAATTCGGCGACATCGACCTGAGCGTCTATGCGCTGGGAAGCTGGCCGCGAGATCAGAATTTGTACAACCAGGGAACGACGGTGCCGGCTTCGATCCAACAGGGGGTTGGAGCCGGGCTAAAAATTGGACTTTTCCCGCATTTCACCAAGAGAGTCGTCGGGATTGAACTCGATTCGTCCGGTCACGGTGGGATGCTTTCGTTTCCGAACAATCCGAACGGACAGAATAACGGGACCGGTCGTTCCAACCTTTTGGTGCTCAACACGATGTTCAACCTGGTCTTCCGCTACCCCGGTGAGGTCGTGATGCCCTATGTCGGGATCGGGGCCGGCTGGTCTCACGGCATATTGTTGAATCCGAATATTCAGGGACGGGCCGACAAGGATTTCGACTCCGCCCGCGCGTTCGGACACCAATACCTGGCGGGAGTGCGGGCCATGGTCAGCCCGAAGGTGTTTATCTTCGGAGAGTATCGATACTTTTCCGCGAACTATCACTGGGAAGGTCTGGCGGTGGATTTTCGCGCGCATTACGGACTGTTCGGAGTCGGTCTGCATTTCTAATCCGCAATTGGTTATGATCGGATCTGGTACCGCTCGATCTCCATCCTTCTCGCGATACGCCATCCGAGGCTTCGCGACCAATCTATCGTAACCCATGCCATGAGCCTGCTTGATCAATTCCTTGTCTACCATCCGCATCCGTGGGAGGAGCGCGATTGGGCCACGATCAGCGGCGTGCCGTTGGAAGATGTCTGGTTTCAGGTTTCCGATGGAACGAAGCTATTCGGCTGGTACGCGGAAGGCCCCGCGACCTCCGCAGTGTTGCTCTGGTGTCATGGTAATGCCGGCAATATGATCCACCGTTTGGAAAATCTTCGCGAACTGCATCGACTCGGACTCTCGGTCTTTCTCTTTGACTATCGTGGGTATGGACGAAGCCAGGGGCGGCCCTCGGAAGACGGACTCTATCTGGATGCGCTCGGCGCCTATGATTATCTCCTGCGTGTCCGTCGCATCAGGCCGGAACGCGTGGTGATCTTTGGCCGGTCGTTGGGAGGCGCAGTCGCCGGTGCACTGGCTGCACAACGGCCCGCCATGGGTTTGCTGCTCGAGTCTTGTTTTCCTTCTATCGAGGCGGTGGCCCGCCACCACTATATGGGGTTGCCTGTTCATTGGTTGCTGAGCGCCGCATTTCGATTAGAGGATCGGTTACCGCATCTCTCGTTGCCGAAACTGTTTGTCCATGGGGATCGAGATGACATCATCCCGATCGAATTGGGCCAACGGGCATTTGCTGCCGCCAAGCCTCCGAAGGAGTTTTATGTCGTGCGCGGGGCCGATCACAATAATGTGCCGTCGGTCGGAGGGAGGGCCTACTTCGCCAAGCTGTCTGAATTCATTGCTTCGGTGCTCGGGCGCTAGCCCGGATTCTTCCGTGCGCCGTGAAAAGGCGCACGTCCCCAGCGGGTGAGAGTCCCGCCCGGCAACTGTCGCTCCAGCCGGTAGCAATCGGAGCGTCGGGGGAGGCAACGAACTCG
>JAHFEW010000129.1 GCA_023248215.1 Nitrospira sp.
ATGGCGACAGTGGTACTTGTCCCGCAGCGCCTTGATCTGTTCGACCACCTGATGGGCCGGCACACCACGATACTGGTCGAAGTAGCCCTGGCCATGGTCGCAGAAGGTGCAGCGGCCCCAGTAACAGCCGCGCGTGGCGAGATAGGGAATAATCAACTCCGGCACGAAGTAATGATCGAGCGGCAATCCGTCGAAATCCGGCAGAGGGAGCGCCGCCGTCTTTTCCGTATAGACTTCTTTGCTCTGGTGGACCCCGGTGGCATCCCGATACATGAGATTGGGCACTGAGGCGATATCGCGCTGACCGTTCAGCGCCTCGATGTACCAGAGCAAAGCATGTTCGCCTTCGTAGAGAATGGCCGCATCGAACACCTCGGCGAAGAACCGCTCCTGATGCGGCAGCTCTTCCTGCAAGCGAGTAATCACGTTGCCCCCGACCACCACCTTAATGTGCGGGAACGTCTCCTTGATCATCTTGCAGAAGGTCAGGCCGGCCAGCAGCTGCATCTGCGTGCCGATGGAGACTCCGACCACCTCCGGCTTTTCCTTACTCACCGCCGGCATGACTAACTGATTGCAAACATCGCGATAGACGTTCACCTGCTCGTCATCGAGACAGGCCAAGACTTCCTTCGAGACGCCTGGCCGATAGCCCAGATTGCTTTCCATCGGATAGAAGACCAGCGAGGACGGATAATAAGCAGCAGAGATATATTGCATCGCTTCGCGGAAGCAATTCAGCGCCCCCTCCAGCTTCTCGGCTTCGTAGAACCGTTCTCCGCGCACGATCAGCTTGGAATCCTCGGCCCGCTTCGCCAGATCGAACACATCGACGTCGTAGGCCCGTTCCACCACGGCTTTCTGATCCTCCTCCCGCTCCGTCAGAATCCCAGCCTTCTCTTTATTCTGAAGTGCCTTGAGCTGCATGCCCAGCCGGGCCTTCACCCAGATCAGGAACTCCGTCGTGAAGAAGTGGTCGTACATCTCGATGTTGATGTCGCGCTGCACCACCTGATGCCCGGCCTGCCGCAGCACAGCCGTCAGAGCAGGCAGAGCCAGATAGGGAGCCGTGGGCACCCACTCGGGCGGAAAGAGCAGCATGACCTTGGAGGTCTTTCGCTCTTCCTTCTTGATCGGTGTCAGTCCATCGATCTGTACGAGACCTGAGCTACTCATAGATCACTTCTTCCCTCTTGCTCGTCACTTGTCGCGCGTCACACGTCACGGCCCTCATCACATTTTTCCTGCGAGAGAGGGTGGATTGCTTGCAATCTTTGCCGCGCTGAATTGCAGATCGCTCAGCTTCTGCAACCCGAACCGTGAAATGTAGAGGAAGATGTACTCGCGAATGAAGAGCCGCAAATCCCAGCCGGGGTTGTGGTTCCGTTCGAACTGTTCGAACACCCGCTCGGCCTCTTCGATGCTCATCCCGTTCTTCACGGTGTAATAATAGTCGAGAGCCAGATCCCACTCAGGATTCTTGTAGGCCGTCACGCCCCACTTCTCCGGGTTCTTCGCCACCGGGTTATGCCGGCCGAGATCGAAGGTGCCGAAGCCCAACGAATGCACATAGTCCTTGTTCTGCTCCAGGAACTCCACCGACGACCAGGCTTCCTCCCGCGTTTCGCCGGGAAATCCGAAGAAGCCCATGCAGTGGTTCCAGATGCCGACGTTTGCCGACATCTGCAAGTGCTTCGTGATCACCTCGGTCGTCGTCGCCTTGTCCATCAGCTGCAACACCCGCTCGTTCCCCGACTCATAGCCGAAGTGGAGATAGCGGCAGCCGGAGTCCTTCGCATCCTGCCAGACGGCATCTTCCAGCAGGCTCTTCTCGAACCGCATATGCGTCGTCCAGGTGATGCCCATCTTGCTGTCGATCAAGCCGCGCGCCAGCTTGCGGAACAGCGCCGGCGGATAGGATTCGTCGGTGAAGTGAAAATGCTTCGCGCCGTACTTGTCGCGCAGATGGGTGATCTCGCCCAGAATGTCCTGGATCTTCTTCGACCGGTAGCCCGCCGTATAGCCCTCGCCATGGTCGCAGAACTCGCAGCGGCCCCAGTAGCAACCGCGCGTCGCGAGATAGGGCAGGATCTTCGTCGGGACGAAATACTTGTCCAGCGGCAGGCCGTCGAAGTCCGGCGGCGGCAGCGCATGCATGTCTTCCGCATAGCTCGTTGCCGACGTCTTCACGCCAGTCTCGTCCTTGTACATGGTATTAGGCACCTCGGCGAGACTCCGCTTCGCCCCCACCGCCGAGACCAGTTGCACGAAGGCCGTCTCCCCTTCATAGACCACGGCGCTGTCGAAGTATTGGAACAGCGGCGACTCCGGCAGCACATCGCGCAGGCGCGTGACCATATTGCCGCCGATCGTGATGTGAATATGCGGGAAGTGTTGCTTGATGAGGGCACAGAAGGTCATGGTGGAGAACATCTGCTGCTGCAGGACGATCGAGATGCCGATCACATCCGGCTGCTCCTGCTCGATCGCCGGCTTCACCAGATGCTCGAACACATCGCGGTAGATATTCACCTGGGTGTCATTCACCGCATCCATGATTTCGGACGAGACGAAGACTTTATAGGACAGATCCGTCTCCATCGGCGGCATGCAGATCCGCGCCGGAGCATAGACCATGGAAATGACCGATGTCACTTCACGAAACACTTGAATCGCCCATTCTAACTGATCGATTTCGTAGAAGACTTCACCGCGGATGATCGCCTTCGCCTTCTCCGCTTTCTTCGTCAATTCTTCGATGCGCTGGCGGGTCAGGTCGCAGAGCGCCATCTGCAAATCCATCTCATTTGCATCCAGATCCCGCTTCTTGGAGAGCTTGCGGAGCCGGTCGAGCTGCTGCGGCACCCGGCGCAGGACTTTCTTCAGGAAGTCCTCGCTGAAGTACCAGTCCCACATTTCGAGATTGATGTCTTTCTGGATGACCGTATGGCCGGCCTGGCGGAGGACGGCGGTGAGGGAGGGAAGGCTGAGATAGGGTTCAGAGGGAAACCAATCGGGCGGGAAGATCAGCATGACCTTCATTTTCCGGCCGCTGGAGGCTTCAAAGGATTGGCGATTAAGGAGGATCAGCTCCTTAGAAGCCCGTTCACCCTTCAAATACTCAATTCTCATAAGAGATCTGGCCCCACTATCGCCCGACCGCGAAAGCGACCCGAAACAGTCAGAAAGCCAAGGGGTTAGCCTAAAGATGAGACATTGTACGGGGGCTGGAGAATCAGATGCAAGAGCGGGAATAGGCCCTCACCACTCCTTTAGGCAAATTTCTGATTGACAGAAACATGCACAAGCCGCAATCTTGGGCACCGAGCCTATTCTCGATTTCTGAAAAAGGCATTATGGAGATCATCATCGTTCGAGCCAGTGTGACTAAGGCCGACCTGAACGCAATGGCGAAGCAACAGTTTGGCGACATGGTCAAGGCCGTCGTGGATGTCGATCAGGGCATCATGACCATCGGCGGTGAACTGCATTCCGACGAGGAAGCCGTGCTCTTAGAACACGGGGCCTTACAGAAGAACCTATGGGGCATCAATCTCTATCCGGAACGCCCCGCTGCGGAATGGATTGAATTCGATTCGATGATCAATGTGCGCCCCTCTGGGGGAAACCGTTCCCGGTACGTCGAGCGCGCGGAGATCCGCGACGCGGTCACGGCGATCGTTAATCGATTAGTGCGGGACTAGCCGCTCACCATGGCACCCATTCACGAACAACTCGCTTCCGGGCGCTGGCACTCTCTTTCGCTTGTGGAGCAACTCGCCAATGTCGGCAGCGACGTGGCGCGCGCCGCCCGTTGGTACGGGAAAGACCCGCAGCGTTGCGAACAGGCCTTCGACCGAGCCGTGGAGCTGCTGGACTTAACGATCGCGGACGAGCGGTGGAAAGGCCGGCGGAAAGAACTCACACGCGCACGCGAGCTGCTGTGCGACGCCATGTTTGGAGGGAACACCTACGGCAGCGACTTGGCCTCTCTCGACCGCTATTTTTTCCACTTCGCCATGGCCGCCCGAGCTGGCCGGTAAGTGGTACATGATGAGGGGAAGCATGAACGCACGACCACATTCCGGCTTCATGGGAGATCGAATGTGTGATCGCAAGACCTGCCCCTGCTTCTCAAATTGGAATGGAATCGACGCAGCAGACCAGGGGGAGGCCGAAAGGATGGTGAGAAAACATTCCCGACCCCTTTTCTTGTCTCGAGAAGGAGATGCAAGAGCGGGAGGAGGCCACCAGACTGATCGGCCGCATGATGCGGTTTAGAGATCCGGCTCCACACCGCGCAGAGAGGGCCCCGGAAATTCGGACAGTGTGGTCAGTGGTAGCCTGGCTTCACCAAAGCCACCAGATGGTGGCGAACCAGAGGAGCACGGCGATGAAGAGAACGAGACGCAATCACGGGGCAGCCTTCAAGGCGCAGGTGGCCTTAGCGGCATGCAAAGGCGACAAGACGCTGGCGGAGTTGGCGGAACACTTTAGCGTCCATCCCACCCAGATCACAGAATGGAAGCGGCACTTGCTGGAGCGAGTCGCCGACGTGTTTGGCGGCACGACCCACAAGCCGGATGCGCCCGATCTTAAAGTCCTCCATGCCAAGATTGGGCAACTGGCACTAGAGAATGATTTTTTAGAAGGGGCGCTCACCAAGGCGGGATGGCTGAGCGCAAGACGATGATCACCCGAACCCACGCATTGCCCATCGTTCGGCAATGCCAGCTCCTGGAGCTCTCGCGGTCGACGATGTACTACCAGCCGACGCCGGTGTCGGCCGCAGAGTGGGCGCTACGGCGTCGGATCGACGAGCTCCACCTGGAGCATCCGTTTGCCGGAGCCCGGATGCTGCGCGATCTCTTGCGGCAAGAGGGCCAGGCCATTGGAAGGCGCCATGTGGCCACCCTGATGCGGCGCATGGGCATTGAGGCGATCTATCGCAAGCCCCACACCAGTCAGCGACATCCAGCGCATAAAATCTATCCCTATCTGCTGCGCCAGTTGGAGATCACGCGCCCGAATCACGTGTGGGCGGCGGACATCACGTATATCCCGATGAAACGCGGCTTCGTGTATTTGTGCGCCATCCTGGACTGGGCCAGTCGCCGGGTGCTGGCGTGGCGGCTCTCCAATACACTGACCACCGACTTCTGTCTGGACGCCGTCCAGGAGGCGATCACCCAGTATGGCACCCCGGCCATCTTCAACACCGATCAAGGATGCCAGTTCACCAGCCTGGAGTTCACCGGGCTCCTGAAAGACCAGGACATCCAGATCAGTATGGATGGGAACGGGTGCTGGCGGGACAACGTGTTCGTGGAACGACTCTGGAAGAGCCTCAAATACGAGGAGGTGTATCTACACGCCTGCGAGACCGTCAGCGCAGCCCAACAGGGCTTGGCGCGCTACATGACGTTCTACAACGAGGGAAGGCCGCATCGGGCGCTTGACGGTCGCACACCCGATGCAGTGTACTTGGCTAACCTGCCCACACGGCGCACCGCCGCGTAGGCAGAACACCGCGAGGCGCCACTTAAGGAACGGAACATTCTGTCCAATCAAGCGGAGCCACCTCTTAAGAGGCTGTCGAAAAACAAGGGTTGAGAGAGACAGATCCGCACCAACTTCACTCATATGACATGTCTGATCAACTTGATGAACTTCTCACTAGGTGGTGGTCGGCTCACTAAGTACAGCCAAGCCGCACTTTGTTCGGCGAGTATGCGCGTATACTTTCATGGATGTTAGGAGAAATTTGTATGGAGACCACTCCACATGTGAATGAACTTGTTTCGCTGCTTGGCCGCGGTGAAGGGCGAAAACTTTCAATATTGCGCGATGCTCACCCGCGGTTGCGCAACATTCTCGACGGGGGTGTGCCCCTTGGCGATCAGCCGCCTAGTGAACTCTCGGCTCTGCAGGAAATAGCAATTGCGGGATTGCATGCAGCGGTCGACTTGTCCACTGAACGACTACCTTACTTACGTAGTCATTTAAGAACCACCAACCAGATCGATTTAGGAGGGCAAGTTGTAAGTGCTATTGGATCAGGATCTGCACTCGGCACAATTCTTTTCTTGTCCGGTCCGAAAGACGTGGCCTCAGTTTGCGCAGGATTTGCCCTAATAGGCGCTATAGTGGCCTTGTGGGCTAAGTATCGCCTTCGAGACATCGCAGGAAATGAAGGGGGACTCACTAAGACGTATCTCGCCCTTCGGGAGAGCTACTGGCAGGCCCGTGAACTGCTTGCGCGACTGGAACATCCTAAACTGGCACCTTCTAGCTCAGCGAGTCTCATTGATCAGGCCAATACGCTCGCCCGCACTCTTAACCTCCTGTTAGATGAAGTCCTTTAAATTTAGCCTAAAACGCGCAGTGCTCGGGATACTGATTGCAATCCTGAGTCTAGGAATAGCCGGACCAGCCTGGGCCTCTCCAATTGGAGGTAAGCCTCCAGTCCATCCAATACGACCTCACGTAGAACTAAACAAGCATAATAATGACACGGGAAAGTGGGGAAAGGGAAAGAATCAGAGTTTTGACCCAAGTCAATCTAGAACACCAGGGGAGGAAGGTAAGTTCTCGCCTTCTGAGTCCCTTAAGGCGAAACTCGAGACTGCGAACGATCATCGTACAGTTAAAGTATTTGATGATATTCCGCATCTCCTCGTACGTTCCACGGATTCGGATGAACATGACGCTGAAGTTGCAAAGATTGCGCGCAATATCCTAGAGCCAATGTTCGCTAGACCAGTAAGCCTAAACAAAATAACCGTCGCGTTGACTCTTCCTGTTCTAGACTCGAAAACCGATAAGATTTTTCGCGAATCGATCCCAGCTCAGGCCCGGAAAAAAAGGCAGCGATTCGTAAACCTTCTCGACAATCTCTCAGTGAAGAGCGAATTAAATCCAACACAACGCATAGAGCTGCTCAAGGAGTGGGCCGGGGAGCTAGTAATAATCATAGGTCATCGAAATCCGGAAAGCGGGTATTTCGAATATATAAAAAAGGATGGCACCAAAGCAGAGCCCATAGACATTAAGTTGCTCGAGGAGCAAGCAGCTGAAGCAGCTGTCCTGCTTTTGGCAATTGGCTGCAAGAGTGGGCTTAGCACTAGCTTTGGTCCCGAACGTAATCTGAATAGCGTAGACGTAGTCCAAGATGTTACAAGAGGCCTCACAATGCTTGAATCTGGGCCTCAAGAGTTGCGAACTTTCTACAAAGGGCTCGCCACTGAACGCATGGCGCTGAGCATAGACGTACTGCACTTTAGAGATACTCGTAAGCTTGAGCCTATTGACGATCAGGGAAGATCCCTCGAAGGAGAAATACGGGTCCCACCCTTGGCCACTAGCCGCCCTTTTTCCCTACCGAAGCCAGGATGGCAGGAAGAATCTAGCCCGGAAGTGGTCTATCAAGCACCGCCATGTCCTTGGCTGGCTCGTCTAAGGGACTTTGAGGTGGTCGTTGCCGTTCTTATTGCACAAGCATTCATTACAACCTTACTGATTATCAAATCATATATTGGTGTGAGGAAGGCCCCCCTAACTCTATTCATATCTATTTTAGCGTCCGGTTCTGTTGCGTACGTGATAAGTGCGGCAACCACATTCTTCACTCTGGGTGCAATGAGCCTGGCATCACAAGGAAGCATTGTTGGCACGGTGTTCTTGGGTTTTGGTGCTGCCAGTTGCGCTAATGGACTTAGTGAATATACGTTGAGTGAAAGTAAATCTGCTAATAGCCATCCAGTTTTACGCTGGTGTATGCCATTGTATTATGGTGTAACACTAGGATGTGTGGCTGTCGCGCCATTCTATGGACTGATCTGCCCACTATTCTCCAAATAGACCGGAGAGGTGGCTCCGCTTAATTGGACAGAATGTTCCGTTCCTTAAGTGGCGCCTCGGACCGAATAAAAGGGGTCGGGAGTCTTTTTCGTTCCGCCAATCACCCCTATCGCTTCGTAGCTGGAAGCTCCCCGTCTCAGTGTGCAACGAGGCCGCCCGTTTGGAGAAGACGCCTGGGTGCGACGGATGGCGAAACGCTTTGGGATGGAATCGACTTTGCGGCCCCGTGGACGCCCCAAAGGGTCCTAAAAAGACTCCCGACCCCTTTATTTTGTCAGATGGTGTTGCGTTGATTGCTTGAACCTACCCCGGCTACTTCGTTTTACGATCTTGCCGATGCGACGAGGACTTTCGTGATGGCCGCCAGCAGGTGATCGGGGTGGTACGTGGCCTGCGCCTTATAGTGAACAATGGGAATGCCTGCACGAGACAACGCCTGATCAACCATTTCGTCCCGTGCGACTGTCTTCTCTCTTAAGTGTGAGCGGTCGTCCAGCTCGACAACCGCTTGAACCTCCATACTTGTTGGATCGACCAGAACAAAATCGACGCGTTTGCGATCGATCCGGTTGTACGCACTCGTTTGGGCTTTCCGGTCATTGGACCGGACATTCATAAAATTGAGGGTCGGTCTAAAATTGAGGGTCAGGTCTTGCAATCAAACATTTCGCGGCGCGTGGCGGGGATCTGGTCGCTCCGACTCCTTTGGTCTATTTGGTGTGTCTGGTCCACCGGATCAGAGAAACTAGAGAGAC
>JAHFEW010000060.1:0-8484 GCA_023248215.1 Nitrospira sp.
CGGGCGGGTTCGCCGCTCGGTCGGTCGACATCCTGTTCAAAGATGCCTCACGGCTCCGCGCGCAAGACACGGCCGCCTCACCGGCTCGGCGGCGTCCGCAAGCGTGACGCTCATTATCCTTTGCGTCGCGGACCTCGCGTCGCGACTCCGCCATTTCGCGACGGACCGCCATGAATAATGCGGACTAGTGGTTGACCCTCTTGGGCCTGGGTCCTATAATCGCGCCGCAGCTTGTGAGGCGCGGTAGCACCTCGCAGCAGGCGAACCTCAACGATACTCCAGTAGGGACCCTGTGACGCGCAGTCGTATTGTCGGAACCGGTTCGTTCGTCCCCTCCCGAGTTGTCGATAACGAGGAGGTGGCAGCGCCTCTTGGGCTGGAGCCGAATCAGATCGTGGCTTTGACCGGAATTCGGACGAGGCATTGGGCAGAGCAGGGACAAGCCTCCTCAGACCTGGCGGTGGTGGCAGGGCAACGGGCCTGTGAAGCCGCAGGGCTGGCTCCCGAGTCGATCGAAGCGATTGTGGTCTCGACGACCTCCCCGGACAGTGCTTTTCCTTCCACAGCCTGTCATGTTCAACGAGCCTTGGGCACCAAACCGGTCATGGCCTTCGACCTGTCTGCCTCCTGTTCGGGGTTTCTCTATGGACTGTCGATGGCCGACGTCATGATCCGAAGTGGGCAGATCCGCTCCTGCCTGGTCATTGCGGCGGAGGTGAAATCGTGCTCCCTCGATCCCCGGGACAAGGAAACAGCCATTCTGTTTGGTGACGGAGCCGGCGCAGTGGTGGTCGCAAGCGATGACAGTACGAGTCCGGATGCGCCTGGGATACTCGCTGTACGCCTGTACGCGGAAGGCTCGGGCCATGGCCTCATCACGATTCCGGCCGGGGGGACACGCAAGCCCAGCAGCCTGGAGACCATACGTGCCAAAGAACATATGTTACGGATGCGAGGCAGCGCTGTGTTTCGATCAGCGGTGCGCCGCCTGGAACAAGCCGTCACCGAGTTGTTGAAGGAGTTTGGCCTCACGGTCGGTGATGTGGCACATGTGATCGCCCATCAGGCCAATGCACGGATCCTGGAGCAGCTTCGACGCCGTCTCGGACTCCCGCACGAGGTGCTGTACTCGGTCATTGAGTGCTATGGGAACACCTCATCGGCCTCGCTCCCTATTGCATTGGACCATGCCGTGCGGGCGCAACGTCTTGCGACAGGGGACCTGATTGTGCTGGGCGCATTCGGCGGCGGCTTGACCTGGGCTACAGGATTGGTGCGCTGGTAACCCCTCTCGACTAGAAAGGACGTAAGGACGTTATGTTCGGTCTGATTCCTCGGGAAGAAGCCTTTTTCGACCTGTTCAAGAATGCGGCGCACAACATGATCGAAGGGAGCCGTCTCCTGAAGGATATGATGGACGACTTCCGGAATCCGATCGAGAAAGCCAAGCGCATTAAAGATGTCGAACATATCGGAGACGGGATTACCCACGAGATTGCGCGGAAACTCAATCTGACGTTTATCACGCCCATCGATCGAGAGGACATCCATGACCTGGCGAGTGCGCTGGATGACATTTTGGATGTGGTCGAGGCCATCGCGGATCGCTTCGTCCTCTATAAGGTGACGGCGCCCTCAGAGCCTGCGATCCGACTGGCGAATGTGCTCTACCAAGCGTCGGTGGAAGTGGGCGCGACGGTAGATTTGCTCGGCAAGTCGCATCCGGCGGTCACGGAGTGCAGTGTGCGGGTCAATAGTTTGGAGAATGAAGCCGACCGGATCTCCCGCGATGCCATTTCGTTGCTGTTTGAGAAGGAAACGGATCCCATCGCCGTCATCAAATGGAAAGAGATCTACGAGAATTTCGAAGCGGGAACCGATCGGTGCGAAGATGTGGCCAATATCCTTGAGCGCATCGCCCTCAAGCATACGTGAGCGCCTTCCGCGTCTCGTTCGACACCAATCCAGATCAATCTCCAAAGGGTAGGAGCCGGCATTCATGGCTGAACTGAGCGGGCTGTTGTTGGTCGTCGTTATCCTGGCGCTGCTCTTCGATTTCTCCAATGGATGGCATGACAGCGCCAATGCCATCGCGACGGTAGTCTCGACCCGCGTCGTGAGTCCGTCCACGGCGGTGTTGGTAGCGGGCGTGCTCAACGTGGCCGGGGCCTTCATGTCGACGGCGGTCGCCAAGATGGTCGGAACCGGGATCGTGGATCCTCAGTCGGTGACGCAGGTGGTGGTGGCGTCGGCGTTGGCCGGCGCGATCGTGTGGAATTTCTTTACCTTGCTGCTAGGCCTTCCGACGAGTTCATCCCATGCGCTCATCGGAGGCTTGGTCGGCGCCGCACTCACACATGGCGGGGTGGCGGCCGTCAAATTTTCTGGGCTGCGGTCCGTGCTGGAGGCGATGGTCTTGTCTCCGTTTTTTGGCTTCGCCATCGGACTGGTCTTGATGATCGCCTTGAGCTGGATGTTTTTTCGTGTGCCGCGTTCGCTCGCACTACGACTGTTCTCGCGGCTGCAGCTGGTCTCCGCCAGTTTTATGGCGTTCAGCCACGGAGCGAATGATGCCCAGAAAGCCATGGGGATCATCACGCTGGCACTCGTGTCGGCCGGCGTGCTTCCGACGGCGGAGGTGCCCACCTGGGTGATCGGTTCCTGCGCACTCGCCATGGGACTCGGCACGGCGGTGGGTGGGTGGCGAATCGTCCGGACCTTGGGAATGCGGATCGTGAAGCTGGAGCCGGTGCATGGATTTGCCGCTGAGACCGGGGCTGCGGTCGTGTTATTGGCGACGGCGCATATCGGGCTCCCAGTCAGCACCACTCATACGATCACCTCCACGGTGATGGGCGTGGGAGCGGTGAAACGACTGTCGGCGGTTCGATGGGGTGTGACGAGACGGATCTTGTCGGCCTGGCTCTTCACCCTGCCCGGGGCCGCGCTCCTCGCGACTATTTGTTACCTGCTCTTGTCAAAACTTGTGTAGGCGACTCCTGCGCGGCGGGTAAATGGACCACAAACCGGCTGCCTCGGGGGGCATTGCCCTCGACCCACACGTGCCCGTTGTGGGCGTCCACGAGATGTTTCACAATGGCGAGGCCGAGGCCGGTCCCACCGAGTTCGCGCGAGCGGGCTTTGTCCACCCGATAGAACCGTTCGAATACGCGCGGTCGGTCTGCTTCCGGAATGCCGATCCCCGAGTCTGCCACCACAATCTCGATCATGGCGCGGTGCGATGTCGTCCGGCTCTGTGCGGCAGGATGGATGCTCACGGAGATCCGGCCGTGATCCGGGGTATATTTCACGGCGTTTTCCAATAGATTGATGAAGACCTGTACGAGGCGTTCCTCATCCCCCTCGACCACCAACAACTCGTCGGGAAATGATAGCTCGATCGTGTGGTGTTTCTTGTCCGCCAGGGGGTTGATCACGGCGACCGTCCGTTCCAGCAAGGCGCGTAATTCCACCGGCTCGTGTCGGAACAACACCTGCCCGGATTCGATTTGTGACAGCTGCAATAAGTCGTCTAAAATCAGATTGAGGCGGTTACTCTGCCGCATGATGATTTCCAGAAACGCCGCCGCCGTGTCCGGTTCGTCCTTCCCTCCGTCCAGCAGCGCTTCCACGTAGCCTTTGATCGAGGTGAGGGGGGTACGGAGTTCGTGCGAGACGTTGGCCACGAAATCCTTGCGGATCTTCTCCAGGCGGCGCAGTTCCGTCATGTCGTGAAACACGAACACCGCGCAGGCTTCCTGCTCGCGACTGCCACCCGCAATCGACGCTTCGACGCGCAGGCATCGTCCGCTCGGCGAGAGGGTAATTTCGCCACCCTGGCCTGAGCGTGTCTGTAACACCGAGGACACGATCGCATTGAGCCCTTCGTGCCGGATGAGGTCGGCGTAGTGACGTCCCCGTGATTCCGTCAGCCCCAAGGCGAACATGCGTTCCAGTGCCGGATTCACCTGGACTACCGTGCCGCGATAGTCCAGCACCATGACCCCCTCGACCATGGCGATCAACATGGCCAAAAGTTGCGCGCGGTCGTCGGAGACTTCCTTGATTTTCGTCTCCAACTGATCGGTCATCTGGTTGAGCGTCTGTGCGAGCAGGCCGACCTCGTCGGTCGAAGAGACGACAAGGCGGATACCAGGGGTTCCGCTGGCCAGCTGACGGGCGGCGGCAGCCATCTCCGACAACGGCTTCGTGAGATTGCGCGAGACCCAGAGGCTGAGGGCCATGGCGACGAGAAAAGCGACGCCAAAGGCGGCCGCCAAATCGCGTTGGATGTATCGCACACGTTCGTCGATCGCCGTCAGCGGCATCCCGAGTCTGATGATCGGGATCCCAGAATGCATCGTTGCGGGCTCCGACAACAGGAGGGCGACGTAATAGGTGCGCTCCCCGGTGGTTTGGCTGGCCCTGACGTCCATGCCGCGTCCCGACGCCAGCGCCTGCACCACTTCGGGGCGAGAGAGATGGTTGTCGACGCCGGCCAGTCCGTCGGCAGGGACGGCGCTGTCGGACAACACAGTTCCATCCTGCCGGATGACGGTGATGCGGACGCGGGCATGGTGACTCAGTTCCCGGACGGTCGCATGAAGCAGCGGCCCAGGTACGGTCTGGCCGGACTGATCGAACAGCGGTCTGAGCGACATGACGGCCAATCCGCCGCGGGCATCCAGCGTGTCGGCTATGCGGCTGAGTTCGGTTTGTTCGACTGAGCGAATGACCAGCCAGCCAGCCACGGCGAGGCCGAATATGACGGCTGCGAGGGTGCCGAGGGCAACTTTCCATCGGATGCCGATGTTCATGCAGGCATATCGGATTCGCGAAGTTTGTACCCGAGTGATTTGACCGAAATGATGGCGTCGTTCAAGAGCGGGAGTTTTTGCTTGAGCCGGCGCACGTGGACATCGACCGTGCGGGTGGTGCCGTAATAATCGTAGCCCCAGACGGCGTTGAGCAATACATCGCGCGTGAGCACGCGTCCGACATTGCGCAGCAGGTGCTCCAGCAGGCCGAATTCCTTGGCGGTGAGCATCACTTCCTCTTCATGCAACCGGACTTCATGTCGGGACAGATCGACGATCAACGGACCATAGTGATACAGTGTTTGGGTGCTGGTCGCGTTCCGCTCCAGTCGCCGGAGCAGGGCCTTGACGCGTGCCACGAGGGCTTTCGGGCTGAAGGGTTTGGTCACGTAGTCGTCGGCGCCTAGTTCGAGACCAATCACCGTGTCGGATTCTTCCGCCTTGGCGGTCAACATGAGAATGGGGAGGAGTGCCGTATCCTGATTCAGGCGGATCCGCTTGCAGACCTCCAGCCCGTCCATTTCAGGCAACATCAGGTCGAGAATAATCAAGTCGGGATGCTCAGCCTTGACCTGACGGAGCCCCTCCGTGCCCGTCATCGCGAAGACGGTGCGAAAGCCCTCCTTTTCGAGGTACAGTTTGACGAGATGGAGAATATCTTTCTCATCTTCGACGATCAGAATTTTTTTGTGATTGGTCGTGGGGGGTGACATGGAGGGATTCTCCCACAACGGCTGAGCGGCCTCAAGCCCGTCGCTGAGGAGAAGGGCCGGGACGAATCGGTTGACGACAAGGGCGGGTCTGACGTAAGGTGACTGTGCAGTGAAGCCAATGGCTCTCCCAGCAGGCCGACCGCGGCCCGGTGATCGTGAGGGGGAAAGACCGAGTATGAAGATATATTTAGCCAATCCTCGTGGATTCTGCGCGGGTGTGGACCGCGCCATCGATATCGTGGATCTCTCGCTCAAGAAATATGGGGCGCCGATTTATGTGCGTCATGAGATCGTGCACAGCCGACATGTCGTGAACTCGCTTCGGCACAAGGGCGCCGTGTTCGTGGAAGAACTGAACGAAGTGCCGGAAGGATCGGTGGTCATTTTTAGCGCCCACGGCGTGGCGAAATCGGTGTGGGAAGAGGCGCAGAGTCGTCGCTTGCATGTCATCGACGCCACCTGTCCGCTGGTCATCAAGGTCCATAACGAGGTCAATCGCGACTATACGCAGGGGTACGAATTGATTCTCATCGGCCATGCAGGGCACCCGGAGGTGATCGGGACGCTGGGCCAAATTCCGGATAAATTCCATCTGGTGTCCTCGGTGCAGGATGTGGAAAAGCTGCATGTCGAAAAGACGCAGAATCTGTCCTATGTGACCCAGACCACGTTGAGCGTCGATGAATGTCGAGATATCGTCGATGCCTTGCATCTGCGGTTTCCCAATATCAAAGGCCCGCACCAGGAAGATATTTGTTATGCCACGCAGAATCGCCAGAACGCCGTCAAGTCGCTGTCCAAGCTGGTCGATGTCATCCTCGTCATCGGGTCGCCGAACAGCTCGAACTCGAATCGCCTTCGCGAACTGGGAGAGCACTGCGGCATTCCTTCCTACCTCATCGATGCGGCGTCGGACATCAACCCGGATTGGTTGAAAGATGCCAAGAGCGTGGGACTGTCGGCTGGGGCCTCTGCCCCGGAAGTGCTGGTCACGGAAGTGGTGGCGTACCTGAAGCGCCTCGGGTCTTCTGAAGAGGTCGAGGAGCTGACCGTGATCGAGGAAGATGTCGAGTTTCTCCTTCCGAAAGAATTAGTGACGATCGAGTCGGTTTCGCGCACGACGGCCTCGGCGAACTAGGTTCGCCGGGCGCCGTTCTCTCTCCAAGGCCTATCATTCCTCACCTTCTCCATATGTTGTGGGGGACAGATTCTCATCCCCCCATATCGGGTATTTTTCTTTGCTTTGCTTCTATCCCTGTGATAGAAGATCTCCGTTTTATTCCTGAAAAACCGTCCCATCCAACCTTCTTGCTCTGGAGGTAGCCGGTGTATCTGAAGTCATTGGACATGCTCGGCTTCAAGTCGTTTGCCGAGGCGAAGATTCAATTCCCCAAGGGGATTACGGCCATCGTGGGTCCAAACGGCAGCGGCAAAAGCAATGTCGTGGACGCCATCCTCTGGGTGTTGGGTGAGCAAAGCACCAAGACCCTCCGAAGCGAGCGCATGGAAGACGTTATCTTCAACGGCACCGAGGTTCGGAAGCCGTTGGGGCTGGTGGAGGTGTCGCTGGTCATTGGCGGGCTGGGTGAGTTGCGATTGGATGCGATTTCCGGACTGCCGAGCCAGCTCAGTGAGTATCAGGAACTGATGATCACCCGGCGACTCTATCGAAACGGCGACAGTGAGTACCTCATCAACAAGACGGCGTGCCGCCTGAAAGACATTCGGAGCGTCTTGATCGAAACCAGAGCCGGGTCCAAAGGCCATACCGTCATTGAGCAGGGCCGGATCGAGCAGATCTTGCAAGCCTCGCCGCAAGACCGCCGGGAACTGATCGAAGAAACTGCCGGCATCGTTCGCTACAAGAAACAGAAGAGCGAAGCCCTGCGCAAGCTCGAGTCGACCCAGCAAAACATGCTGCGTGTGCGCGACATTGTGGCAGAGGTGAAGAAGCAGCTGAATTCCCTCGAGCGCCAGGCCCGTCAAGCCCGCACCTACCAAACCCTGCAGCAGGAAGCCCGCGGCCTCGAGATCGAACTCTTGTCCCGCGACTATCGCACGATGCACGCGGATCTTGAAGCCGTCGATCGAGAAGCGCGGGAGGTGGAATCGCATGAAACCGAACAGGTGGCCGAGCAAGCCCGCCTGGACTCAGAACAGGAGGCCATCAGACTCCGCATGAACGACGCGGCGGAGGCGATTTCGCGCGTACGCGAGACATTGGCCGGCACTGAACAGCGGCAATCGCAGGCGTTGACGGCGGCGGAAGTCGAGCGGAATCGAACGGAATTGTTTGAACGGCAACGCGTCCAGGCCGCGCAGGAAATGGACCGGCTGGCTTCGGATCAGGAACAGGCGCGGGCGGAGATCGAAGAGCTTCGCGCGATGTTGCTGCAGCTGGAGGGGGATATCGTCGAGCAGGAAGCGCAATTTCAGCAGTTGGATGTCGAGGCAAAAGCTCTGGCCGGACAGCGCGCGGCGGCGGTGGCGGAGGAAGAACGTGCCCGGCGCGACGTGCTGAACCTCGCCGTGCTCGTTGCCAATACGGAGCAGAGCCTCACGCAACTGACCACCCGTCAGCAGGAAACGGCCGCCCGGTCGGAGCGGGTCTCGCGAGAGCGAGAAGGTCTGACGGAGCAAGTCACCGCGTTGGATGAACAGCGTCATCTTCTCACTGCGCAGCGGGAAGAGGCCGGTCAACGTATCCAGGGTCTCATGGCAGAACGCCAGGCGGCGATCGAGCGCATCGAGGGACTCGGTGCACAGATCGTCGGATTGGATCGCGATATCGTCCGGCTCTCGGAAGAGGTCGCCGGAGTGGAATCGCGACTCGGCGCATTGCAAAGCGTGGTGCGCGAAGAAATGGGATATGGCAGAGAAGGTGATGAAGAAGGCACCGCGCTGAAAACCTGCGAGGGTGTCCGGGAGGCGCTGGCGGAATGGCTGGTCATTCC
>JAHFEW010000060.1:8584-26463 GCA_023248215.1 Nitrospira sp.
GTGAAGCGCAACTTGGGCAATGGGTGTCTGAAAAGGCCGGACAGGAAGCGGGCTTGCTTCAGGTGAGGCAGCGGTTGAGTGCGATCGAAAGCCAAAGCATGGCGGTTCAGCAACGGTTGACCGAAGTCCGATTGTCCCTGGAGAGCATCCGTGGGCGGCGGGACCATGGAACCAACGATATCGCGCGCTTCACCCAACGCCTCGACGCGGCACAGCAGCGAGCCATCGACCTGGAGGAGCAAGTCGTCGGGTTGGTCCAGGCCATTGAGAACAGCCGAGAGGAACAGACCCGGCAGGAAGCGTTGTGCCGGGAATTGGGGGCCGAGGTGGACGGGATCAAGGCAGAGTTGGTGGCGGCGCAGGAAGGCCAGGCGCAGGAAATGACAGGGCTGCATGCGGTGGAAGAGTCCCTCACTGCGGTGCGGCAGAGTTTGTCCGCATTGCACGACCGACGGATGACGGCGGAAGTGCGAAAGGCGGAGGTGAAGGCGCATCTCTCGACGATTGAGAGCACGCTCACCGGCACCTATCAAATCGATCCGGCCTCGCTGCTTGCCTTGCCGACGGATGAACAACCCGCGGCGGACGAAGCGGCCCCGCCGGTCTCCGCGTCGATCCTTGAGACGCCTCAGTTGCGGGAGCAGATCCAGAAGATCCGCGAGCGGCTGGACCGGATGGGCGCGATCAATTTGGCGGCGATCGATGAGCATCGTGAGTTGGAGGAGCGGTATCAGTTTTTGACGACGCAAGAGCAGGATCTTTCCACGTCCATCGCCTCGCTTAAGGAAATCATCCACCGAATCAACCGGACGACCAAGGATATGTTCGTGGAGACCTTCAATGAACTGCAGCAGAAGTTCCGGGAGGTCTTTGCGCAATTCTTTCCCGGTGGCCGCGCCGAGTTGCAATTGATCGAGGAACCGCCGGAAGAAGGTGCGGAGGACAACGGGGCGCGTGAGCCTGGCGTGGAGATCGTCGCACAGCCGCCGGGAAAGCGGCTGAAAAGCATTACCATGTTGTCCGGTGGAGAGAAAACGCTCACGGCGATGGCCCTCTTGATTGCCAGCTTCCTGATCCGTCCGACCCCATTCTGTATTCTGGACGAAATCGACGCGCCGCTCGACGAAGAAAACATCGGACGGTTCACGGCGGTGTTGCGCGGCCTTTCGACGTCGGCCCAGTTCCTGGTCATTACCCACAACAAGCGGACGATGGCGATGGCGGATTCCTTGTTCGGGGTGACGATGGAAGAGCCCGGCGTGTCGACGTTGATCTCCGTGAAGCTCGGCGACCTCCAGCCGGCCTAGGGTGTGAGCGATGCGAAGGCAGGGTCTGCGGCGTGGAGTAGGACTCTCGTTCCCTTGACTGCCTCAGATGAGTTTGTTATATAGTTCTACTAATGGTTACGACTGGTATTGTGCGGTTTCATGTGTTCGCTGTCTGATTGATGGACCCGTTTCGACTATCGATCCCGCCGTCATTTTCAGATTCACGGCATAGTGTGATGCGACTTCTCAAGACGCTCTTCAATCGTCTGTCCGATGGTCTGCTCGTATCGGTGCCAAGCCGAATCAGGGCCGCTCGGGACTTTGCCTCGGCGCCGGCGCTTCGCCTCGTCTCGAACAAGACCGCCGCGCCGGCTTTCGGCGACAGTGTGACCAAGCGGGCGCCCTCCCATTCAACCGGCCAACTTGAAGCACTGGAAGAGGCGCTCCGGAAAATCCAGGCCTGGTTTCTTGCGCGACAAGATGCCTCCGAAGGCTACTGGGTTGCGGAGCTAGAGGCCGATACGACCCTCACGTCCGAATACCTGATGTTGCGCCGCTTCATGAATTGCGTTGATGCCGAGCCCGAGCGCAAGGCGGTCCACTATTTGAAATCCGCGCAGCTTCCTGGCGGCGGTTGGCCCATTTATCACGGGGGCCCTGCTGAGATCAGCGCGTCGGTGAAGGCCTACTTCGCGTTAAAACTTTCCGGTGTGTCGGCGGACGAGCCCTGCATGGTGACCGCCCGAGCCTGCATCCTCGACAAGGGCGGAGTCGTGGCGACCAATGTGTTCACAAAAATCGCGTTGGCGTTGTTCGGCCAATACGACTGGCGGGGCATTCCCAGCATGCCGCCGGAAATCATGCTGCTGCCCAAACGATTCTATTTCAGCATCTATGCGATTTCCTATTGGTCGCGGACCGTGCTGATTCCTCTATTGATCATTTTCGCCAAACGGCCGCTGTGCCGGATCCCGAGTGACCAGGGCATCGACGAGCTCTATCCGGAACCCCCTGCGCAGATCGACTACCGCACGGTCCCGCCGTTCAAGAAAGACCGGACGTGGTTGACGGCCCGAAACTTTTTCATCAATCTCGACGGACTCCTCAAGATCTATGACCGTTCGCCGGTCGAGTGGGTGCGGCAGAAGGCCCTCAAGTGTGCCGCCACCTGGATGCTCGATCATATGAAGGGGAGCGGCGGCCTCGGCGCGATTTATCCCGCGATGGCCAATTCTGTCGTGGCCCTGCATTGCCTCGGTTATCAGAATGACGATCCTCTCGTGGTGAAGGCGATGCGGGAGATCGAAGATCTCGAAGTTCACGACAGGGTGTATGTAAACGGCCAGTGTGTCGATGCGATGCATCTGCAGCCCTGTCACTCTCCCGTATGGGACACCTCGTTGCTCATCAACGCGCTGTCGGAGGCAGGCCTGCCGCAGGACCATCCGGCCCTGCAAAAGGCGGCTACATGGCTGCTGTCGAAACAGACGAAAACTGTTGCGGATTGGATTATCTCCTCCCCTGGTGCGGAGCCGGGTGGATGGTATTTCCAGTTCGAAAACGAACAGTATCCGGACGTGGATGATTCGGCGGTGGTGCTGATGGCCCTGGCGAAAGTCCGGCTCGCCGACGAAGAACAGCAACAGGCGGCAATCCGTCGGGGCTGTCGATGGGTGGTCTCCATGCAGGGTTCCGACGGGGGCTGGGGCGCCTATGACGTCGACAACAACAAGATCGTCTTCAACTACATTCCATTTGCCGATCATCGAGCCTTACTGGACCCCAGCACGGCCGATCTTGCCGGGCGCTGCCTGGAAATGCTCGCGACGCTGGGCTATGACTGGACCCATCCCGCAGTCGCATCGGCACTGGCCTTCTTGAAGAAAGATCAGGAGCAGGACGGAAGTTGGTATGGCCGGTGGGGGGTGAATTATATTTACGGCACCTGGTCAGTACTGTCTGGGCTGCGAGCCATCGGAGAGGATGTCTCGTCCCCATACATTCGCCGGGCGGTCAGTTGGGTAGAATCGAAACAAAACCCCGATGGCGGATGGGGTGAGTCGTGCCTGTCCTACGGTGATGTCTCGCAGAGCGGGCGAGGCGAGAGCGCCCCGTCGCAAACGGCCTGGGCCCTATTGGCCCTCATGACAGGCGGCGTGACGGACTCATTTAGTCTGGCTCGGGGTATCCATTACCTCATTCGGAATCAGCGGAAGGATGGGTCATGGGAAGAGGTGCGCCATACCGGGACTGGATTCCCTCGCGTGTTCTATCTTCGCTATCATTGGTATTGCCAATACTTCCCCCTCTGGGCTCTGGCCATGTATCGCAATCTCAAGACTCGTGGAACGACGAGGGCTGATGAATTGCGTCAGCAGGCCTATCAATCAGGACAATTCCGGTCGCCACGCTGACGGTGTGGGTCCATCCGTGCCAGCCTTCCTCGCCATCTGCCATTTGGAGCATCTGTGACCGCCGTCGGAGTCTTCGTTGCCACTCGATGGGAAGCGGACGCCGTTCGCCAGGCCTTTTCAATGCCTGACCTTCGATCGATCGGGGGGATTCGCTGCCTGGTTGCGCGACGGCCGCAGGTCGACTGGTGGATTATTCCGATGGGTGTCGGTCCTGAGCGGGCTGTAGCGACCGCGCGGATCGTGCTCGCGGAGCAGCGGTTTGCCGTGGTGTGGTCTGCGGGATTTGCCTGTGCGTTAGGGACAGCCAGAATCGGTGATGTATTGATCGGAACCCAGGTGAGGATGGAGGGTGGGCAGGGCGCCCGGAGTTCGTTCGAGTGCTCCCCGGCGATGGTTGAATGGGCGCGGCAGGCCATGCAGCACCACCACCTTTCGGTTCAGATCGGCCCCTTCGTGACGGTGCCGCGGGTGCTCTGGCGGGCAGACGACAAGCGGGAGATCGCCGAGCGCGCAGGAGCAATCGGGCTCGACATGGAAAGTGCGGCGCTGGGCCTGGTTGCTTCAGAACGTCAGATTCCATTCGCGATCGTCCGTACCGTGTCGGACCTCGTCGATGAAGATCTTCCCCTTGACTTCAACCTCTTTCTCAGGCCATCTGGATGGGCGAAGGGTGTGGGCGCCTGCCTGGCTCATCCAACGAGCCTAATCGGACTCAATCGATTGCGTATCCAAAGCCGTGTGGCGGGGGCGCAGCTCACGGCCGTGTATCGAGCCTGTGGCGATCGGGCTGTTTTCGAAGGGGTGGCTTGACAGGGGGCCGGAACGAGAGTGGTTCCGCCTCGTGGCAGGCGGACGAGAGGAGGACGCGGCGTGGACGGCATTGCTCGCATCGGACGATATACACTCGACCTCACGGAGCAAATGGGGCGGATGATGCTCTTCGTCTTGTCCTCCTTCGCCTGGTTGACCCGCCCGCCTTTTCGGTTTTACCAAATCGTCAAACAACTGAATTTCATCGGCTACAAGTCTACCTTCGTGGTCGTGCTGACGGCCGTGTTTACAGGAATGGTCCTGGCGCTCCAAGGATACTACACGCTGCGGAAGTTCGGCTCGGAAGCGGTGCTTGGCTCGGCGGTGGCGCTCAGCATCATCCGGGAATTGGGACCGGTCCTGGCGGCGCTGATGGTCACGGCCCGAGCGGGGTCTGCCATGACGGCGGAGATCGGCATCATGCGGATTACGGAGCAGATCGACGCCCTGGACACGATGGCGATCAACCCGCTGCAATACTTAATCGGGCCTAAGCTCGTGGCCAGCTTGATCGCGGTGCCTCTGCTGGTCGCCCTGTTCGATGTGGTGGGGATTTACGGCGGGTACGTGGTCGGCGTGCAGCTGCTGAACGGCAACGAAGGCGCCTATTGGAGTTCAATCGAGTCGGCGGTGGAGTGGAAGGATGTGTACGGAGGCATTCTGAAATCCATCAGCTTCGGGCTCTTGATCAGTTGGGTCTGCTGCTACAAGGGGTTTCATACCAAACACAGCGCAGAAGGGTTGGGAACCGCCACCACCGAAGCGGTCGTCCTGTCGGCGGTCTTGATCCTCGTGTGGGACTATTTCCTGACGTCGGTGCTGCTCTGATGAGCGTGAGGCGTGAAGCGCAGGGGGGAAGGGGGAGAAGCATGAACGTCGAGGTACCCCTGACGCCTAACCCCTTATGCCTCACGGAGAACGCATGATCAAACTGGTCGGGGTTGAAAAGACATTGGGCGGACAACCGGTGTTGCGAGGGGTGGACCTGACGATTCCCGCGGGGAAACTCACGACGATCATCGGGCGGAGCGGCGAGGGGAAGAGTGTGCTGCTCAAGCATATCATCGGCCTCATGCAGCCTGATCGCGGCGAGGTGTGGATCGACGGGACGGACATTGCCCGCCTCAAAGGGCAGGCGCTCAATGAGGTCCGCAAGAAGTTCGCCATGTTGTTTCAGAGCGCGGCGCTGTTCGATTCGATGACGGTATGTGACAATGTCGCCTTTCCCCTTCGAGAAAAGCTTCGCTTAACCGGCGACACGGTCACCCGGCGGGTCGACGAGAAGCTGGCACAGGTGGGATTGGCCGGCATGGGCCACAAATTCCCTGCGGAACTCAGCGGGGGGATGCGCAAGCGGGCCGGGTTGGCTCGTGCGTTGGTGATGGAACCGGAAATCATCCTGTTCGATGAGCCGACGACGGGGCTCGATCCGTTGATGGCGAAATCCATTCACGATCTGATCGTGGCGATGCACCGGCAGTTCGGGTTTACCGCGGTCATGGTTAGTCACGAGATCCCCGAGATTTTCGGGATTTCGGATTGGGTGGCGATGCTCAAGAAGGGGCGGATCGCCGAGATGGCTCCCTCGAGCGAGTTTGTGAAGACGACGGATGAAGAGATTCGGGAGTTTATTTTTGTCGGAGGCACCTTCATGACGAAGGGTCTGCCGACCGCCTCCCTCTGATAGGAGACCACATGGAACGTGCAAAGCTGGAATTGATGGTGGGAGTCTTCGTGCTCGTCGGGCTGGCGTGCCTGGGGTATCTATCCATCAAATTGGGTAAGCTGGAAATCATCGGGGGAAATAACTACGCGGTCGAAGCGGAGTTTACGTCGGCCTCGGGCCTCAAACCAGGCGCGTCCGTAGAAATAGCCGGGGTCGAGGTGGGACGTGTCCGGCAGATCGGTTTGAACAGCGACCGCGCCCTGGTGGCGCTGGCGATTCAGGACGGCGTGAAGTTGTACTCGGATACGATCGCCTCGATCAAGACACGCGGGATCATCGGTGACAAGTATCTGGCCCTGTCGGTCGGGGGAGGGGGCGATCCATTGAAACCCGGTGACAAGATTCGTGATACCGAATCCGGACTTGATCTAGAGGAATTGGTTAGCCAGTATGTACACGGGAAGGTCAACTAGCCTGTGCGGGAGAGACGTGGGGTGATGGGGGACAACGAACGAGGCCGGTGGCGATATGGGATCACCACTCACGCGAGAGGTGCTGGGATGAATGGAATGCGATGGACGATCATCGGGGCGGTGCTGGTGCTGCAGCTGTTCATGGGGGGGCTGTCGTCCGCTATCGGGGGGGCGGCGACCGACTTGATGAAGGGCACGATCGACGAGGTGCTCAAAATATTGAATGACAAGGAATTGAAAGAGCCGGCCCGTCAGGAGGACCGTCGGCAGCGGCTGGAAAAAGTCGTCGGGGCGCGATTCGATTATCCGGAAATGTCCCGGCGGTCCCTGGGCGCGCAGTGGAATCAGTTGTCCGACAAAGACAAACAGGAGTTCGTCGATCTCTTTAGAACGCTGCTCACGAACACCTATGCGGATCGAGTGGAGACGTATTCCGGTGAGGGCGTGCAGTATCTCAACGAGCGGACCGAGAAAGAATACGCGGAAGTGCGCACCAAGGTCCTGTCCGGGAAAACTGAAATTCCCATGGATTACCGGTTGCTGAACAAGAACAACGACTGGCGGGTGTATGATGTCGTGGTCGATGGCGTCAGTCTGGTGATGAATTATCGCGGGCAATTTGCGAAGATCCTCCACACCTCCTCGTATCCCGACCTCGTCGATCAGCTCCGCAAGAAATCCGAAAAGATCAAAGCCCCGTAGTCAGGGGGGGCGATCGATTCCGGCGAGCGCCATGCAGTGTAACTACTTGTTGTCGATTCGGCTTCTCCTGGCGCTGGCCGGACTCCTGTTCGTGAGCCTCCCGGCTCCGGCCCGTGGAGATACGCAGATTTTCCCGGTCCCCTCGGTCTCGACCAGCAAAAACGACGGCAACGATGCCGGCTTGATCGTGCCGATCCTGATTTCTGACCCGGACGGTGAGTTGAAATATCTCATGGCCCCCATGCTCATTCAGAATTCGATCGTGGGCAGTCGCGCGGTATTCAATCTGTTCAAGTACGACCCGGGTGGCCGTCAGATGCGCTTCATCGCGTCACTGACCGAGCGGATCGAGCGCAAGGTGCTGTTCGATTATGTGGATCCGGCCTTTGGGAACGGACAATATTCACTCAACTTCGGCGGGACTTTTTTCAAGAACGCGACGTCGCGTTTCTTTGGACTCGGCCAGTCGACGGTGCAGGCCGATGAGTCGAATTATACGGCCAGGGAGGCACGCGCCTACTGGCGGCTCGGTTTGTACGCGAATGAAGTGACTCAGATTTCGGTTGGACAGCGTATCCGGCAGGTGCAGATCCAGCGAGGTGCCACGGATCTCCCGTTCTCGGCCGAACAATTCCCCACGGTCGATGGTATGCAAGGCGAGACCATCATCGTGGGTCACCGCGCGTCGTTTTACTACGATACGCGAGACAGCTTGGTCACGCCCACCGACGGCGTAGCCGTCACAGCCTATGCTGAGCTGAACCAGAATATTAAGAACGGCGACCATCCGGTCTATTCGCGATATGAACTCGAAATCAAGAAGCTGTTTCCGAGTGAATCGAAGCGCGCCATTCTCATCGTCCGTGCTGATTTGCAAGCCACGATTGGCACCCAAGTACCCTTTTTCGAGCAATCGTCGCTGGGGGGGCAGAATAATCTACGCGGGTTCGGTATGGATCGGTATATCGACAAGCACTTGATTGCCTTCAGCATCGAGGAACGCATTCATATCTTGCGGACCAAACTGGCCGGTGTGACGGCGGATTTTGAGGTAGCACCCTTTCTGGACACGGGCCAGGTGTTCAACTCGTTTAAGGATGTGAGCTTTCAGGACTATCGTATGACCCCGGGGCTCGGGTTTCGTGCGATCGTCCGTCCCAACGTCGTCGGCCGGGTCGATTATGGCTACAGTCGCGAAGGCGGTGCGGTCTTTGCGGGATTAGACTTTCCCTACTAGGTGCTTGTGCGTGAATGGCCGGTACCGCTCATGCGTCAGACGGTTCTTTTTTTCTGCAGCCTTGCCTTCCTGTGTGGGATACCCCTCTCGCTCAGAGCGGAAGGATTTGGTCCTTTTCCGGTCAGAAATTTCCAAGCGCTGGATCAGCTGGTCCTCGGGATGCCGGGCGAGCGGGCGGCGGTGCTCCGCAAGGGCGGCTTTGACGTGCGGCTTGAATTGGCCAATACCGCCAGCATTGCCAATGACAGCACGGCGCAGGCTCAGGCCACTATGAAGTTTGAGACGCTGCGCACCGGTCTCTTTCTGCGATATGGCCTGACTGACCGGGTAGAACTCGGGGCAGAGATCCCGGTGCTGCACCGCTACAGTGGATTTATGGAAGGTGCGATCACCGGCGTGGAAAATGCGACCACGGGGTTGTCGCCGCCGCGCAAGGCTCTGCAGCATACTGGTTATGCGTTTAATATCGCGAAGGGAGGACAAACCCTGTTTCAAGGGTCGGAAGGCGCGACCGGACTGGGTGATGTGTCCCTGTTCGGCAAGTATCAGTTCCTGAAGGAAACCTCCAGCCTCCCTGCGATGTCCGTCCGAGTCGCCGTCAAGGTGCCAACTGGAGATACAGGAGAGGTCTTTGGGAGCGGCCACCCGGATGCCGGCATCGGCCTCGCCCTGGAGAAGACGGTTGCGGCCCATTGGATCGTCTATGCGAACGTGAACGGCGTGTTTCCTACGAGACGGATTGCCGGCCTTGGCCTTCAGCCGGTGGTGAGCGGGTTGGTCGCCGTGGAATACCTCTGGACGGAAAATCTTTCCTTCACCGCACAGTTCGACTACTATTCACCACCATTCCACGGGACGGGGACGCAGGTGTTGGATAAGGGCGTGACGGAATCGGTGGTCGGGGTGAGTTATCGCATCCTCCCCGCCCTGTTATGGCAGCTCTATGGGGTGGAAAATTTGGATTTCATCACCGGAAGCGCGGCGGATTTCACCCTGTCGACCGTCCTCACCTATCGGTTTCGTTCGTAGCAGGAATGGAACAGTTGCGACCGTGCAGCCTCGGCTCAACAGTGTGGGGGGAGGCGGTGATCCTCCTCGCGGAGGTGAGGGAAATCTTGACAGGCGCTGTAGCATATGTGAGGATACGCGGACTTGTACGAATTTCTTTCGCTGCTTCGCCGCGATCTTCTCGATACGATTGCTTCCCACTAGAATGAATGCCTGCGTCCAGTTGTCATGCTTTGACAAGGAGATTGTGCAATGTCGCTGCTGAAAAATATCCACAGTCCGGCTGATTTGAAACGCCTCTCCCCTGAGCAGTTTCCGGAGCTATGCCAGGAGATCCGTGAACAGATCCTCGCGGTGGTGTCCAATGTCGGAGGGCACCTGGCCTCCAACCTTGGCGTCGTGGAGCTGACAGTTGCGCTGCAGTACCTCCTGGATACGCCAAAAGATAAGATCGTGTGGGATACCAGCAATCAAGCCTATGCCCACAAGCTGCTGACCGGACGCCGGGAGCAGTTCCACACGCTCCGGCAGTACGGGGGGCTGAGCGGGTTCTGTAAGCGCGAAGAGAGCGTGTACGATACCTTCAATGCCGGGCATGCGGGCACGGGAGTCTCCGCGGCATTCGGCATGGTGGAAGCCCGCGAACAGAGGAATGAGAAGCATAAAGTCGTGTGTGTCGTCGGTGACGGCGCCATGACGGCGGGTATGACCCTTGAGGGATTACACCATGCCGGAGGGACCAACAAGGATTTCATCGTCGTATTGAACGACAACCAGATGTCCATCTCCAAGAACGTCGGGGCGATTTCGGCCTACTTGAACCGGACGTTCACCGGGGAATTCTACGCGCGGATGCGGGAAGAAACCGGCCTACTGTTGCGAAAGATCCCCCATATCGGCCTTGAGGTGCAGAAGATTGCGCGACGGGCTGAAGAATTGGCCAAGGGCGCGATTCTCCCGGGCCTGTTGTTTGAAGAGCTGGGCTTCCAGTACGCCGGGCCGATCGACGGACATAATTTCGAGCATCTTCTGCCGACCTTGGAAAACGTGCTGAAAATGAAAGGCCCGGTCCTGCTCCATGTCATCACGAAGAAGGGGTTGGGATACGAGCCGGCGATGGAGAATCCCGTCTGGTTCCATGCCTGTCCTCCATTCGTGCGCGAAACGGGGGTTCCGGCTAAAAAAGCGTCGAGGCCCAGTTACACGAGCATGGCCGTCGATGCGCTCATCAAGGTTGCGCACCAGGACAAGCGGATTGTGGCCATTACCGCAGCCATGTGCGAAGGCACGGGCCTCAATGCATTTGAGAAGGTGTTCCCTGATCGCATCTTTGATGTCGGCATCGCCGAGCAGCATGCGGTGACCTTTGCCGCCGGAATGGCTGCACAGGGCATGAAGCCCGTGGTCGCCCTCTATTCCACGTTTTTACAACGGGCGTATGACCAGGTTGTGCACGACGTTGCCACGCAGAACTTGCCGGTGACCTTCTGCATAGACCGGGGTGGACTCGTCGCGGAGGATGGCACGACCCACCATGGCGCGTTCGACTTCGCATTTTTGCGGCATGTGCCGAACATGGTGGTCACGGCGCCCAAGGACGAAAACGAATTACAGCATCTGATAAAGACCTGTGTGAGTTATGATGGGCCTGCCTCGGTTCGCTATGCCCGCGGCGTGAGTCTCGGGGTGCCGATGGACCCAGAGCCTACGGCCCTGCCGATCGGCAAGGGCGAGTTGCTGCGAGAAGGCACCGATGTGGCGATTGTTGCGATCGGGGTCACGGTCTGGCCGGCCGTCAAGGCTGCCGAGCGGTTGGCGCAAGAGGGTATCTCTGCGGCAGTGATCAATGCCCGTTTCGTGAAGCCCTTGGATACCGAGCTGATCGTCAAGACGGCAAAGAACGTGCGCTGCCTGGTCACCGTCGAGGAAGGCTCCAAGATGGGAGGGTTCGGTTCCGCGGTATTGGAGGCCTTGTCAGAAGAAGGGATCACCCATTTGCGGACGAAGCTCATCGGCCTTCCGGATTGGTATATCGAGCAGGGGCCGCAAGATTTGCTGCGTGAACGGTATGGCCTGACGGCAGATGGGATTTATACCGGCGTGAAGGCATTGTTCGGAGCCAGCGTTGCCACGGACGAGGCCACTCGATTGGCGTCGTTTGTGGGGAGCCTGCCGCACGGAGATGAACAGGGCAGCTAGCCGGCAAGCAGATACACAGTAGAATGTACAAACCGAGAAGCTAATGCACATCACCAGAAAAAAGACGCGGCAGATCAAGGCGGGGTCGGTGAAGATCGGCGGCGATGCGCCGATTTCGGTCCAGTCGATGTGTTCCACCGATACGCGCGATGTGAAGGCCACGGTGGCCCAGATCCGTCAGTTAGAAGAAGCGGGGTGTGAGATCATTCGCGTCGCCGTGCCCGATGCGGAGGCAGCAGCCGTGCTCCCCCAGATCAAAGCGGCGATGACGGTGCCGTTGATCGCCGATATTCACTTCGACCATCGCCTCGCCCTTAAGGCTGCCGAAGTCGTCGATTGTGTCCGCATCAATCCCGGCAACATCGGGGCCTGGTGGAAGGTGCAGGAGGTCATCAAGGCGGTCAATGAGCGAGGGATTCCCTTGCGTGTGGGGGTCAACGGTGGCTCGCTTGAACGGCCTCTGCTGGACAAGTATGGATGGCCCTCGCCGGAAGCCTTGTCGGAATCGGCCTTGAATGCAGTCCATGCGTTGGAGGACGAGGGCTTCACCAATATGAAGGTGTCGCTCAAGGCGTCCGACGTGCATCATGCCATCGATGCCTATTACTTGTTTTCGACCCAGACGAACTACCCGTTGCATATCGGGATCACGGAAGCCGGGACGGCGATGACCGGAGCCGTGAAATCCGCCATCGGCCTCGGGTGGCTCCTGTCGCAAGGTATCGGCGATACGTTGCGCGTCTCGCTTGCGGCTGATCCAGTGGAGGAAGTCAAAGTCGGATTTGAGATCCTCAAGTCGCTGGAGTTGCGCCATCGCGGTATCAATGTGATTGCCTGCCCGACCTGCGGCCGAGTCGAAATCGACGTCGTGCGAATGGCAAACGAGTTGGAAAAGAAGTTGGGTCATATCAAGACCCCGCTCAACGTGTCCGTGCTCGGCTGTGTCGTGAACGGCATCGGGGAAGGCAAGGAAGCGGATATCGGCATTGCCGGTGGAGAAGGCAAAGGCATTCTCTTCAAAAAGGGCAAGCTGATGCGGAAGGTGCCCATTGAAGAACTCATGGACACGCTGATTCACGAAGTCGAACTGTTGGCCAAAGAAAAAGAAGCCGAGGCCGAGGGAGGAACAGCCCACGATGGCGCGGCCTCGCAAGAGGGGCATGGGGAGTCAGGTTGGGAGCTGATCGGCCATGCGGCGGATGAACACTCGACCATTGTCCGCGACATTCCCGTTCTCCCGACCAAGCGTTAGGCGTTTGTTCTGCGGTCGAAACCGTGCCCATTGCGAATATTCTTTTTCTGCTGCTCTTGTCGGTTGAGTTCCTGAAGCTCCCCCTTCTATAATCCAATCCGTGGCGCCGTACCCAAGTGGCTAAGGGAGCAGTCTGCAAAACTGCGATGCGGCGGTTCGAACCCGCCCGGCGCCTCCAAACCGCACTTTGTGCGTACCGGCGGCTCTTTAGGCGAAGCCTCTCCCCATTGTCGCCGCCGGAGAAACACCTCCAGTGTCCTGTCTTTCCTCTTCGCTCGCTCGACCCCGCGCTTCGAATGTGCGCGGGGAGATTCAATACTTCCAGTAAATCTGAGAGACCTCGTGTGTACGGGCAGCTCTTCAGGCAAAGCCTTTCTCCATTGTCGCCGCCGGAGAGCCCTTTTCAGTGCTGTGCCTTTTCCTCTGTGTCGCTTGCTATTCTGGGGCTTTGCTGAGGCGAGCGGAGACACACCTCGATGGCTTGACCCTATCGAGGGCCTCACCGATAATGGCCGAGGAAACCGGTGATAATCTTTGGACACATGTTTAGCTCATCGAATGAAGGAAGGTGAACGATGCCGACTGCCGTCAAAATGGAAGTCAGTCCGGAGACGATCATCAGGGCTGTCAAAAAGATGGAGAAATCTGCTCGGCAAGTGTTCTTGGAAGACCTCATCGCCGCAACCTCCCCTGAGTACCTTCAAAGCATTCGCGAAGCTCGGCGAGATTTTAAAGGAGGCCGAGTGAAATCTCATGGGGAGGTGTTTGGCCGGTGAAGTATCGGCTGGTCTACACTCACCGTGCGATCAGAGATATCGACGCGCTTGACACGAAGGTAAAGCAGCGCATCGGCAAGACCCTCCGTCGCTACGAACCTGATCCTCTCAAACATGCCGAACCACTGAGGCAATCTGAGCTGGGTTCGTACCGGTTTCGCATCGGTGACTATCGTGTCGTGTTCGATCTGGAAGGGGATCAGATCGTGATCCTGCGTGTCGGTCACCGAAGAGAAATCTACAAACGATAGAGCGGGCGTAAAGTCGCCTGCCTCAGGCGGTGGCACTCAGCTTCCCGCCTCTCGGCGCGACCCTTCCGGGATTGACCAGGCGGAATCCCCTGTAGAGCTCCTTCGCTTACGATCTGTCGTTCGCAGTGGCTCAGTCAGTGCACGCGACAAGCAATGCAAAGCACTCACCTCACAATGACCCGCCGGCCGCTCCGGGTCGCGCGGACCGGACGGCCGGGGGGCTCGGGGGCGGAGCCCCCGCTTCACTTGATTCATATGGTCAAAGTAGGACGAATAAGCCGAATGAATATAAGGCGGCGTGAATCACTCGCGATGTTTAATGACGAGTTTCTAGACTTAGCTGAGCCTAGCAACTGGTGCTACAGGCCGTAACTATGCTGTAACGTGTCAGGCGCTGCACCGCTTTGGTGTATTTTCTTGATACGGAAACGAATGCGTTAGACTTAAGCGGGAGTTTTAAAGTCTGTGTAGTAGGTCCATAATTGGGCGATTGAACGAGACGATTTGGTCGAATATACCCAGCAGTTATGGTACGTCGCTACTACTTTAGTAAGTTTGTCGGTGATGGCAAAACGCCTGCCAGTTCGTTCAAGGCCAAAGTATCAAGTTATGGTCCGCGTTGGGGAATGCTTGATCTCAGGCCCGATACGAAGCAGGTAGAAGGATGGTGTTTTTCTTTTCTTGATTCGGATTCGGACGATTGTAAATGTGAACAAGATCCGGATCTCATTCCTCTTGGTACGGATATGCAAGCCGAACTGTCCGACTCATTAATAGGCCAGATAAGTACGAGTGTAGGCGTGAACCTGATTCATACAAAGTTAGTGGATGTCATCACTGAAGTGCTCTTTCGACAAGGGCGGATTCGCCCCGCAGCAGATGGCAAATATCAAATTTATTTGGGCTCTTGTATTAGGGAGTTAAGCGCGGAGGAAGGTGTCGCATTTATCGGGAAAATCCTGGTTGCAGAACAATCTAAAAAGACAAAGACCTTGCAAAGGGATGGAACGCGAAAGTTAAGTGGATTAGTTAAAGCCTCTCTAGAGGCGATCAGAGCAGTGGTAAATCGAGGGGAACCTGGTTGGCTTGAAAGGGAAGTTGATCTGTTGGGGCAACAGGAATCGCTTCATCCTTTAATAGACAATTATAAGAAAGCTTCCACTGCTTTAGGAGGAGGAGAGGATGCTCTCTGGAATTCACATGCTTGTAATTGGGTAATGATGTTGGCGAACGATATGGGAATCATTGCTGACCGCGGGATAGACCCAGGATTGTTTGCTCCACGTCTGCGCACCCTCCACGATTGTGAGCCAACGATGTACGAGTTGTATGTGATGGCTGGGTATTGTGAAGCGGGCGCTCGTGTGGAAAAAACAGACTATGGCCGGGCAGGCGAATTTCGTGTCACCTGGAATGGGACCTGGGTGTACGTTGAATGCAAGAGAAAGTCTCCAATATCGGTGAGGGATCGCCAGGTTGAGGAGATTTATCGCCGCGGGACAGAAGAACTACACAGCCTAATGAAGCGTCATAATTCCTATATCGAAGTGCAAATCTCATGTAGAACCGATCCGAATGAAAACGATCTTGCCACTGTTATCGGGGCGGTCGAGGATGCCCTAACAAATGGAGTGAGTTGTGGAAAAGCCTGCAAAATCGGGAAGCTCGAAATAACAGTTGGTCCTATACAAATGGACGCTGCTGGGCCCAGCTCTGGATTTTCAGGGCTAAGGGTACCTGCTGGGTTTGAGCATGCAGCTTGTCAAGGAGAAGTGGCAAGTGTGGAAAATGGAATACCAGTGCTAAAGAATGTGTGGTCTATTGCGTGGCGTTCTCAACTCGGATCTGGATGGGTGAAGAGTGCATTGGAAAGTTTCCGTTTGGCAGCGAGTCAATTGCCAAAAGAGGGACCAGGGCTCGTGTATTTGGAGGTGCCGGGGGGCACAGAGGAAACGGTTTTTGGTCGCCTGGCAATTTTGGAACCTGCGGTTGAAAAGCAAATTGGCTCAGAAAAGAGGGTTAACGCTGCAATCCTGACGGCAACGTGCCTTGTTACCGATAAATTAGACCAAAGCGTTGCGGTCACCAGGGTTATATACAAGACAATATCGAGTAAGGACGCACGTACGCCGCTTCCAGAAGGTTTCAAGGTGCTAGGTCGTCACGTTACGCGAGGGTCGGGCTAGCCTCAGGAAGTCTGTATGTCCCTTGAATCCTCAATAGTGGCGCAATCATAGTAGGCCGTTTTAAACCATAGAGCTGCGGTGCCCCAAAAAAAACAGATCGGGGCAAGTAATATTTCGGGAATTTGAAACGCCCCTAATTTTCGACCTTTGGGTTATCCCGATGAAGTCCGAACCCTGATCCTGGCTTTAGGCTCAGTTCGAGTGCCGATTTTACTTCCGATCGAGCATCAAAGGGGAGCGTACCGATTGCATGAAAAAGGCGGAGCAGTTTAGCAACCAGAATTTACACTGCGTTGTAATGCAGATTGAGGCGTCCGACTGGCATATAGTCCGGGGAGCTATTTTGTAGGTAGATCTTTCTGCAACAAGGTAGAAACCCTGATCCCGGTTCCACTCCCGGTTCCACTCCCGATTTTGCTCCCGGTTCGGAATCACAGGCAATCGCAGTAGGTCGCGAGAATAAGTAGTAAGTTATTGATTTTATTGTTCGGGAGTGTTACTCGGTAGCTGTTGGTCATCATCAGTCGTAGAGTCGTTGGGCAAGCTGCAAAACTGCGATGCGGCGGTTCGAACCCGCCCGGCGCCTCCAAACCGCACTTTGTGCGTACCGGCGGCTCTTTAGGCGAAGCCTCTCCCCATTGTCGCCGCCGGAGAAACACCTCCAGTGTCCTGTCTTTCCTCTTCGCTCGCTCGACCCCGCGCTTCGAATGTGCGCGGGGAGATTCAATACTTCCAGTAAATCTGAGAGACCTCGTGTGTACGGGCAGCTCTTCAGGCAAAGCCTTTCTCCATTGTCGCCGCCGGAGAGCCCTTTTCAGTGCTGTGCCTTTTCCTCTGTGTCGCTTGCTATTCTGGGGCTTTGCTGAGGCGAGCGGAGACACACCTCGATGGCTTGACCCTATCGAGGGCCTCACCGATAATGGCCGAGGAAACCGGTGATAATCTTTGGACACATGTTTAGCTCATCGAATGAAGGAAGGTGAACGATGCCGACTGCCGTCAAAATGGAAGTCAGTCCGGAGACGATCATCAGGGCTGTCAAAAAGATGGAGAAATCTGCTCGGCAAGTGTTCTTGGAAGACCTCATCGCCGCAACCTCCCCTGAGTACCTTCAAAGCATTCGCGAAGCTCGGCGAGATTTTAAAGGAGGCCGAGTGAAATCTCATGGGGAGGTGTTTGGCCGGTGAAGTATCGGCTGGTCTACACTCACCGTGCGATCAGAGATATCGACGCGCTTGACACGAAGGTAAAGCAGCGCATCGGCAAGACCCTCCGTCGCTACGAACCTGATCCTCTCAAACATGCCGAACCACTGAGGCAATCTGAGCTGGGTTCGTACCGGTTTCGCATCGGTGACTATCGTGTCGTGTTCGATCTGGAAGGGGATCAGATCGTGATCCTGCGTGTCGGTCACCGAAGAGAAATCTACAAACGATAGAGCGGGCGTAAAGTCGCCTGCCTCAGGCGGTGGCACTCAGCTTCCCGCCTCTCGGCGCGACCCTTCCGGGATTGACCAGGCGGAATCCCCTGTAGAGCTCCTTCGCTTACGATCTGTCGTTCGCAGTGGCTCAGTCAGTGCACGCGACAAGCAATGCAAAGCACTCACCTCACAATGACCCGCCGGCCGCTCCGGGTCA
>JAHFEW010000130.1 GCA_023248215.1 Nitrospira sp.
TCTGGCGCACGAGAACCCGCTCAGCGCGGTCATGGACGAGGCTGTCAATCCCGCCGTCGGTGGCGTTGATCTGGCGCTGGAGCGGATGTTCAGATAAATTCCACTCTGACCCCAACTACCTGACCATTATCGGCGGCGGCGATACCGGATCGGATTGTCTCGGCACAGCCCATCGCCAGGGCTGCATCGAAGCCCATCAATTTGAGTTACTTCCAGAGCCCCCGCCGACCCGCGCAGGCTCGACGCCCTGGCCCCTCTGGCCCATGCAGCTACGCACGTCACACGCGCATGAAGAGGGCTGCGATCGGCAGTGGAATGTCTCCACCACGAAGTTCACCGGCCACAATGGCCAGGTGACGAAGCTCCATGGCAATCAGGTGAAGTTCGAGCACGGCAAGTTCACGCCGATTCCCAACAGCGACTTCGAGATGGATGCGGACCTTGTTCTACTCGCGATGGGATTCACCGGCCCGGTGAAGAATGGTCTGCTGGATAGCCTCGGCGTGAAATACGATCAGCGCGGCGCAGTGTCGGTGGACGAGCACTTCATGACGAACCTCGACGGAGTCTTTGCCGGCGGCGATACCAAACGTGGCGCGTCGCTTATCGTGTGGGCCATAGCCGAAGGGCGCAAGATGGCGGCGGGGATTGATAAATATCTCCACGCGAACCGAACAGCGAAGAAAGCTGTCTCGTAGTTTCTTCCGACTAGCCAGTTTCGCGTATCAAATTCCAAGGCGTGCCAGGGTTCATCGCTTCCTCACCTATCGGAGCGACCCTTCCGGACTCATCCGAGCGGAATTCCGGCCGCCTCTGATCCCGATCGCTCCGTTGCAAATATGCGCTAGCTTATTGCTGACTCTTATGCAGATGAGTAAGTGGGCTGAAATCTTGAATGAATCTCGAATTTGCAAGTAGACTGGCTTTCTGGTCGGTACTTCGGCTACCACGATACCGCGATTTAGAAATGGCAAAAGTTCACATAAAGCCGTCCGCGATACCAAGAGCCGGGTACGAGTACCAAGATCTCGTTGGTATCGAGGTACTTATTCGCCAGTACCGAGACCCTGAGCTCTACGCGTGGGTGCAACTCGAGGCGGACGACACGAATTACCGAGCGCTCGACGACGTTGTGGCGGCGCGCAAGGACGGTTCCTATGAGTTCGTGCAGGTCAAGTTCACAGTTGATTCTGACCGCTACGAGCTGGATTGGGAATGGTTTCTCGACAAGACCAAGAATGGGACCTCGATGCTCGAGAAGTGGGCGAAGTCCCTCGCCCGCGTCGCCGAGAAAGGCCCAATCCACAGTGCGGGCCTCAAGACAAATCGCATTCCGTCTGCGGAGTTTGCCAAGTGCTTGAAGGGCGCACGGATCGATCTTGATCTCCTGCCGAAGATAATCCGCGAGTCAGTTGAGAGCGCATGCGGAGGCGCTGCCGAAGCCAAGGCGTTCTTCAGCGTCTTCGATTTTTGGGGAGGTCTACCGGACCTCGACGAATACGAAAACTTTTTGCGCGATCAGCTCGTCCCTACAGACATGGACTCGTCTGGTTGGCACACTTTCCGCCACTATGTCCAGCAATGGGCGACCTACAAGAACAAACCAGAGCCCGATGGTCACATTCTGCGGGAACATGTTGTACAGCTCATTACGAAACGCCGACCGAAGCCGATCCGTCAGGATTTTATCGTCCCCGACGGCTACAGCCCGCCGAGCGAGGCCTTCGACAAGACCATTCGTGGGCGCATTGCGAAGGACGACTATCCAATCACGATCCTTTGGGGAACACCCGGACGTGGCAAGAGCACGTACCTCAGCTATTTGACGCAGGAGCTTCAGAAGGAGGGCGCGGCTGTCACTCGACACCACTACTTTCTGTCGGCAGAGGATTCGAGTTCCAATCGCATTTCTTTCACCGAGATTTCAACCTCGCTGATGGATCAGCTCTGTGTACGCCATCTCGAAGCCATGGCCGGCGCCCTGGAAGATGCCGACAAGTTTCGGTCCAACATCGGGATTGCGGCGACCAACCTCGCCGCAAAAGGGCAGCGACTCTACATTATCGTCGACGGGCTCGATCACGTGTGGCGCGACACGCAGCGTGTAGACCAGCTCAATCATCTCTTTAACGAACTGCTTCCGCTACCGCCAAATGTCAGTCTTATCGTCGGAACGCAGCGGGTCACCGACGACCGGCTGCCGCGCAAGCTGCTGACGATCGCGAATGACGATAACTGGATCGAAATTCCACGCATGGACGAGGTGGCGGTTCATCAATGGGTGGTGCAGCAGGACAAGGCACGCCCCCTCATTCTCTGGTTTGATCCGCCGTCCGAGCGGCGCAGCGAAATGATCGACGAGATCGCGAGAGCGTTCTTTGATATCAGCCAGGGCCACCCACTGCACTTGATTTACGCATATGAGGGGCTCATCCGCGCAGGCCGCCCAACCTCTGCGGAGGAAATCCGATTGCTCCCGCCTTGCCCGGACGGCGATATCCGCACCTACTATAAAGGACTTTGGGTGAGCCTCAGCGCAGACGCCAAGAATGCCCTTCATATGCTCGCGGGATCGGAGTTTTTCTGGCCAAGTCTTGGTATAAGGCAGGTACTCGGGGACTTCAGCCAAATTGACTACCTTCTAGAGGTGCGCAACGTCGGCATGGTCCCCTTCCATTCGAGTATCTTCGCATGGGTGCGCGAGCGGCCGGATCATGCGGAAAGCTATCAGGCGCTCCTGCCAAAGATCATCAATTGGCTTGCGAAAAATGCACCTGACTATTGGCGGTGGGGCTGGCTGTGGCTCGCCAAAGCGCAGGCCAAGGACTTTAAGGATTTACTTACGGGTGCAACACGGGATTGGGTCGTCGAATCGCTTGCGAAGGGCTGGCCAGATCAGCAGATTGTAAACATCCTCGCTGCCGCGGAAAGGAAAACCTTTGAAGACGGAGACTTGCCGCAAACCTTATCTATTCGCAGTCTTAAGACCCGCGTCTTAAACGCCCGCGAGTTTCAATCCAGGGACTTTGCCGCTTACCGCGCGACCGCGCTCGCGGTCTCGAACAATCGCCAGCAGATGCTGAATCTTCTCGACGACATTCACGACTTGACTGACAGCGAGGTGACGGAGCTCGGCCGCTTGGGCCATCGAGACATCTCCTCTCAAATCTTGCCGGCGTGCTTCGATGAACTGGCTCGTCGTGTCAACGCATGGATCGTGCTGCGTCACCGCCCTGCAGATGAGTTCACGAAACTTTTGGATCAGCTCCTCTCTCTCAGTGCGTTCATGCGTAAAGAGAAAGTGCGGCACACGCTGAGATATGTCCGCGGTTTCAGGGAAGCTGAGCCCCATATCTTGCGGCTTATCCGCCTGCTAGGTGATGCGCAAAATATCCAGGGCCTTCAGCTTGTCCGCAAGACACTGGGCGGCGCCAAGTGGAAGGATCACCGGCGATTGATCCACGATGCACTCATACGTGCAGCGAGTTTCACCGGCGCGGATGTCAGAGAGCTCGTCCCTCTTGGAAAGGAGCCTCTCTCAGCGTTTGCTGCATGCTGGTTCCTTTGGCGCGATCGTGGTGTGAAACTAGAAGCGCATGCCCCTCCAGTCCCCACCGACCTGATCCGCGAGCGGTATTCATACGGTGAGAACACGGATGTCGCATCCTTCTTCTACGATGCATTTTGGATCGCGTTGTATGTAGGGTTCTGCGCTCAAGGAAACGATTACTCAATGATTCATCCGAGTCTGAGCGGCGAGGATTTGGGCTGGCTACCGCAGGGTCTGGCAAAGTTAGAGGAGACCGCCAAGGACATTGCGGAGGGCCGGCTTGCTCCCACTTTTTCCGTAGTCTATACCAAAGCAGGCGACGTCGAGCCTGTCCAGTGGGGCTCAGATAACCAAAGAGAGTATGAACAATATCGGGCCTTCACTCAGGCGCTTCGACGTATCGCCGTCGATCTGCACTTCCTTAGCCTTTCCGACCCCGACAATACGAAGGTGTCGGCCACGGAGCTGAGTATAGCCCGCCAATCCGACCATTGGTCTGACGAGATGTGGTTGACACGCAATGTGAGCGACCGTATTCCGCTTCTCGATAAGAACGGTGCGGAGGCGCTTCTCACCGATCAGAGGAAAGTTCTCTCAGCGAAGGTGACAGAATTCAGCGAGCGTGCAGAGCGTTGGACTCAACTCGCGAATTTGGGGCTCCTCTATGAGGACGGAAGACAGGCCGAGTTTCTGGCACACGCTGCCGAGTGTCTTGTTGGCTATGGTTGGCGAAAAGACCTCGGCGCGATGGACGTGCTCGATGCCGTTGTCGAGTTGGGCGCAAAGGATCCGGCTGTCACGCGGGCACGCATCGATAGGCTCGTCCCGATCATCGATGTAATCACCGAATTTACGGACGGCGATGAAACGAATTACGTGAGGTCTGAGCTGATCAAAGTGATAGCGAAAGTTGCGCCTGAGCGGTTGCCTTCACTCTACGCACATCACCTCTCGACCGACGATTATTCCTACGCTGACGAGTGCCTGATCGATCTCGCAAAGGTGATGGATCTCGCTTCCTCGGAAGGTGCTGCGCTCGCCCGCACCTTTCTTGACGACCGGACCCTGGGAATTCTTGAGGACCGCGCGGTCAATGAACCAGCGGCCCGTACGCTCCTTGCTGGCCAGAATACGTTTCTCGGTCGCCCGCTGAAAGCTGGCGGCAGAAGCAAGGCAACCGAAGAAGATCTTTCTGAACGGGAGAAAGAGGCTGCCAAAGTTGATCCCACGTCGTTCAATTATGAGGATTTTCCCGCCGTCGCAAAAGCGGCCGCTGAGGTTCATTACAGGAGCCGCAAAGAATTCGTGGCGAAGTGGCTACATCACTGGAGGGTCCAGGGCAAGACATCATGTGCCCTGCGCTCGGTCCTCGCCTACTTCGAAACGAGCGAGACGACCCACGATGTCGAGGAAATTCTCGACGAAGCTTTCCTTGTGAGCCTCGCGGTAGAGGGAAAGGCCATCGCGTACAAGTGGCTCGTCAAAGCCCACATTTATCGTCATGGTTGGCAGAGCAACTGGACATCCGAGACAGAAATAATGACGCGGATTACGCTCGCCGCGAAGTACTATCCGGATCGCTGGCGTCAGTACATCAAAGACACCTCGGTTCCAGCGCCTTTGTATCGGCGTCGGCGCGACGGTCTGGTGCTCGGCTATAAATACTTGGTGCGCTTCCTGGTGCTCGTTGGGCAAATAGGACTTGCAGACAAAATCACCACTGCCTTCGTCGACTCATTGGTTGAAGAGGTTCGCGAACAGCCAATCCCGGAGACACCATGGTTCCGCTAGCAAATTCGGCCGCAGTTGCGCGGTCCTTCCTCTTTCAACGGCTCAAATGGCCAGTGCCAATGTCCCGTTGGCGCACGGCCAAGGAGATCCGGAACCTTCTTAATGATCCGGAAACGCGATCCTCAACAATAGACCTGCTTTTGGACTATCTCGATGAGTGCAAGACCGAGTCTGAGGTCTGCGAGATCCTTACAATCGTGTTCCTGGTATCGCCAGTTGGCAGACCTTCGCATCTAGCGATTGCATTGCGCATTCATTGCCCTTCCATTCTCGCCGACATGATCTTGGAGCGGACCTATGGGTTCGGATGTGGGATCGGGCGATGGAGAGAGACTCACTCGGGTCGGGCTCCTGCCGACTTCGATGGGGGAAGCTACTTTGAGGAGCACAAGACCGCGCATGTTCCGCCGATCCTCGCGAGCAATCTGGGGAAACTCGAACGAGTCAGCGGCTATCCCTTTCTCCAGCAGTGGGCCTATGAGTGGAAAATCTTGCGCGACAAGCTGGGCACGCATTGTACGGGCTACCCGCATTATTTTGACGATGTGTTAGACGCACGTGCGGGCATCATGGGCCAGTATTGGCAGAGGATCAGAGAGGTGTTTCTTTCCGCATACCTGCGGACTCTGGCGTACGCGGTGGATGAGTGTGGTATGCCAAGGAGGATGGCAGAAGACTACTGTCTCGATATCGTTCACGGGATCGCCGGTCTCTTCGATGTTGAGCCCAGCGCAAGGCCGGCGTGGCTCTCGAACTACCCTGAAAGATTCTGCGCTCCCGGCGCTGATTTCACGCCCCTCCTCCATGAACTCGTGCAGGCCGCACGAGGGGAGGGTATGAGGCTCGTTTCGCTCGACACGCCAGTTGCATCGTCAGTACAGAAATTTTCCAATCTGACGCTTAGCGCCCATCTTGTAACGCCGGATTACGAACTGCCTGACGGTGCCTTCCTCTTCGAAAAAATGCCATGGTTATCGGTCGCAGATACATTCGAGCTTAAGGGGCCACCAGCGGAGATTACGATTGAGGAAGCAAGCACGGAAGGTAAAAGGGGTGATGAAGTCGCCGTGTGCACTTGTCTCTTTCCGATGCCGTTTGGAGCATGGCAAGGCGATTATTTCCGCATGGGGTTGAAGAGCCCTGCCTCTTATACGGTTCCCAACACCGTAATCCAGTGCACGCCCGAGAGCATTGACTCTATTGGATTGGATTCAAAGGTTGTCTCCAGAACGCAGATATGGAACGATAACTGGATGCCGCCGTGCCCAAAGGGAGGTTCAACGCGCTGCGGCACCGTGACTATGATCGATCAGAAAGTGCTCGCCGAAGCAATGGAGCGGCTTGGGCGCAAGCTCGCCTTTTTCATACGACTGCGCATTTGGGACCGTGAAAAGGAGTATGGGGACTACTCAGAATCGGAACGCACTTTCTTTTTACTTGATTTGTAGGCGGTAGAGTAATGCTGGGATTCACTCGGCGGAGCCCGCGAGGGTCGTTCGAGAGCGTGGAGCAGCGAGGTATGCCAGCCGCGTCATTCCACGGTAGCTCTCTCTATACTTTTGGGTCTTCGCGGATCACAGTGGGTCTTTTTCTGCACTCCGCGTTAAGGGCGGCAGGAACGCGGCGACGATCTTGAGCTTGAGATACTCCTCATCGCGGTAGCCGTAGGCGCGGCGCTGGAGGACGCGGATCTTGTTGTTGAGCCCTTCCACCAGGCCGAGGCTGACCTTGTTCTCAGGGTGGCAGTACGACGCAATGCCCTTCCAGTGGCGCTCGATCATCGCCGCGAACTTTTCGTAGGGCGTGAGCCGCTGCCACGTGAGGCTCTGCTTCCAGCGTTCGAAAAAGGCGCGGGCCCAGCCCTCAGTCTGATAGCTCCACAGCTGGCCGAAGGACTCCTTGAGCAGGTAGGCGGTGTTGAGGCGCGTGTTGGCCTTGAGCAACTTGGTGAGGCTCGCCCGGCCGTCGTGAGAGAGGTTCGCGCGGTGGGACAGCAGCGTGTACCGCTGGCCCTTGATAAAGGCGCGGTCCTTGGCGGCGAGGCGGCGGTACTCACGGCGGCGGACCTCGTCGAGCGCGTCGCCAAGATGACGCATGATGTGGAACTTGTCGAAGATGACGCGTGCCTGTGGCGCATTGCTTTTGAGCGAATTGCGAAAGGGCTTCCACATGTCCATGGCAGCCAGTTGGATGCGGGCCGTCTTCTTCGCGCCCAGGGTCGCAAAGAAGAGATCAAAGTCCGCTTCGGTGCGGCCCGTGCCGCCCACCCAGATCGGTCGTCCGCGATCGAGGTCACTGACGACGATCCGGTAGTGATGGCCCTTCCTGATGGCGATCTCATCCACGCCGATCGCCCGGGGCGCGGGCAGGCCGGCGCGGGCCACCTGCTGCGGCATGTAGAGCGTGTCGAGGGTCTTGACGGTGCGGTCGTGGATCCGCTCTGCCTCGGCGACCGCCTTGTTCGTCATCTCGCGGCAGAGTGCGCCGACGTGCATCGCGAAACGCTGAGTGAAGCGCGGGTTCTTCGCCAGCCAGTCCAGGCGTGCTACACACACGCTGCGACACCGGGGACAGGAGACCCGCCAGCGCTCGAACTGGACGTACATACGAACGCCGCCAGCCGAGAGGTCGCGCGCGCGGCAGGTGCGCTGGTCGTACCGGCCGCGGCACCGGTGGCCACACTGCGAGCAGGACGCAGTTTTTTTCGGCGCCGTAACACCAGGATCCTGGCGTAGCGGTCACCGCAGAGGCCGACGAGCCGGGAGGCCGCCACGAAGCCCGGCAGCGAGAACAGGGCACGGATGGATGTAGGGTTCTTCATGCGGCAACTCTGCACCAGAACCTGCACCAGTTTCAAGCGGTGCGAACGCCAGGATCGCCGCGTCAGCCAAGGGTTTCGTAGAGGGTCGGACCACAGAATGACCCACTTGGAGGTGCGATGACCCACTTAAACATCGAAAACTTTTAACACTTCGTCGCCATAATGGCTGATGACTTTGATAGCGATCTTACCGGTCTTGGGTTTGTGAAAGGGACAGCTCTTTGTACTGTTGAGGCTACTCCAGGCCGCTTCGTCAATTTCAGCGCGGAGCGCGCGCTTGAGTTTTTCGTAAGGTTCGTCTGCGCCGATGAAGTAGGCGTGTCGGACGAAGAAGCTTTCACCGTTATAGTCGGTGTCGATGAACCAACAGGCGATGT
>JAHFEW010000131.1 GCA_023248215.1 Nitrospira sp.
GCATAAATGGGCGCAGGTGGATGGCTCACCAGGACCACCCACATGAATGGATAGTTGAAAGCTCAAGAGAAAAACGGGCGCAGCCTTGGAAGGCCCTCGCCTGGGTAAGGGCGCGTCTAGGCGTGCCAAGGGGGGTTGGGGGGTAAGAAGGTTGCGCGCATGAACAGGCCCCTAGACCGCCGCCTGGGGGTAAAAGGATGTGCTTGGTCGATGCGTGTAGGTGGAAGGCCTCAAAGACAAGCCGCACGAGGAATAAGGGCAAAACGAGGGAAGTGAACGCGTAGCCTGCTGCAGGGACCTGGGCTAGCTTGTACTGTGCCGGATCAGGCTGTCGGCCGGCGGGGTGGCCGGCGACCGCGTCCTCGATAACGGTGTACTGGGCCGCGGCTGACACCGGGCAGGCGAATGGTGACGGTCGTTCCCTCGCCCGGCGTTCCGGAAATACCAATGCTGCCCTGATGCTCTTCGACGATTTTCTTCACGCTGGCAAGGCCCAAGCCGGTGCCTGACCGTTTGGTGGTGAAGAACGGCTCGAATACCTTGTCCACATGTTCGGGAGGGATGGGTGTGCCGTTGTTCTTGATCAGGATCTGGACTTCAAAGTGCCGTCCTGCCCGCTGATTGCTCATCGCGATGGTCAGGATGCCGCCCGGCGTCATCGCCTCGATCGCATTCTTGAAAATGCTGAGGAAGACCTGCTGCATCTTGGCTTCGTCGGTCCGCACCGGGGCGAGAATCCCGGCGTATTCCTTGATCACTTGGATGCGAGTCGCTTCCAGCTCCGTGGCGACCACCGTGAGGGCGTTTTCCACCATTTCGGGGACGCGGCAGAGGCGGCGATTGAGATCCAGTGGTTTAGCGAAGTCGAGAATTTCATTGAGGATCGCTTCGATGCGGATCAGGTCCCGCATCGCATTCTCCACGCGGGTCTGCGGGTCGAAGTCGAGAATGCCCTCCGCCGTGACCTCCTCCAACTGTGCGCGAATCGAGGCCAGGGGCTCGCGAATTTCCGTGGCAAGGAAGGCGCTGAATTCCCCGATGGCGGCCTGCCGTTCCTGTTTCCTGATGACGGGTTCCGCCGAGGTCAGAGGGGCTGATCCAGGCTCTGAATCGGGTGCCCCTTCAACTTTGGCGGCGCTCGATGCCGCGGGCGGAGCCGCCTGGAGCAAGTCCACCAATTTCAGATTGATCGGTTCCAGCTGGCGGGCATCGGACACCGCGAAACGGTCTGCCTCCTTCGACGCCAATGTAATGGTGCCGCCTACCTGGCCGCGCAAAAAGAACGGCAAGACGAGCGACGACTGGAACCGGTCTTTGTACAAGTGCTTGTGATCGAGGAAGCGGCCCTGGGTTGACGCGAGATCATGGTCGACGCGGGGCTTCCGATGACGGACCACCCATCCCGCGGCGGATGCGTCCAGCGCCAGGCGTTGGCCTGCTTTGAGGTCCTTCTTTTGGTCCTTCGGGTCGGTCTTCTGTTCTCCTGCGATGCCGAGTACTTCGACATTCCCGGCGAGTGGGTCATAGGCTCCGATCCACGCGCGATCGAACGGCAGGGTCTGTCCCAGTTCATCGAGCAGGGCGACGATTTTCTCTTGAATCTCCGGCGTCGCATGGGAGGTCGGGGCGGTATAGACATCCGCCGGCGCGACCGATGGGATCGGCTCCGCCACAACCAACGGACGGCTGAGGATGACGTTCAGATCGAACAGGCTGTCCCGTTCCAGGGCTTTGGTAATGTCGTCGCCGGCTTGCTCCAGCATCACCTTGTCTTTTTTGGCATAGACGGCATTGTCTTTCCGTCCGATCACCAAGAAGCCATAGGTGCGTTGGCGATTCCGTAGCGGCATGCCGAGGAGCGACTTCGCGCCCGGCGTGACCAGGCGAAGACGCATAGTGCGTGAGGCGTCGGGGTCATTGGCGGCCGGCACGGTCGTCAGCACCTTTTGCGAGGAGAGCGTGCGGACAATCGACTGGACGTCGCGAGGCGTGAAACCACGGTGCACCTGCGTCGTGAGCGGCCCCTGTTCCTGGTGGAAAATGGCGACCAACGCGGCATCCGCCGGCAATCCATTGAGGACGGAGGTCAGGGTGCGTTGAAGATGGGTTTCGGCCGCGGCTTTGGATTGTTCGACTGGAGGACTCATCGACCTCTATGCAGAATGCTACCGACCAGGCAGGGGGGTACCGGTTGTTTACCGATGCCGATGGACTCGATGGTGAGCCATGACCCGCAGCCCGTTCGAAACATGGTGCTCGTTATAGGTTGTACGCTCTCTGCGGTACATGTCGAGCGTCGGGGCGCATTGTAGCAGCCGACTCATGGTAACTCAAGGAATGCCGCGTCCCGGTTGCGACCTTTTTTTGAGTTGGGTTCTTAGTCCGGATTGATGATCGTCGGAGGACGATGTGATCGGTCGATCGTTCCCACACTGGCATGTTCGACGGCCAGGATCATGTTGAGCAGGGCGCTGACGACACTGATGACGAGGGCGCCCCAAAAGGAGGCCCAGAAGCCGGCAACGGTAAAACCTTTTACGATGGCGGCGGTGAGTTGCAGCAGCAGGGCATTGATCACCACCAGAAACAGGCCGAGCGATAGGACGATCAACGGCAGCGAGAGCAGGTAGAGCAGCGGCCGAATCAGCGTGTTCAGCAGGGTCAGCACGAGCACCGCCGCCACGCCGGCCCCGAGGCTGTCCGATTCGATGCCGGGCACGATAGTCACGGCCAGAAAGACGGCGATACCCATGACCAGCACGCGCATGAGGATGGGACGCAGGCCGTCCCTGTGGGTACGTGTCTGTTGCGTATGCTGAAGGTGAAATTCGGCCATGGAGGCTCTACGGAGTCGTTTTCGGTTTGGAATCTGAGTAGTGGACTTCGGTGGCGATGAGTCCGGCGTCATCCTTCTCGGTTTCGATCACCACTCGATCGCCCACCTGGGGCGAACTTTTCGTTCGACGGAGATTCTTGGCCCTGTATTGGGTTTTGTCCGTGAGTCGTACGGACACCGACTGACCTTTGGGAGTCTTGATTTCGATATGCACGGTATCGATGGCGGTCACCACGCCAAGGACATGCCGGCCGCTGCCATGGGCGGCCACCAAGACCGGCGTACAGATCAGAAACAGGGCTGCAGTAAGGAGTCGCAAGAAAATCACAGGGCAATCCTTTCGTTGGCGTATCAATGACGATGAGAGCCGGCATCCCCGGTGGCGGCCGCGTCGTCCCCACTGAGGAACTGGTCGATCAAGGCTTCCTCTTCCAAGTCCTTTTTCGTCTTGGGATTCAACGTCGCCATCTCCTGCAATTCTTCTTCGGTCAGGCTCGGCAGGTGGCGAATGAAATGCACGAGTTGCCAACTGCCACCGTCTTTCGCAGGATCGCCGGTGCCCCAGGCGGGCATGGCGGTGAAGCGAATGCCGTTCTGGATGATGAAAAACAATTCTCCGTCGGACATGGTTTGGGTGTCCCGCAGGCGCAGATCTGGAGCCTTCGGGTAGACATTCTTGCCGATGGCAGTTTGCCCGCCGCCGTTGTTGGCATGACAGGTTGCACAATGGTCGGCGAAGTGGGCGCGGGCTTCCTTGAGCAGGTCCTGGGTCAGGGGCAGCGGATTGCGGAGCCGTCGGTTTTCCATCGGGATGGCGAGGTGCCGGAGCTGCCTAGCGGCAAACACTTCCAGCTGGCTCGGTTCGGCCTTGGCGCTGAACCCTGTGGTGTAGGATTGGTAACCGAACCATCCCAATAGCGCCAGAGTGGCCAGGAAACCAAGCAACAGCAGCCCACAGAGTTTTTTCATTGTTCACACACCTCACCCTCACAGGTCTGGCATAAGACCTGGGTACACTATACAGAGTCAGTGGAATCAATGCCAACCGCGCGCAATAGACAGATCAGGATTCATGTGGGCGAGTAAATCGCGTCGCAGGCGTCAGCAGGCGAGGCAGGAGGAGCGCAGCCACCGGTACATACATCAGGAGGCCGGTGGTGCCTTGCAGCGACTCGCCGATCCAGAACGTCACGCCGAGGTTAAACGCCAGTACTCCAAAGTAGAGCCCGACTCCCAGCAGCAGGCGATGCGTTGTGGAGGGGCGGTGCGTCGGTAATGGATTGCGGAGCCGCCGGTCGAGGGGAAAATACAGCAAGAGGGAAATGGTTCCGACCACTGCCCAGCCGACATAGTTCGCTATCGGGACGCCGAAATGCACGCCGGGATCGGGATAGTAATAGATTTTTCCTAAAAACCAGCGATCCCCCTGCAATGCGACCGGATCGATGACCATATCGATGAAGGCAAAGAAGAGGATGGTCAGCGCAAAGACCGGCCAGGAGGTGCGAAAGGGCAGGTCGAACCGAAACTCGGGAAGCCGCGACGCGGCGGTGGTGTCGGACGACGGCCGGATCGGCAGTAGGAACAGCAGCGCCAGACAGTAGCTGGCGTAGAGCAGGAAGGAAAAGGAAATCGGATCCATGAAGGGAATGTTGGAGAGATACAGCTCCTGCCCGACGGTGGAGCCATTGTAGTGGTACCAACCGAAGGGAATGCCGGTTCGCGTCGAGGAGAACTCGCAGACGAAGGCGGTCATCCAACTGACGATCCAAAAGCGCCAGGTCCTCGGCCAGCCGATCAACGCGACGGCCGAAAACAGAAATGCGGCGAGAAAGGTGAAGACGTAGGGGCGAAAGGCGATTGTTTTCAGCAGCAGGGTGAAGGTTTCCATAAATTTTCAATGTTCGATGCTCAATGAGCAATGGAAATTAGGGACGGCCGCTGACATAGAAAATTCAACACTGAACATTGAACATTGTCAACCGGCTACGTGGATCCGGTTATGAATAGCCATGATTGCGGAACCATCGCACGGCTTTTTCGAGCGCGACCTCGACCGGCGTTTGGGGAAGGCCAAGTTCGGTGATTGCCTTGCGGCAGTCGTAATGCATCTTGTACTTGGCCATGCGAACGCCTTCGAGCGGAATACGCGGCGGCAGGCCGGTCAGATTCGACACCCATTGATTCATGTAAGCCAGGGGCAGAATCGCCAGGCGCGGCAGCTTGATCGTCGGGGCTTTGACGCCCGTGAGACGGCTGAGGATCTGGAAGACGTCGTTCAGGAGCAGATTCTTGTTCCCCAGAATGTAGCGTTCGCCGAGGCGCCCCTTCTGCATGGCCAGTAAGTGGCCTTGGGCCACGTCGTCCACATCGATCAGGTTCATGCCGGTTTCAATGTAGGCGGGCATCCGGCCCTTCATGAAGTCCACGATGATCTGGCCGGTGGGGGTGGGCTTCACATCCGCTTCGCCGACCGGCGCGCTGGGGTTCACGATGACGACGGGCAGCCCTTCCCGCGCCAGTTTCAATACTTCTTGTTCAGCCAGATACTTCGACCGTTTGTAATGGCCTGCCAGTTGCTCTAGCGAGACGGGCGTCTCTTCCGTCCCGAGTCCTCCGCCCGGCGGGAGCCCGATCGCGCCGATGGTGCTGCAATAGACGGTGCGCTCGATGCCGACCTCGCGGGCGACCTCCAACAGGGTTCGCGTGCCGGTGACGTTGATGTCGTAGAAGATGGAGGGATCTTTCGCCCACAGAGCGTAATGGGCCGCCACGTGGTAGAGCTGTCGGCAGCCGGTCAAGGCGCGTCGGAGCGACTCACGATCACGCAAGTCCCCATCGAGCTGCTCAACCGAGAGTCCGGCGAGATTCTGGAGATCCGCACCCTTTCTGGACAGGACGCGGACTTCGACGCCGGCTTTCACCAGCGCACGTGCCACTGCGCCGCCGACAAATCCCGTTGCTCCGGTGACAAGAGCCTTCATGGGGAAGAGCGTATGGCAAATAGCGTATAGCGAATGGCAAAGAATTCTGATCTGATGTTTGTGCCATCAGCCATAAGCTCTGCTAGCTCCGGCGGCTAGAGATGTAGCGCGCCAGTTCGCGGAGAGGATCGGCTTTGGCCCCGAACGACATGAGTCGGCCGTTGGCGCGGGTGACGCAGTCTTCGGCCAATTGTTTGGCTCCCTCGACGCCGTAAAACGTGGGGTAGGTCTTCTTGCCCCGCTGGGCGTCGGTGTTGGGGTTCTTTCCGAGTTCCTCGCGCGTGCCGGTCACGTTCAACACGTCGTCTGCGATTTGGAAGGCCAAGCCGATGTTCTCGGCATAGACCGTCAGGTCGTCGAGTTGAGCGGGAGTCGCCCCAGCGGTGATCGCGCCCATCCGCACGGCGGCCCGAATCAGCATACCGGTCTTGTGTTTATGGATGGATTGCAGCGTCGCCAAGTCGATGTCTTTGTTCTCCGCCTGAATGTCGAGCACCTGTCCACCGACCATGCCGACGTTGCCGGACCCGACAGCCAGTTCCTGAATCAGCCGGACCTGGCGTGCGGCATCAAGGCCGTGCTCGGCGCTCGCGCGGGTGCAGAGTTCAAAGGCCATGGTCAGCAGCGCGTCTCCGGCCAAAATCGCCATCGCTTCGCCATAGACCTTGTGGTTCGTCGGCTTCCCGCGGCGAAAATCGTCGTTGTCCATCGCCGGGAGATCGTCGTGAATGAGCGAATAGGTATGAATCAACTCGAGAGACGAGGCGACCGGAAGCACCGCCTGTCCTGCGTCGCCGACCGCTTCGGCTGCGGCAATCGCCAGAATGGGCCGGACTCGTTTCCCGCCTGCGAACAGACTGTACCGCATGCTCTCGTGCAGGGTCGTGGGCATGGCCTCCGCGCTCGGGATCACCGACTGCAGATAGCGGTCCACTTCCTCGCGTTTTCGTTCGAGATACTGGCGGATATCCATGCCGGTCGGGGCGAGTTGGCTCGTGGGACTCATGCCGAGGTAACCAGGGGGCTGTGCGTCTTCATGTGCGCGAGAGAGTAGCAAAGGGGTTTGAGGAGTGTCAAACGGGAAGAGGGAGGAAGGGACCCCTGATGCTCTCCTGTGCTCGCGCAACGCGCGGCCTCAGAAGGCCCTCGTTGGACGCGCGCAGTGGGAGAGCAATCAGAGGGCCCTTCCAAAAAAGAGAGAAGGAGCAAGCTTGGAGGGACCATTATGAGAAGTGCTCGCTCGATGTGCGCGGTGGAACCACCCACGGACGCCGGCCCGAGAGAGGGCAAGGCAATTTGGAAGGATCATTGAGATGGGTTGGACGCGCGCAGTGGGAGACCAATCAGGCCACCCTCCCTGGAGAGGGAACAAGCGAGCTTGGAAGGAGCATTCATGGTGCCTCTGCTTCCAGATCGCGCGCCAAAAAGGGAGAGACGGGAGGAGCCAGACTATCCTTCTTGCTCGCAGAACGCGCACGATAACACTGTGCTCGTCCCATGCGCGCAGTGAAGGACAATCTGTCTCCTCCCTCGGGGAGATAGCGAATAGGGGAGTCGGCCTGCGAGCAAGGAACACGCGAGTTCGGAGCACCGGCATTTCTGGGGACTTGGTTGATTTCCCGCCTGGAAAAGGGTATCCCTGACCGGCAGAACGTGAGAGGTCCTGTATGGGTGAAAAGATTCATATCGATGTGCCGAAGGGTCAGATTGCTGCCTTCTGCCAAAAATGGAAGGTCGGGGAATTGGCCCTATTCGGCTCCGTGTTGCGGGGAGATTTCCGACCAGAGAGTGATGTGGACGTGCTGGTCACATTCGCCCAAAAGGCCGACTGGGGATTCGAGCATCTGCTGGAGATGAAGCAGGAACTGGAGGCTCTCTTCGGGCGGCCAGTGGACCTGGTTGAAAAACGACTGATCGACGAAAGTCCAAACTACATACGACGAAAACATATTCTGACCCACATGGAACCCATCTATGTGGCGTGACGATCGATAAGCGCAGCATGCTTTATGTTTCAGAGGGAGCCGAATGATCTTTGAACTGTTCAGCAAGGTGGCATTAAAGATCGAAGTGCCTTCCCACAAACTTCGCAAAGGCGATGTGGCATCTATCGTGGAAACTCACACCGGCAGGCCGGGAGAAGAACCGGGGTATTCGCTGGAGGTGTTCAACGCGGTTGGGGAGACCCTGGCGGTCGTGACCCTGCGCGAGTCGCAGATTGAGCTGCTGATCAACAACGAAGTCTTACATGTGCGGCGATTGGACGAAGTGCCGGCGTGACGAATCGCATGGATGGATTCTCTCTCCCGCCGATTCGTCTGTTGCGAGTGTGGTGTCTCAGACGGTCGAGACATCTTTCGGCACCTGTGCAATCCTCTGTCGCTATACCTCTCGGCGTGGTCTGTTAAACCACATCTTGTCTCGAACCCGACTTCCTACCCGCGTACTTGCCATTGCGCTCCTCACTTGACTTAAGAATGCGCAGAATTTCGACTCTGAAGCGCTCGACTTCCGAGCTGCTTCCGAGCCGCTTCGGTGCGCATGCTCACCTGATCGCGAAGAAGTCCGGAATACCACCGAAACCTCGTCCCTCCTAAGCTACTCGCAGCCATACCGATTTTATCGCGACCCAGCTAAGAAGATTGCCACTGTTGCCGTGCACTGAGTTGATTTCCCGCCTGGAAAAGGGTATCCCTCAGCGGCTCA
>JAHFEW010000061.1 GCA_023248215.1 Nitrospira sp.
ATGAAAGATGACAGTGTGCAGTTGCAACACTTCAGGCTGATGAAGCGAAAGCATTGCTGGCGACCGTAAACCCTGACACCTCGCAGTTTGCGGAAGAATATCGACTTTGCTATAGTGCGCGCGGGCTGAGGAGGAATCAATGGGACTCGCGCCGGAATATATCCTGGTGGATCAGCAGAAGTTCAGCAAGGCCAAGCTGTCGCTGGACAATCACGTCTACAAAAACTGCGAGATGGACGACTGCGAGATCTACTACAGCGGCGGACAGTACGAATTGATCGATACCCATATTACCAACTCGCGGCTCATCCTCAATCACCCTGCCAAGGGCATCTACAGCGCGATTCAGATCTTCAAGATGAAATCCCCCGGTTCCCGCATCGTCTCTGAGTGACGCATATCTCGCGAAGCGTCGTTCGTATCTCGCGTGACTGAAAGACTCTCGGTCTTCGACGAGAGACGGTCTGCTCGCGCTTCTCGAGAGACGAGTGACGTTACTTGGCGACGGGAATATTCTCGCTGAACTTCACGATTGGGATCGATTGGAACACGGGGTCCTGCGCGCCCTTGGAGGATTCCGCTTCGATGCGCTGCAGGAAAGACGCTGGTCCGGTCACGGCGGCGTAGCTGAGGACGGCTTCCACGTCGAAAGTCTTCGTGTCCTTCGGGGTTGGGAAGGTGAAGGTTTCAACCCGCTTTTCTTCCGGCTTGAGAACCGTTTCTTCGAGGACCTTGACGGCCTCAAAGTCGAACACGGTCTTCTGGCCCTTGGCGTCGGCGTAGGTCCGGCCATAGACACGCTTGTCGCTAAAGACGGTCTTGAGGTTCTTGCCTTTGATATCCAGCTCCAGCACCACGCTGGCCCAGCCGGGATGCGTCGTTGGAAGATTGTGCGGCACAAGACTCTGCACGGCCACAGTCACGGTGGTCTTCTCCCCTTCGACCTTGGTCGTCACATCAAGCTTGGCGGCTTCCTGCCGGAGCTGGCCGATCCGGCCTGGGAAAGTATGGTTGGCCACTTTACGCTTGCTCTCTCCGTTGGCCGATTCGCCGACCTGTTCCGGCATGTGGCAGGTCTGGCATTCCTTGCCAGCCTTTACAGCTTTGCTCTGGTCCCAATTGCCCAAAAGATCGTTGCTCTTGCCGAGCTCCGCCGCAGCCGGCACCACCTGATGGCAATTCAAGCAGAGGTCCGACTTGCGGAACAGGCTCAGATCCATCGACTGATGCGCGAGGTTCTGCGCAAAATCTTTGTAGGGCCCATACATAGTCTTGCTGCCGAGCTCGTACTTCGGTTCGGGCGGCTGCTTCGTCCGATCCACCTGCTTGATGAGGTGGCATTGCGCGCAAGCCACGCCGTCCAGCGAGGGCTCGCCGGATTGAGCCTGAGTCACGAACAATTGGGCGTGGTCGGCGAACTCGCGCACATGCGGAGCATGGCAGCGGAAACACAGGGCTTTATCTTTACCTGCCGAGGAGGTCAGGTAGGCATCAAGGGCGGCACGGAAGGTCGGCGTATGGATCGAGCGCGAGAGCGGCGAGGTCTCCCATTCTTCAAATACCCGCTCGTGGCAACGCTTACACTTGCTGGAACTGGGAAAGGCTTTTTCGATCGTCGCCTGGGCCTTGGCATCCTGCGCCAGCCCCTGTTGCACGCCATAACTTGTCAGGGCCACGGCCAACAACAGCGCGCCGATCACTATTCCTCGCAGGACTCCCCGTCGATTCTTCAACGTCTGCATATCCTCCGCACATCGTGCGTCCCTCGGTGCCTGCGCTCCACGACCAGCACGGCGCCTTAGAGTGGCTTGGCCCGGTAGGTCAGCAGGCGAGGCTGAATATATTCTTCTATCACCTTCTTCGCGGTGGCTCGCTCCTGATCGTTCGCCAGGGTCGCCAGGTATTTGTCTTTGAGCTCCGTCTCCGGCTCGGGGATCAATGCATAGCTGAGCACAACTTCGATGTTCGCCGGCTCTCCCCCGGCCTTCACGACCTGCAAGAACGGCACGCGGCGCGTATGGCCCCCCTTGATGAACGGGTCCGGAATCGGTCCGCGCAAGATCTTATCGTAGGGCAGGCCAAACCGCTTGGTCTCCTCACCCAGCACGTTCCCCTGCGCGTCCTTGATCGCGATCGACAGAAGGAACTGCTTCAACACCGGATCGCCGTCTGGAAAACTATGCGGCAGACTGCCGATCTTCACGAGCACCGTGCCCTCCACCCCTGCCCCGGACTTCGTCGCCTCCACTTCGATACGCGGCATCCATTCCGCCTGCAGGTTGCGGTTTTTCAACAAGGTGCCCGGAATGACGACCCCGCGGAACCAATGCCGGCCGATCGCCCTGGTCATGGCGCCACGCTTCGATGTGGAGCTACCGGTGGACGGTTCCATGTGGCAATCTTGACAGATGGTGCCTTGCAGGATTTCTCCGGGCAAGTCCTTCTGCGTCACGTCCTTCACCTTGTCGAAATGGCACGACGTGCAGAAGTTCGCGCCACGGAAGAGCGACGTCTGCGTCGCCGGATGCACCAGGTTCTCCTCCGGATCGGCGTACGGTCCGTAGAGCATCTCTCCCGGCTGCACTTTGTAGGTCGGCGGCGGCTGCGGCGTGGTTTCCACCGCGTTGATGAGATGACAGGAGGCACAGCCGATTCCCTCCACCTGCGGTTTGCCGGAGAGGACTTGCGCCATAATCTTTTCGACATGTTGCGGGAACACTGTCACGGCCGGTGCATGGCACGAGAGACAGCGTTGCCGCTCCTGCACCGTCGGATTGGTCTGCATCCACAGTCCCAACACGGTCCGGAACACCGGCGACTCGAAGGAGGTGCCGTGCAGCAAGGCGGCGTCGACCCGACCGAAGGATTTGAGATCCGGGGTCTGCTCGCGTATCCCCTTCCATTCTTCGTAATGTCGATCGTGGCACTGTTTGCAGTCCTCCGACCGGATAAAGATCTTTTCGATCTCGGCGACCCAATCGGCCGGCGCCTGGCCATCGGCCTTCTGCGCAATCGCCCGCTCATGGAAGGTGACATTCAGCACCGCCATGAGCAGCAGCAGTCCGCCCATCGCCAGCCGTTGCACCAGTCGTCCCTTGTCGTTCACACTCGGCCTATCCTGATCTAGTCCCGTTTGCAGCCGACAAAATGAAAATTCACGCCCCACCCGACCGGATCGCCAGGATCCGCCGGTTCATAGGTTCCGACCGTGAAATTACATTCTTTGATGGAAGCCTTGACGGCCTTCCCGAAATCGATCAGGGTACGAACTTCTTTCTTGTCGATTTCCTTGATAATCGACCGCACCTTGATGCCGGCATAGTCCGCCCGAGAGTTGCCGATCACTTCAAACACGGCGACACCTTCAGCCCGCTGCAACTTCAGTTCTTTTCGAATCTCCTCGTCGACCTCGCCGACCGCAATCCCGAATTCTTCTCCGAGTTGAATGGCTTCCTCCGCCGTCATCTCGCCATTTGTGCTCGTGCCTGCGTCTGCACCGACCAGGCTGCTCCACCCTGCCGCGGTGAGCAGAGCCCCACACACACAAAAAGCCCTTCCGAGAGAAAGGGCTTTTTTAAGGAGCGACCGATTCTTCTGAGACATCCCCTCCAACGTGTTCGCCTCATTCGCGCGACATGTGCCGACTCAGACGCGGCCGACCGCTCTGTCATCCTACCAGGAACGATTACGTTTTTGTGACGGGGTCCAGTACGAGTTGAAACCAAGGGGCGATGGCTTTTTGACCGTTGCGTTCCTTGTTCTCGCCATTCCATACCGCAAAGGATACCGCCTGGATACGTCCTGGAATCAGCTTGGCTTCATTTTCTTGTTCTTCGCTGGACAGGGGCCGGCGCATCAACACCCGCCACATGCCGTCTTTCCAGGTGGCCTTCCCCTGCACACGCCCCTGCTTCTCCTTGGTGGTCAGGGTGCTGAACCCCCCACCGATCAAATCCTCCACCGAGGACGCCCGCCGAGGAATAACCTCGAACCGCCGAGGCTCGCCGCTGACCGCCTTCTCTTTCTCGGTGGACCTGGCGGCACGCCGATCGATATCGCTCTGCCAGTCGGCTTTCCAGTGCCAAATATTGATGTAGTGATCCAACTGGCCCATGCAGAAAAATGCGGGGGCATCGCCGAGCGGCAACCCCAGCGCGACTCCATCGCGGAAGGTGCCCGGCGTGAGTCGGTCGTTTTTCGTGTTGTCTTGCCATTCAAGCAGAAAGGCAATGTCAGTGCCGTTATGCATGGCGCGTACAACCAACGCATGGGCCGTCGGCTCCGGCCACACCGGTCGGGTGATGATCTGGCCACTCAACGGCAAGATCATAGGGGGAATTTTCTGCCACAGCGGATCCTCAGGCGTCACGGGAATGTTTCCTGTGATGACCTGTGCACGAATGATCATGCCCTCCGAACTGACGATGGGAATACCGAGGCCGCCCAGAATGAGGGCGAGAAGGAGGAGACTTGAGAGAAAATAAAGAAGCTTGGTACGGGATGTGTGGACCGACGTCATTCGCCTCATGCCCCGGCGCGATGCCCTAGCCGTGAGAACTCATGCACACGTTCCACCAATTGGGAACGATGAACCCGTTGCCCGCCATTACCACAACTTGGCGCGACGGATCTTGTTTTCCCCCCGCTCGCAGATATACAGGTAGCCTTGCGTGTCGAGCGTCATCCCCACCGGAGAGTTCACCACTGCCTCAACGGCGAGAAGGCCATCTCCATGTTTGAGTCCACCAGCGGCATCCTTGGCAACAAACCGGGCAGCGCCACAACCGCCCATGTTCTTATCATCGTATCCGCTGTCACCGTTACCGGCTACCGTACTGATGAGGCCGGTGTCCGCATCGACCTTGCGGACTCGGTGATTGCCCGTATCGGAGATATAGGCGTGATTGTGCTGATCGAACACGATGGCTTCGGGCGCGTGCAACATCGACTTCGTTGCCGACTTGCCGTCTCCGTCATACCCGTACCGGCACACGCCGGCGAGCGTTGAGATCAGCCCACTCTTGCGATCGATCTTGCGCACTCGGTTACTGCCCTTATCCACGACATACACATCACCGGCGTGGTCGACGGCAATTCCGACGATATCGTACAGCCTCGCCTCCAGAGCAGGATGACCATCGTCGAGGTACATCGACAGACTGAGACCGTCCGAACAGACCGGCATGAGCCATCCGTTGTCATCGCTGAAATCGATGCCGATCGCGTCGCCGGAGAGTACGACCAGGTTCCGCGCGACCAGCGGCTGCTCCCGGGCTTCGTCCTCTGCAGTCCAGCTTCCCGCGATGGTTTCCACGCGGCCGGTTCGTGAATCGTATCGGCGAATCCGATGCGCCTGCGTATCGGCAATGTACATCACGTCGTCTGCGTCGAACGCGATCGCCGCGGGCCACGTCAAATTAACCTCCAATGCCGCGCCGTCACCGTTAAACCCATGTTCACCGGTCCCCACCACCGTCGTGATGATCCCGGTCTCACGATCGATTTTCCGGATCCGGTTGCTGCCCGAATCGCAGATATACAGATCGTTATGTGAATCACAGGCCACGTCGAGCGGTAGGTACAATCCGGCTTCCCCGCAAAGCCCTTCGTCCCCGCTGTAGCAGGTCTCACCGATCCCGGCGAAGTTATGGACGGTGCCTTCCGCGAGGTTCACGCGCCGCACGCGATCAGAACCGGATTCGGCAAAATACAGCCACCGTTCCTCACGGTCCAACGCAACATGGTGCGGGAGGGGAATGCCTGCCTTGACGGCACGTTTTCCGTCCCCTGTGCTCCGTGCCTTCCCATTTCCGGCAAAGGTTTCAATGTATCCGATGGCTAACTGAACATCTGTTTCCATAACTGGGTGGATCCGTTCTCTGCTGAGCCCGTTGTGTCGAAAGATCTATGCGCGTGCGACTGGAGGCGCAGCGGCAACCGGCTGTTCCACGGTAGGCGTCGGCATCGACACGGCGGGCTGGGCTTGAATAGCCTGCGCCTGCACCGGTTCGGCCTGCTGGGTTTGTGCCTGGGCCTCGGCCTCGATCGCGTCCGCCTCGTGGACGGATTTCTTGAATCCCTTGATCGCTTTGCCGATCCCTTCACCCAGCTGCGGCAACTTTCCTGCACCAAAGATAATCAGCACGATAAACAGGATCAGGATCAACTCTGTAAAACCAAGGCTGCCAAACATGGTGTATCTCCTTTGCTCACATGTTCAGGATGCGGCTCCCTCTTTGGCCTTCTTCGCGAATCGTTCCTTCAAGCGCTGGCGAGCTTGTTCGGCCTGTTCGAACATCTTGCACTTATCATAGACGCTGATCAAATTGTAGTAGGCGAGCGGCTCATCTGGACTGTGCTCCACGGCACTCTCCATCACCTTGATCGCCAGATCGGTCTTCTTGTGATTGAGGGCGATCTCCATCAGCTTGAAGCTTCCTTCCAAATGCTTCGGATCCAGTTCGAGGACCCGCAGATAGCACTGGATCGCCATGTCCATCGTGTTGTAGTCGGAGACCTGAGGATTGTCGAGTTCCACATACACGCCCGCGAGATTGTACCATGCCATCGGATCGTCCGGCGTAATCTCCACGAGCCGTTCGTAATAGTTCTTCGACTCCATGTATTTTCTCTTGTCCGCCTGCACGCGGCCGAGGTTGAACAGGGCTAAGACATCGTACGCATGCACGTCGAGCGCACGCTTGAATTCCGCCTCAGCCTCATCGATCATGCCCTTGGTCGCGTAGATGGTCCCGAGGTTCGAATAGTACATCGCCAGCGACCGGTTCATTTCCGTTCTAAGCCCCTCGGCCATCTCGATCGATTTCTTCACCTCGGTCAGCGCGTCGTCAAGCCGACCTTTGCTGAAATACAATTCGCCCAGCCGACAACGGGCCTGAAAATCGTCCGGCTCGGTGCTGAGCAATTTTTCAATCTCGGCGATTTCCTCGTCTGGGTTCAAGGCCTGATCGCCCGGATCCACCGCCGCACTGCCCTGCTCTGCCCCGGTCGCCTGTGTCTGTTCATCCATAGCAACGTATCCTAATCTGGGTGACGAAAAAGATTAAATTTGTCCGCCAACGAGAGAATCCTGCGAGCCCACGAGCGGGGGCTTGGTCACCGCCGCCTGTTCCATCACGGCTCCTTTGGGCCGGTCGAGTGTCAGCAACATGACCCCAAGGATGACCATCAGGGTTAAACTTGAGAACAGCAACGCATAGCCGGCGATAAACATCAATGCGAGGCCGTATCCCGCCAGGCGTCCCATCGTCACAAGCCTAATCACGGTATAGGACCAGCACAGCAGCCCTGCGACATAGAACGCAAAGGGCAAGTAAAAGGTATACCCCATGCCCATCTGAAAGATCCAGCTGATCCCTTCGCCGGCTTTCCGGATGGAATGAGCCAGAACCGGATTGTAGAGGCCCAGGAAATAGTCCATGAACAGCAAGGCCAAAAACACCAGCCCAGAGACTGCTCCGAACCAGATGGCGCGTCGTCGCTGCTGTCGGTTTCTGGTCCGAAACGACACCCCGCGCCCATAGGCCCAAAACACTAACATGCTCGCAAGGACCATCAGCGCTTCGCCGAGACGATTGGCTTCATAGACCAACGGGGGAGCCGCAATCACACCCATCCACCCGTAGGTGGTGGAAAAAATCTGATAGTAGAGCCACCCTGAAATGCCGAAATAATAGGTCGCACCCATGATCCGCTTGGACCATTCCTGATGCTGCGACAGGTATTCGATCATCAGGGCGGTGAGCGCAATGAGCGTAATGACATTATACGCGATGGAGCCCAGCATGGCAGGCGGCACGATCAGGAATGCGACCGTCAAGATCAAGAGCAGCCCGACGCTGGGAATCGTGACGACATTGATGCCCGTAATCCCTCTGGCCCGCATTCTATTCAGCAGCAGGACGACGAGGGCGAGAAAGACAAAGATGGCGACGATATTCAGCAGAGCAAAGCCGACGGACGTGAGCAATTGGAAGGTCGTACCGACCCACTCGTATTGCGCCGCAATCTTGCTGATATGCATCCCGAGACGGGAGACCAGCCGATAGAGAACGAGTTCGAAGAATCCGACGAACAGCACCACCTTAATGGTGTATTCGAACAGTAAGCCCTGATCTTCCACCCGTCCCGTGGACCGTTCGACTGTGGCGGCTATGGCAGACATCTCCAGCCCCCTGTGCAATACGTTGTTGATAGTCCCGTACGAAGAAACCAGTCCATGCTGCAAGACTCATGTCCTGGCGACAGCCGGGAGACTAGGAACCGGTCGGTTGCGGAACCTGTAACGCTTGCGACTTGGCCCGGGCGATATACAGCAACCCGTCGGCCATCGAGTAGTTAAACGGCAACTCACACACGACTTCACTGATCTTTTCATACACATGCTGATAGAGCTGCTCAGCTTGGGCGGGGGTCATGCCCTCTTGCACTTCGTAGAAGAAGCCGAGGCTCAAATCTTCCGTTGCCGGCCGCATGATCCGCCGGATGCCGTAACTGCCTGGATCGCTCATGATCGGCGCTTCTTTTTCCAAATCGAAGAGACAGGGCTGACAGGAGAACCCGTACGACTCGTTGAGCTTCGTGTTCCCCACGATGAAGTTCATCGTATCGAGCGCTTCCTCCTCTTTCTCCGTTGGGAATCCGACGATCACATAGCAGTGCACGGCGACGCCAAGATCGACACAATCATTGACAATCCGGCGCACGGACTCCTGCTTGATCCCCTTCTTCATGAAATCCATGACCCGCTGATTGAACGACTCCAGACCGAACACAATTTTCAAACATCCGGCGTCCCGCATCTGTCCGAGCAATTCGCGCGTAAGGTTTTTCTCGAAGCGTAACTCACAGGTCCACTTCACGTTCAATTGCCGGTCGATCATCTGTTGGCAGAGGCGTTTGGTGGGAGACAGTGCAAAACATTCGTCGGTGAAGAAAAATGATTGAGCCCCATAGCGCTCCTTCAACCAGGCAAGATCATCCACCGTTTTGCCAGGATCGCGCTGACGGAAATTTTGGTGATCCAGCGTAAGGGCGCAGAACGCGCAGTCCTTGTAATAGCACCCGCGTGAAAATTGCACCGGCAGAACGGGCTCCGGCGACAAGTAGAGGTCGAGCGGAAAGCCGTCGTAGTTCGGCGTCGTGAGCTGGTTGATATTTTCAGAGTAAAACGGCTGATTGACAGTAATTTTGCCGTTCTGACGATAAATCAGATTGGGCACCTTGCTGAAATCCCGCTTGCCGTCCATCTGATTCACAAGTTCAAGGAGAGCCGTTTCGCCTTCGAACACCACAAAATCGTCGACGAGGTCGAATAGCCATGGACAACGGCGCAGGTTATCGACCAGTCGGGTAAAAATGCTGCCGCCGACCGTCACGTGCAATTCCGGCGCATGTTCTTTGATCAATCGACAGAGCGTGAGACCTGGAATAATTTGCGAGGTGGCTGTAATGGATACGCCGACCAAATCCGGACGATCCGTGAGAATAGAGGGCAACAGGTGTTCACGGAATAAGCTGACATAGGGATTCTGCGTTTCATCCCGAATGGCCTTGACCAAATCTTTCGACGAGTAGATCGAATAGTCCCCAAACTGGTTATCGACCACCGTCATCCGCGTCGGGAAATACAGCGAGGAGATCACCTCAAGCCATTTATCGATCAGAAAAAGACTGTTGCGGTAGGCCTCGATATCGTAGAACCCTTCTCCACGTAACGTCTCTTTTGCCAACTCGATTCGCTCGAACAAATACGGAAATCGATCGAGGGACTCGATGATCCGTGCGAGTTGTTCGGCACTCCCGGGCCCGGTCTCACCGGTACGTTCCCGCTCAAGGCCGTGCTGTTTGGCCACCAACTGCTGATAGAGATCTTGAGCAAACGATTGCGTTAGAACCTTGTCCAACAACTCGATGCCGAGATCGCGTTGGGAGACATTCTTTACCCCCGCCTGCGTAAGGAACCCTGTAAGCGATGGCAGGCTGAGGTAGGGCTGAGACGGGTGCCAGGTGGGAGGAAACAAGAGTGAAACTTTCATAGGACAATCTTTATATTAAGCAGGAAAATCAGTATTTTCAGTAACATCGCACCGTATCGGTTTATACACTCCGCTCCACTTCAAATGCAACCCTTCGCTCCCATCGTGTTGGAAGAAGTTCCTGGATTTTCAGCCCGATGATTGTCTACTTCAAATACACGAAGGCCCCGAGTCCTTTCGCCCTCTCGGGCAACGACTCGGGGCCTCCCTGTTACGATTTAGAAACGATATGTCTACTCGACTCCTGAGTAGAACGAGGCTCTTCAGACCACTCGGTTTACGGCAACTTCATTGTGAACCAGGTGGAGATTCCCTTCTGGCCGTTTCGCTCAAGGTTGGTACCATCCCACACCGCAAACGCAATGGGCACGGAGGCTCCCGCCTTGAACTGAGTGTCGTTTGCATCGCTTGTCTCCAGCGATCGCTTCACCACCACACGCCATGTCGGACCTGAGTATCCACCACCCTTGAGGGACCCTGACGGCTCCCACACACCATTGCCGATCACATCTTGATGGGCCTGTGTGGTCAAGGTGCTGAATCCGTTCGCATTCAGATCCTCGACGGAACTGACGCGCAGGGTTGGGTCGGACATAATGTTGCCGGACCAGATACCGGAATTGAATGGGCCAAGACTTCGGCCGATCCGATCCGGATAGGTGACTCCACCGGCCGGTTCTTCGAAATAATAGTCCCAGAAGATGCCAGGGTATTGATCGTCCACATCCCACATACCGGCGCTGTCCTTACCAAGATCCTTCTGCCACTCAGCGTTCCAACGCCAGATGTTGACCGTCCCACCGGACTGGCCCATACACTGGAATGGCGGAGCTCCCGCGGTGTTGACCGGAAACATGACGGACACCTGGTCACGAAAATCCTGTGGCCCGATCGTCGTATCATTCTTGGTCTGATCGCTCCAATCAAGGCGCAATCCCAAGTCCTTCCCATTGCTGACCGCCTTCACAAACAGCGACTTGACCGAAATGTTCGGATGCATCGGAGTCGTGATGGTCTGGCCGCTCAATGGGATGATGACACCCGGCACTCCTTCCCAAATGGGGTTTGCACCGTCCATCGGGATTGCCCCCTTGATCGCCTTCACGGGAATGGTCACCGGTTGGCTGACCGCGAGAGGTACCTGCCCAATCGTCAACATGATGCCAACGATCAGCGCAGAGAGCAGAATGCCAAACACCAAACGCTTGTTGCGTGTCTGCACCAGTCTCATTGCGTATGCCCTCCTCTGAAAGATTAATAAGAAAAAAGAACTGAGAACTTATAACGGCAACCGAAAACCGAATCCCACACTGCCCACAAATCGAGAACCCCTACGCAGTTCCGACGGGGCCTTCACCCTTGTCACCATCCTTCTCTTTCGCCTTCTGGTCCATGAAGGACTGGGCCCCGACCTCACTCAGCAACATGCTGAGCTCATTCCCTTTGTCCTGCGCCCCACACTCGTAGGTTTGACCTTCCGGAGCATTGAAGGTAGCTGGTCTATAGTCCGCCTCAGAGTACGGCTGCACGGTGACTCCAAGGAAGGCGACCTCAAAATCCATCCACTCCGACATACAGTCGGCAATAAGTTTGAACAACCCGGTATCCGACTTCTTCGCCAACATCCGACAAAACAACGGCACCCACCGGCCGATATGGTTCTTGATGAATTTCTTTTGCGCATCGACCACGATGTCCGTCTTATCGATGCCATCATGGCAACGCGAATACGATTCCTTATAGGTCAGAAAATGCATGAACTCGAGTTCGACACTGAGGTGGTCCAGACGTTCGTGAACGTCCTTCGAGAGCTCGACCCCGAATGCCTTATAAAAACCTGCGATGTCGCCCATGACATGGGATTGCGCGAAGACGTGATCGTTGCCGAACAGGGTTTCGTACGGCGGGCAATCGAGCGTGATCACATTGGTGAATACCCGGCGGTGCTCGGTCTGGAGATCACCGATCTGCCAATTGACGCACTCGGCTGATACCAGTTTCTCGATTTGGTCGAACTGTTTTTTTATCAGAGCGATTTTCTGACTCGCACGGTCTCCACCGATCTCATCTAACGCCACGCGCAAACCTTCCAGTGCCGCCCGCCCGTCTTCGACGAATTCACCGCACTGTAGGTAATCCAAGAATTCCTCGTCCTCGGGATACAACAAACTCCACGAGAACAGAAGATATATTTTGCTGCGATTGAGAGCGCGTTCAACGGCCGGCGAATCTTTGATCGCGACAGTCTGCGGGGGAGCGACTGCGGTGGAGGACGGGGAGGTGGGCTGCACGACCTGTTTCGATGTCATACGTTTATTTGCTCCTCACCTCAACATGTTGCGCATTTTTTTGCACACTACGCAACATCTGAGTCCTGCGGCACAGGAGGCGTATGATAGGTAAAGGAGGGAGGGATGTCAAGCAAGAACTCTCCTCCCTTTGCCTTCGCCACAAGTGCCGACGTTTCAATAATTTCCTTGACGTTCTCATCTCTTCAACCGGCTTGACGCACGATCGAGTTAGTATCCGAGTGCCCCGGCAGCTAGGGTTCGCGCCGGTATCACCTTGATCGCAATGCGATCATTGACGGTTTTACAAATCTGCTCACACATTCCACATCCGACGCAACGCTCTTGAGCCACCACCAGATGAAGTGCATTAAAATCCATCGAAAGCGCCTCGACCGGACACTTCGACACACAGGCATGACAACCTTGGCCTGCCGTGCAAACCCGATGCGACACGGTCGCCACACCCATCCGTACCTCGAAACAATCTGCGACAGGCAGGAGCGCCTCCGTCGCACAGGCTGTAATACAGGGAAAATCTTCGCATAATTCGCACGCGACCTGATTTGGAAAAATCACCGGACTGCCGGTCGAAACATCGCTCACGATCGCCCCCGGCGGACAGGCTTTGATGCAATCGCTGCAGCGGGTGCAGCGCTCGAGAAACATCAATTCATCGACCGCGCCAGGAGGACGCAACCAGTCCGTCCGTACCGGTGCAGCAGGCTGCTCTCGGGGCGCGTCTTTGTGGGCGGCAAATTCCCGCGCCGCCTTGGCCACCGACACAACGGAGTCTTTCAGGAAATCTCGACGCCCGTATTTCGGATCACCGGCCACGATACTCCCCGACTACATCACACCGTCGGCTCGCAACTTGTACACTTCCACGCAACGATCACAGGCCCCATACTCGACATCCCAGCCCGGATGATTCTCGCGGATGAAGTCCAGGATGTACCCTTCCAGCTTGGTTTCCATATCTTCCACCCATGAATAGGTTGGGAAGCGGCACAGCGGACAGGGAAATCCCGGCATGAGCATCACCTTGTTGGTGGTCTCCGGAACTTCTCCCCCTTCGACATCCACCGCGCGATCCAAGATACGCAGTGTGTCGGTGGCCATTTCCACCAATTCGGAATGCGTGAAGTAGCTCGTCTGCCACAGACCTTCAAACACCGATTTCAGCTGAGCAGGGGGAATTTTTCGGTACCACGACCGAAACTCCTTGAACCGATCTTCCTTTGGCAGCATCGGCTCCTTGCCGGCGGCGATCAGTCGGCTGTCGACACTGATATTCCAGAGAATGCGATAACGATGCAAAATAAGGGTTTCTTCTCCGGGATTTTGCCCAACCCTCGTATCAGGGTCGTAACCGAATGTCGGATCGAGCATGTCGTGGATATGCATCAACTCGTGACGACAGTAGCGCGTCAGGGCTGGATCGTAGAATCGCCGCGGAATCAGCTTGATGCCCACTCCCTTCAAACCCTTTTCCTCGAATTGCTTGGCCAGGTCGTGTTCGACGGAGCCCCACTTGCGAAGCACATCGACCCCTTCCTGATCCTCCTTGAGCACGCCCTTGACGAGCACAATTCCGACACGCTGCTTCAGTTCCGGAAACTCAAGGAAGGCGTCGCGGATGATATCGGAGAAACCCCAGATCCCAAACAAATACTGATACAGCTTCTTGAACTCTGCTTCGCGATCATCGAGCGTGAACTTCTCATAGATCGGATCGGCCAGTTCGTGGAACTCTTTATAGTACGTCGGATCCCCTTCCCGTTCCGTCTTTTCAATGAAGGAGTCGATCACCTCCTGCAGTAAGGCCGGCTGAAAACGGATCTCCATCGACGACTTGGATACTTCTACTCCGGTTGCCATAAGACCTCACATGTTCTGGTTCAGTGAAGGGATGAAACCCGCGCGAATGCTGTGCTTGACTTGCTCCCAGTCCTTCTCTTACGATCATCGAAACGACCGCCGATTATACAAACCCCTCGACGATTTTTGCAAACCGTTGAGGGTAGGCAGGGGCCCGGTGCCCCCGCTCAGACCAGGGACGAGGCACAGACTTTATGAGCAATCAAACCACCGCGCCCCCGACGACTCCCTCCGCTGGACATCTGAATGGCCCTGGGGGGACAGCACCTACGACGCCGCCGGCCATTGACCATTTAGAGTATTGGAAGGCAGGTCTCCGAGAACTTAAGACCTTCCGAGGCCATTCCCATGGCGTCTGGGCTGTGGCCTATGCCCCTGACGGGCAAACCCTTGTCAGCGGAGGCGTCGATCGGTATGTCCGCATCTGGGATATTGAAACCGGGCGGCTCCTGCGTTCGTTGCGCGGCCATACCGCTGACATCCGCGCCCTGGTGTTCACGCCAGACGGCCGCACACTCGCCTCGGGCAGCGAAGATCGGACTATCCGCCTCTGGAATCCTAAGACCGGGGAACCGACTAAGCTCCTGTTCACGCGCTATGACCACAATGTCTGCAGCCTGTCCCTGTCCCCCGACGGCCTCATGCTGGCCCGCGGCAGTCACAACAAGGACATCAAGATCTGGGAAGTCACGACGGGGACTGACCTGATGACCCTACTGGGAAAAGATCAATACGATCACCATTGGTCGGTCTGTGTGGCGTTTTCCCCCGACGGCATGCATCTCGCCAGCGGGTCCGACATCGGCAAGATCAGAATCTGGGAAGTGCTGCCGAGCGGAGAGGAAAAAATCCTCCACAACGGCCATTGGGAAGAATCCGCCGAAGACTCGACGGAAACCCGCGGTTTTTTCATCGAAGATGACGGGGGATTCCAGAAACCAATGGAATTTTGGATCGGCGCAATGGTCTTCACCCCGGATGCGAAACTTCTGATCACCGGTAGCCGGGACAACACGATCCGCTTCTTTGAGATGCCGACCATGAACGAACTTCGCGTCCTGCGGGGGCATAACGGATGGGTACGGTCGTTGGCTGTCTCGCCGGATGGAAAAGTGCTCGTGAGTGCGGGCGACGACAGCACGATCCGCTTCTGGGACATCGCCACGGGACGCAACTTCCGGACCGACAAGAGCCATACCGGAGCAGTGCGCGGCATCGCACTTTCCCCCGACGGCTTGCGCCTGGCCAGCGCCTCATGGGATCGCACCGTGAAACTGTGGGAAGGTGGCCCGGAGCTGGCAGAGTAACTTAGGCTTCCTCCTCCTCCGCCTCGCCCCTAGCGGAGGAGATGCCGTACCGCTTGCATTTGTCCCACAAGGCTTTTCGGGATAGCCCCAGTAGATTGGCGGCATTGGTTCGATTGCCGTCCACCTGCTTCAAAACGTCGACAATGTAGTCTCGCTCGAATGCTTCTCTCGCTGTCGCCAAGGTCATGGGCGCGGCCACGGCCGGCTTCTTGATCTCCACGGCCAATCCTTCCGCACAGAAACCACAGGCGGCCTGAGGCGCCCCGCCGAGATAGGGGCAGGTTTGAAACCCGCAGAGATTCCAAGGCTGCAACGCCTCCCCCTCTCGCCCCAAGGCGACGGCACGCTCGACCATCTGCTCCAGTTCGCCCACATTTCCGGGAAAGGAATAATGCAGGAGCAGTTCGCGGCTGGGCTGAGCAAACCCGTCCAGAGACTTACCGATGTTCGCCGACTGAGTTTCAAGGACATGCTCGGCGATGACCAACACATCCTCGCGCCGCTCACGCAGGGGCGGTACGACGACCTGCACGGGCGTGAGATAGTCGTAGAGCTCTTTGCGAAACCGCCCCTGAGTCACCGCCTCCTGGAGATCCTGCTGCGCCGCACAGATGATTCTGACATCGACGTCAATCGCTTCCCGCCCTCCGACACGCTGGAACCGCCTCTCCTGGAGCAGACGCAGCAGCCTCGCCTGAAGGGTGAGAGACAGTGAGCCGATATCGTCGAGGAACAACGTTCCTTTGTGAGCTAGTTCGAACCGACCTCGCCTTTGACGGACTGCCCCAGGGATGGCTCCCTTCTCATGGCCGAAGAGCTCCGATTCCAAGAGGGTTTCAGGAAGGTCCGCACAACAGACCTTGATCAAGGGCTGATCCCGCCGCGGACTATTTAAATGGATGGCATGGGCGACCAACTCTTTGCCCGTTCCACGCTCTCCGACGATCGACACAGGCGAATCGGTGGCCGCAACCAGCTTAATCCTCTCCAGGAGTGCCCGCATGTGGTGGTTGCACCCATGCATCCCTCCAAAACTGAACCGATCCTCCAGCACCTCTTTCAACTCAAGATTTTCACGTCGCAGCCCAAGAATTTTCCCGACGCGCTCGACGATCAGAAGCAACTCGTCCATTTGAAACGGTTTGGTAATGTAATCGTACGCGCCCAGTTTGATCGCGCCGACGGCCGTATCGACCGACCCATGGGCGGTGATCAAAATCACTTCAGTCGTGGGACTTCGTTCTTTACAAGCCTTCAAAATCGTGAGCCCATCTGCACCGGGCAGGCGCAGATCGGTAATCACGATATCAAATTGACGCGTGCCGAGGATCGCCACCCCCTCTGTTCCCGTCGCCGCCGCCGTCACCTCGCACCCGATCCCTTCCAAGGCATCCAGCATGGACAGTCGCATCAACGGTTCGTCATCGACAATAAGTACCTTGAGGTCCTTCACGAAAACCTCCCGCTGGCATACCGTTCGATCGCGAGCGGAATCGAGACGGTAAATGTCGTCCCTTTCCCGACTTCGCTCTCGACAAAAATCTTGCCCCCATGCCGTTCCACGATGCCCAGGCTCACCGACAGGCCAAGGCCCGTGCCCTCGCCTTCGTTCTTCGTCGTAAAAAACGGATCGAAGATCCGCGGTAGTACCGAGGTGGAAATCCCACAGCCGGAATCCCGAATGTGGACCAGACAATTGATCCCCTCCACCATGGTGCGAATGGTCAGCACCCCGCCGGTCCGCATCGCCTGAATGGCATTCAAAATGAGATTCATCAACACCTGCTCCATCATGTGACGATCGATCATGATTTCCGGCATGTCGCTCGCCAACGCGGTCTCCAGACGAACATGGTGGGGCACGAACAGGTGCTCCGTCAGCAGCAAGACCCGATTGATGACCTGATTGATATCGGCCAGCGCCAACTCCGGATTGTGCTGCTGCGAAAAATCGAGGAGTTGCCGGACGATCTTCTGCACCCGTCGCAATCCGTCTTCCATCGACGCCAGGTACTCCTCCTGCCGAGACGGTGACAGGGTCCCTTTGCGCATGTTGTAGAGACAGTTCAGAATGCCACCCAGCGGATTGTTGATCTCGTGTGCGACCCCCGCAGCAAGTTTTCCCACCGACGCCAGCCTCTCGGAACTTCTGATCTGTTGCTCCAATTTCTTCGTATCCGTCATGTCGCGCGCAATGCCGAGCACGCCCAAAATCTCCCCCTCCACGCCGTGAAGCGGCGAGACGCTGACCATCACGGAACGGGGCTCGCCTGTCTTGGTCAGCACTTCGACCTCATAGACCTGTTTGACGCCGATGTCCAGGGTCGATTTCAAACGGCGGCCCCGATGCCGCTTCGACAGCAAGGCTAAATAGGGACGCCCCAGTAAATCTTCTTTCGCATAGCCCCAAGCCAGGACCTTGCTGTTGACGTAGGTAAAACACTGCTCGCTGTCGAGTGTGTAAATGACATCGTTCGCATTCTCCAGCAGGTTTTCAAGATACTGCTTGGTCTCTTCGATCTCGCGGGTCCGCTCACTGACTTTCGCTTCCAGCTCCTGCTGGTAGGTATGCATCTGCCGTTCGAGGCGCTTGCGATCGGTGATGTCGCGAAGCTGGACCATGACCCAGGTATGGTCGCTGCCGCGCACCAAAATCAGGTCCATCTCCACCGGCGTCTCCTTGCCGGTGGCATCACGCACCGTAATCTCCTGGGTCGGCACCTGGCGCTCACCGGCATGAATCTTTGCCAGCATCGATCTCATGGCGTCATGGTGGACCGGCTGGACCACATTGAGGATACTGCTTCCCACGACCTGCTGCTCGGAATACCCCAGCGCCTGCTCCTCCCGCTTATTGACCGCCACGATCACGCCGTCTTCGCCCACCATGAACACGGAGTCGGCTACCAGGTCGAACAGCGCCTTGTATCGCTCTTGCGAGGCGACCAGTTGCTGCGTGCGGTCGTTGACCGCCTGTTCGAGTTGGGTCGTGTACCGATGGATTTGCTGTTCCAGCAGACGCCGTTCCGTCACATCGCGAACAAACGCGCGGGAGTGGACTAAGCCCCCGCCGCTTTCGAAGAGGGCCGTCGCATGAATTTCCACATCGATCGGATGGCCGTCTCCCGCGAGAAACACCGTCTCTATCGTACTGCGTCCCTGCGAGACCAGGCGCTCCAGATAGGCCAGCACCTCTGGTTCGCGTCCTTTGGGAACGAGATCCCAGAGACGCATTTGAAGCATCTCTTCCAGCGAATACCCAAGCTTGTCCAGGCCGGTTTTATTCACATGCACGAACTGGCCGGCCTTGTTCAGCTGATAGATCATCTCCGGAGAATGCTCGATGAGATCGCGGTACCGCGCCTCCAACCGGCGGACATCCTCCATCCGGTGCTCAATCTGTTCGAACGAGACGCGCAGGTTGGCAGCCATCTTGTTGAAAGCATCGGCCAGGTGCTCGATTTCATCGCCGGTCTTGAGATTGAGCTGCTGGTCTAACCGACCACTCCCGATTCTCTGCACCCCCTCGTGGAGCAAACTAATTGGACGGGCAATCCGTCGCGCGACGGCCAACCCGGTGAGCACCAGGACGCCGAACACCCCTAACCCATACACGGTCACCTGCACGACCAGCCGCGACAAGGGGGCATAGGACTCTTGAGGGTCCTGCCGCACAAAGGTCACCCACCGCTTGCTGCCCAAGCTATCCGGCGTGAGGTTGTCGCCCAGCCGAACCGGCGCAAATCCTACGATGGAGTTCTGTCCGCCATGCGAATCGTTCAGCACGGTGCGCCAGCCGGCATGGCCCGCATTGACGGCGCTCACCAGCTCAGGCGTCACCGTATGTTCTTCCGGCGACAGAATCGGACAGATCAATGGAACGCCGTCTGAATTGAACAACATCGCATGGCCCGTCTGACCCACCGTGACTTCCGACACGGAATGGAACAACGTATCCCGACGCAAGAGGACCGTGACCGCGCCGATCGCCACATGCTGCTCATCGTCAAGGATCGGCATCGACACGTTGAGCACATGGGTTCCAAAAGACGGGTCGAAGAAGATGTCGCTGACGAAGACTTTTCCTGTTCCGCCCTTCATCACGGCTTGCCACCAGGAGGTCTTGCCGTAGTAATACTCGACTTGCGGAATCGAACTCACCACGAGGGCGCCGCGGTTGTCCGTGACAAAAATTCCGACATAGTCGTCCCTGCGAATGTCGTGCCACCGGATCAGATAGTTGGTCACGATCCGATTGATGAACAGCGGGAACTCGCTTTGTTTGTCCCGCTGCCGCCACCGCTTCTGCCACGCTTTGATCATGGACTGGATGGTTTTCTCATCCTTGTCCACATAGGTGCGGTTAGACTCGGTCACAGAGGTGCGGAGGAAGGGTGTGGCAGCCAGCTGCTGCGCCTCGTTGATGCCGCGCGTCACCTGCATTTCGATGCGCCGGGCGGCTTCCACGGCCACTTCCTTGAAATTGGCGCCGATCGTCTCTCGAAGCGCCCGGCGTTCTTCGATGTAGGTCAGAACAAGGGAGAGACACAACGGCAGGAGACCGACCATCACGATGGCCGTGATGATTTTACGCTGGAGACTGTGAGACCGGCTCCAGAACAGCATGGGTATGGCTTGCCCCGACAAACAGCCCTCTTACAACATCGTGCGGGGCTCGGGCTCCGGCTCGAACGAGCCGACGCCTAGCGACGCTTCATGAGGCTCCCGGCGCCGCTGGGCCATAGCAGCAACAACGGGCTCGCCACAAAGACTGATGAATAGGTCCCGAACATGACGCCTCCGAGCAAGGCCAGCGAGAAATCGTGTAACACCTCAGCGCCAGCAAGCACCAGCGGGATGAGCACGATGACCACGGTCAAGCTGGTGACGATGGTTCGACTGAGCACCTGATTGATGGCCGTATTAATGATCGTTTCCTCATCCTCCCGCCGACGCGTCCGCAGATTCTCACGGATACGGTCAAACACCACCACCGTATCCGTGAGCGAATACCCCGCCAAGGTCAGCAAGGCCGTGACCACCAGCAAGGTGATCTCTTTATCCAAAAGATAGAACACTGCCAGCACCGCCAGCACATCATGGAACGTCGCCAGGGCCGCCGCCACCCCGAACCGCAACTCAAACCGCACCGCGATGTAGAGGATGATTCCCACAAATGAAATGAGCACCGCGATCATGGCATCCTCTTGGAGCTTCTTCCCGATGGTCGGACCGATTTCCATGCTGGAATCGACCACAAACTTGTTGCCGGGGAATTCCTTACTGAACACTGCCATCACCCGCTCGGCAATCTTCTCTTCGATCGTCGTCGAAGCTTTCACGCGGATGAGCAGCTTGTTGTCTTGCGTAAATTCCTGTAACTCCGCCGACCCCAGGCCGTTGGTTTCCAGCGCGCGCCTTGCTTCGTCGATCCTGATCGCCTGCTCAAATTTCAACTGCACCGCCGTGCCGCCGGCAAAATCGATCCCCAAATTCGCCGCTCCGCGCGCGATTTGGATCACCGCAACGATGCCCAGAAAGGCGAGGATGCCGGAGAGCGCAAACGAGATGGCCCGCTTTCCCATAAAATCAATATTCGTTTTCCCCAAAATCTCGAACATGCCGGCTCCTTCCTAGATACTGAGCTGCTCAATTTTTCTGCGCTGATTCAGCACATCGAACACGACCTTGGTTCCGACCAGCGCCGTAAAGAGATTGATCGCGATGCCGAGGCACAACGTGACGGCAAAGCCTTTGATCGGCCCGGTTCCGAACAGAAACAACGCGAACCCGGTGATCAACGTCGTGACGTGCGAGTCCACGATGGTCAGCAACGCTTTATCGTATCCCGCATCGATCGCCGGTCGAACCGGCTTACCCTGCCGCAACTCTTCACGGATGCGTTCGAAAATCAACACGTTCGAGTCCACCCCCATGCCGATCGTCAGAATAATGCCGGCGATACCGGGCAAGGTCAGCGTGGCGTTCAACGCCGCGAGGGACCCAATCAGGCAGATGAGGTTCAACATCAGCGCGAAATTCGCGATCACGCCAGAGAGCCGGTAATAACTCGCCATGAATACGATCACGAGGAGGCCCGCAAAGAGGGTCGCCTTCACCCCTTTCTCAATGGAGTCTCGCCCGAGCGATGGGCCGACGGTCAGATCCTGAATGATCTTGAGAGGCGCCGGCAACGCACCGGCCCGGAGGACAATCGCCAGGTTATTCGCCTCTTCCATCGAGAACGTGCCGGTGATCTGGGCCCGCCCTCCACTGATGCGCTCCTGAATGACCGGCGCCGAATAAATGGTATTGTCGAGCACGATCGCCATGCGCTTCTTCACGTTCTCGCCCGTGATCCGGTCGAATTCACGCGCCCCCTTGGCATCGAACGTCACCGACACGTAGGGCTCGTTGAATTGGCCGATGGACACCCGGGCATCGCTCAACACATCACCGGCCAGCATGACTCGCTTCTTGACCAAATAGGGTGCGAGCCATTCCTGTCCGCTGTCTTTTTCCACGATCCGCTCAAAGAGAATCTGGTCGCCTTCCGGCACCTTCCCTTCCACCTGCTTCAGGAACGCCTCTTCGCGCTCCTTCCCCTTCTGAACCCGACCCGACAGATCCAGCTTGACCTGATTTTCATCGTCCAGCAACTTGAACTCGAGCAACGCGGTTTGCTTGATGAGATCCTTCGCCAGCTTGGCATCCTTGATCCCGGGTAATTGAACCACCACCTGCTTCAATCCCTGCCGCTGAATCAGCGGCTCCGCGACACCAAATTGGTCGATACGATTCCGAATCGTCTCCAGGGCCTGGTTGATGGCGGAATCCTTGATGCGCTTGATCTCCGCTTCCCGCAATTCCCATACGACGCTGTTGGCGGACCCAGCCGACTCCACCTCCAGGTAGGTCGGGAAGTCATCCAGCACCTTCTGGACCTGCGCCTTCAGCTCGGCATTTTGAAACCCGATCGTAATCCGCGAGGACACGGTGCGCTTGACCGATTCGGCGGGAATTTTCTTTTCAACGAGCAAGTCCTGAATCCCCGCGGCCGTCCGGTCCACCGCAATCTCCACGGCCCGGTCTTCTTCCACTTCGAGCACCAAGTGAATTCCACCTTGCAGGTCCAACCCCAAGGTAATGCCTTTATCGGGCAGAACGTCCCGAACCCACCGCGGCAGTTCCTTGTAGAGAGGTTGATAGGATGGCAAGAAAAAGATGATCGAGGCGACCACCATCGTCACTAAGGCCAACAACCGTCCGCCGACTTTCTTCATACGTGCGCCAATCCTTCCCGTCTCCGTCGCGTGCGTCAATCTTCTTCGTCACCGCGCAGCCGAGCAATATGCTCTTTCTGGATTTTGATTTTGGTCGTATCCGCAATTTGGAGCGTCACCGTGTCTTTTCCCATGTTCGTGATAGTGCCCCAAATCCCGGACGCTGTGACCACCTTGTCGCCCTTCTTCAAGGTTTCCATCATCGTCTTCAACTGCTTCTGGCGTTTCTGCTGCGGCAGAATCAGCATGAAATAGAAAATGACGAAGATCAGGACGAACGGTATCAATGACAGGAGACCGCCCCCTGCCCCCGTACTCCCGGATGTTCCCTGTGCCCATGCCACCGAATCCCACATAGTGTCCCCCGCCTATTTCGCCGTTAAGAAACGTCTGTATTCTGGGTATCGAACCGGCTTTCACCTGTCGGCCGATCAACGAGGTAGGTCCGGTGAAACTCGCGGCGAAACTCCTGAAACGTTCCGCCTCGCACGGCGCTCCGGATCTCCTGCATGAGCTGCGCAAAAAACCATAAATTGTGAATCGTATTCAGACGGGCGCCCAACATTTCCTTCACACCGAACAAATGGTGCAGATAGGCCCTGGTGTAGCGCGTACAAACCGGGCACCGACAGGCCGGATCGATGGGCTGCTCATCCCGCGCATAGCGGGCCTGCTTGATCACCACGCGTCCAAACGACGTGAATAACCAGCCCGTGCGACCATGGCGCGACGGGACGACGCAGTCGAACAGATCAATCCCCCGCGCCACCCCTTCGACGAGATCCTCGGGCATGCCCACACCCATGAGATAGCGTGGCTTGGCCGACGGCAGCTCCGGCACCGTCACATCCAACATGGCATACATGTCGGCCTTGCCCTCGCCCACCGACAACCCGCCCACGGCATATCCATCGAATCCGACCGACACCAAGTCGCGCGCCGACTCCACGCGCAACGCCGGATCCAAGCCACCCTGGACGATGCCAAACAGCGACTGATCCGTCCGTCGTTTGGCGCTCACGCAACGGCGCGCCCACAGGGACGTCCGCTTGGCAGCATCACGGACCTGCTCCGTGGACGAGGGCAGCGCGACGACATGATCGAACGCCATGATAATGTCCGCGCCCAAGGCCTCCTGAATCTCAATCGAGGTCTCTGGACTGATAAACCGTGACGACCCGTCGATATGCGATTGAAAGATGACCCCTTCATCCGTGACCTTGCAGAACTTGGCCAAACTGAAGACCTGAAATCCACCGCTATCGGTGAGGATGGCGCCGGGCCAGGCCGTGAACCCATGCACGCCGCCCAACTCTTCCACCACTTTGTGGCCGGGACGCAGGTAGAGATGATACGCATTGTTCAAGATGAGCCCGTAGCCCATCTTGAGTAGTTCCTCTCCATCAACGCTTCGAACATTACCCAGCGATCCGACCGGCATGAAGGCCGGCGTGGCAATCTCACTGCGCCCGCTGGTCAAGATGCCTACGCGCGCGCGCCCGGCGGATTCTTCATGTGTGATGCGGAACGACAACATTCGATCGATGGTCCTACATGTGCTCGGGAGCTGAGACGCCCAGCACGTTCAGCCCGTTTCGGACCACCTGCTGCACGCTCCACATCAAGGCCAACCGCGCGGCCGTCAGGCCGGGCGTCACCCCTTCGTGTTGCCGGCTTGTGCAAGCCGCTGGGTCAGTCGACGACGCGACGGCCGCCTCACTCTCAGGCGCCGGAGGCAAAATCCGATGTTTATTGTAAAAGGGATGCAGCATGCCGGCCAATTCACGAAGGTAATAGGCCATGCGGTGCGGCTCAAGTTCCACGGCACTCGCTTGCAGCACCACCGGAAAAGCCGACAGTTTTCGAATGAGCGCGAGTTCATCAGGGTCTTGTAACAGATCAAGGTCTGCCTGACTGGGGAGCGGACAGTCGATACCACGCGATGCGGCCACGCGGCGGAGACTGGCAATCCGCGCATGCGCATATTGCACGTAGTAGACAGGGTTCTCTTGAGATTGCTGTTTGGCTAATTCCAAATCAAAGTCCAGATGCGTGCTGGAGTCGCGCATGAGAAAGAAAAACTTTGCGGCATCCGCGCCGACCTCGTCCATCACTTCACGAAGCGTAATAAACTCTCCGGCTCGTTTCGACATCTCGACCTTCTGGCCGCCACGCAGAAGATTCACCATTTGCACAAGGACGACCCTCAGCCGTTCCTTCGGATAACCGTAGGCCTGGACAACCGCCTGCATCCGGGGAATGTACCCATGATGATCGGCGCCCCACACGTCGACCAACATATCAAAGCCACGCAGTAATTTGTCGCGATGGTAGGCGATGTCGGAGGCCAGATAGGTATAGTCGCCCTCCTGTTTGCGGACGACCCGGTCTTTTTCATCTCCAAACGCCGACGAACGAAACCATTGCGCGCCATCCTGATCGAACAACAGATCCCGAGCCTTGAGCTCACTCAATACTTGGTCCACCCCGCCTGAGGACAACAACGAGGCTTCACTGAACCAGGACTCAAAGGCGATCCCGAACGTCTCCAGATCCTGTCGAATGAGCGCCAGTAATTCCCGGTAGGCAAATTCTCTACTCCGTTGCTCCGCCTCAACCGGGGGCAGCGAGAGCAGGGCCTCGCCGTTTTCCGCCTTCACACGCGCGGCGACCGCGCGAATATACTCGCCTTGATAACCGTCCTCCGGAAAGGACACTGTCTTCCCGCAAAACTCCATGTAGCGCGCCAGGACGGACACCCCCAACAGCTTCATCTGGCGGCCCGCATCATTAATGTAATATTCACTGACCACCTCGTGCCCGGTGGCCTTTAAGAGACGAACCAGCGCTTGCCCCACGGCGGCACCACGCCCATGACCGACATGCAACGGGCCGGTCGGATTTGCACTGACATACTCCACTAAGACTCGGTGCCCTTGCCCTATCTGGCTGTGCCCATACCCTGCGCCCTGGGCCTCAATTTCATGCAGGACTTCCATCCACAGCTGCCGCTTGACCGTGAGATTAAGAAACCCTGGTCGCGCAATTTCGACACGATTGAATAACGCGTCTCGCTGTTCGATGTGATCAATGATGATCTGGGCGATTTCGAACGGTGGCCGTCGCTCGGACGCAGACAAGGACATGGCGACGGTGGAAGACACATCGCCCCACTCGGGCCGCTTTGGGGCCTCGAGGTTCACGGCGGGCAACTGCTCGAGCTTGAGAAGCCCCCGTTGCTGCGCCAGCCGGAGCGCCCCGACCAATGCCGCACTGACCTTATCTTGCACCACACCCTGAGTCACAAAAACCCCTCTAAGTCTGCGTGGAAACAGCGAAAATCAAACTGGGAATCTAACACACCATGACATGAGAGACAAGATCGTGAGTTAGACGGTGGCCACCCAATTTAGAAATGTCCTCTTTTCACCAACGTAGAAATGTCCGGGTTACGTCATGGCGATTTCCGCTGGCTTGTGATGTTCGGGCACAAAACGGCGGTGCCAGGGATGCGT
>JAHFEW010000132.1 GCA_023248215.1 Nitrospira sp.
GGCGTTCTTGTCGAAGCTCCGCCAGAACCGCAAGGATTTCCGCCGGACGCGGGGGACAACCAGGGATACGCACATCGACGGGAATATGCCGTTCCACCGGACCCGTCACCGCATAACTCCCTTTGAACATGCCGCAATGAATCGCACAGTCTCCCAGCGCGATGACGATTTTCGGATCGGGCGTCGCCTTGTACACGTCTTTCAGCGCCCGTTCCATGTTCACGGTCACCGGGCCGGTGACGACCAGGGCATCGGCATGGCGCGGTGACGCTGCGATGTGGACCCCGAACCGCTCCACATCATAGACGGGATTGGCCAGCGCATTCATTTCCATCTCACAGGCGTTGCAGGAACCCGTGTCGACTTCGCGGATCGTCAGCGAGCGCCTGAACGGCTTGGCCTTCTCGATCGCCACGGGGCTGACCGGCTCGTGCGGCACGTTCCCGTCCGGATGCCGTCCCGTGACGACGCCGGTCTTGAGACTTTTCTTGATGATACGAAACATGGCTCCTCCGTGGCGAAGGTGAACAATGAGTAATTGATCCCCTCATCACATCGACAAATTTTTACAGATCGTTCCCCGCATAAGACAGATTGAAGCTCTTATTGATCAGTGGGAAATCAGGAATGATGTTGCCGAGCGCCGCCCATTGAATCGCCGGCCAGTTGACGAAGGACGGATCCCGAACTTTACAACGGTGAATCCGGCCTTCTTCTCCTGCCATGACCACATAGAGGATCTCGCCTCGCCATCCTTCGACGGCCGAGATCGCCCACTCGCCTGGCTGTGGTTTCCGCATCGGCTGGATGCGGAGTGGCCCCCGCGGCAGCCGCCGGCGGATCTCACGAATGAGACGGATCGACTCGTGCACCTCATCCAATCGCACCCGCATCCTGGCACGCACGTCACCGTAGCGGTAAAGCACCACCTTCGGCTGAAGCTCGTCGTAGGCGGCAAAAGGTCGATCGCGCCGAATATCCCTGTCCATACCGGATGACCGGCCGACGACGCCAATCACCGCATGGTCCCAGGCCATACGCTCCGTGAGGATACCGGTATTCTCCAGACGTTCCGTGAGGGAGGCATTCGCGAACAGAATCTTCTCGATGGCGGTAAAGTCTTGCTCGATGGCGTCCAATTCCGTCACTACCTGTGCGACTTGCCCATCGGTCACATCAATGGCGATTCCCCCAACGCAATTGACGCCCCGGAGAAAGCGCGATCCGGTCAGGCGATCATTGAGCTGCATGAGCTGCTCTTTCATCCTCCCACAGTGGGCATGGGCTAGGGCATAGGCGGTGTCGTTGCAGATCGCCCCGACGTCGCCGATGTGATTGTGCAGCCGCTCGAGTTCCAGAACGAGACTACGTAGATAACGGGCACGGCGCGGCACATCCATGCCAAGCAACGTCTCGACCGCCTGGCAATAGGCCAGGCTATGGCCGACGGCCGTGTCGCCGGACACCCGTTCAGACAACGGCACCGCCGCCGTCAGTTGCTGCTGCTCGAACAGTTTTTCAATCCCCCGGTGCTTCCAAAAATGGCGCAGTTCGAGTTGCATGATCGGCTCGCCGGCGACCGAGAACCGGAAATGGCCCGGCTCGATGATGCCCGCATGGATCGGGCCGACGGGAACCTCAAACACACCCTCGCCTTGAATCTTCCGGAACGCATACTGCCCTTGAACTCGCTCCAGAACACGGTCCCAGGGGAAGTCTTTCTTTAGGGGGTGAGAGGCTTTCGGCCAATGTTCATGGCGGACAAGGCGGCGCATATCCGGATGGCCGATCGGAATCAGGCCGAACAGGTCCCGAATCTCACGTTCGTACCATTTCGCCGCATGGAGGGCTGGCGTGATCGATGGAAATTCCCGCTCATTGCCCCGGAGATCGGTGACAAGCAGCACCCAGTCCTTGTGCTCCGCGAGCGTGAAGAGATACCACAGCTCATAGCGCGCCTCGCGAGGCCGATGATCGACCGCCCAGAGCAGCGAGAGCGAGCCCCGCAGGCTCGGGTTCGTATGCAGGAAATGGACGACCGTCGGCACATCCTGTTTGTGCAGCCTCAGCATCGGGACGCCATGAATGGAGCGCACCTCGGTAATGGCCTGCGTAAAAGCGGCTTGGAGTTGCTCGATCGCCGGACGTGCGTCGCTCATGGGCTCACCTCACCAACACCACGTTGACGGCCCTGGTCAGCAAAGTTCGAATCGGTTCAGGGAGGACGAATCCCAACCCCAGCAGGGCCACGATCATGGCAATCACCGGCACATGGCCGACTGTCCAGGGTTCGCCTTGCGCGATGCCTGCTGGAGGAGTGCCCCAGACCATTGCGCCGATCCGATACATGAATCCACCGAACAAGACGACGCCGAAGAACAGAAACAACGTGACGATGCCGAGGCTCCGCATCTCGTCGGAGATCGTCATCGTGACAAAACGTCCGACATGCATCGTATCGGAGGCAAAGTCCTGCGCGGCGATTGCCGACACAACCAGCAGCTCACTGACGAACGGCGAGAACGGAGGCAAGCCGACAAGTGCGCAACCGGCCACGAGAATCGCCATGGCTGTAATCGGTTGCGATCGAGCCAGCCCCCGGACCCCATCGATCTCCAGCGTATCGAATCGGCGATGAATATTGCCGGCCACAAAAAATGCCAGCGCCTTGGCCAACGCATGATTGAGCAAGTGGAAGAGGCCGCCGAACGTGCCGACAAGCCCGCCGACCCCGAAGCCGATCATGGCCAACCCCATATGTTCGATACTCGAGTAGGCAAAGAGCCGCTTGTAGTTATGCTGAAGGAGTATGAACAGGGCCGCCACGACGAACGAGAGGAGCCCGAAGGTGAGGAGCAAATTGCCGGTGAACTCGGGTGGGAGTGCCTGGTCCACGATGGCCTTGCTGCGCAGCACCGTATAGACGGCCACCGTCTCCAGCACCCCGGCCAACATCGCCGCAATCGGCGCCGGCGCCTCACTATAGGCGTCGGGCAACCAAGTATGCATGGGAACCAGGCCCACCTTTGTGCCGTATCCGACGAGGATGAAAATAAACGCTAGCTTGAGCACGTTGGGGTCCAACTGGTTCGCCACGCCAATCAGCGCCGTCATATTCAGCGCCGAGCTCGCATCGCCCAGGACCCGCACAGAGGAGTAATAGGTGAGGACGACACCGAACAGGGCGAGGGCGATGCCCACCGAACAGAGAATCAAGTATTTCCAGCCTGCTTCGAGCGACTCCCGTTTTCGGAAGAACGCAATTAAAAATGTCGTCGCCAGCGTGGTCCCCTCCAACGCCACCCACTGTACCCCCAGGCTGTTCGCCATCGTCGCCGCAACCATCGCGAAGAGGAACATATGGAACAGGAAAAAGAAAAGGCCTAAGCGCTTCGGCGCGATGACCCCTCGGGCGACCTGGTCGTCCATGTAGGACCACATGTAGAGCGAGCAGGACAATCCGATGGCTGTGATGATGACCAGAATGAAGTCCGAGAGCGCATCCACGTAGACGAGGGCTCCCAATGTCGTGACCGATCCTTCCGCCAGCACCTGCCTGGTCAAAGCCGTCTCGGCGACGGCAAGCGCCAGCATGGTCAAAAAATTTACAACGTGCAGTACCCTTGCGCGATGGATCACCAGGCTGAGCAGACCAGCGACCACCGGCCCCGTCAGCAATACGATTACCGACCACATGCGTCACCCACTCGCGATACGTCCGTCATGGAATGACTCACTCCTTCAGCACCGTCAGCGTGCTGGTATCCACACTATCGAACGCATCCTGGAGCCGGTGCGTGTAAATCCCGACGATCAAACCTGCCACCAGCACATCGAAGAAGACGCCCAGTTCGACGATCAACGGCATGCCGTACGCTGCCGCAGTCGCTCCCAAAAATACGCCGTTCTCCATGACCAGGAAGCCGACCATTTGCGTGATCGCTTTTTGGCGGGCGATCATGGTGAAAAATCCGATCAAGATGATGGCCAGGGCGATGGCCAGAGAATCCCGCGTTAAGAGATACCCGAGCGGAATGATGGGCTGGGTGATGAAAAAGGCGACGATCACCAACACCCCGCAGATTAACAGGCCTGCCGGAATGTTGACGTTCATCCCCAGCTCTCGGGACACGTTGAGCCGTTCGATGACCTTCCGGAGAATGCGGGGAAGCACGATGACTTTGATGACGATCGTGAGGGCGGCCGCGAAGTAGATGTGCCGATGTCCCGTCAGAAACGCCACGAGCGCAGCCGTCGCCGCAAGGAAGGCAGACTGAAGCGCAAACAGATCCACACAGGCAGAAAGCCGGCGCTGCGCGACGATGGCAAAACAACAGAGCAGCAGAAGGACCGAGCAGAGGTCCACGAGTTGCGAACCGAGATAAGTCGAAACCGGCACCGCATTACCCTTTCAACGTATAGAAGAACACCAGCGCGAGCAGCGACAGGATGAAGGCCGCGCCCAACAATTCCGGCACCCGAAACAACCGTAACTTGGCGAACATCGATTCGATCACGCCGATCACGACGGCGAGTCCGGCTACCTTCGCCAGATACACCAGTATGCCCACAGCAATGAATGACGGCGTCAGGCTCGTCGCGATCCCCCAGGGTGCGAAGACGTTCACGATCAAGGTCAGGAAGACCAGCAGTTTGATCCCCGCCGCCCATTCCATCAACGCCAGGTACCGGCCGGAGTACTCGAGGAGCATGGCTTCGTGGATCATCGTCAGCTCAAGGTGCGTCGCGGGATTGTCCACCGGCACACGACCGGTCTCCGCAAGCGTCACGATGAACAATGCGGCCAACGCCATTAGATGCGCCGGCGGGGCCACGACGACCCCTTCCATCAACGCGGACTGGTGGACGATGGTGCTCAAATTCGTAGAGCCGGCCGTAAGAGCAATGGCGAGGATGGACAGCATCATGGCCGGTTCAGCCAGCGTCGCAACGATAGCTTCGCGGCTGCTGCCCATTCCGCCGAACGCCGATCCCGCGTCTAGTCCGGCCAGGATTAGGAAGAACGTCCCCAACGCCAACAAATAGACGAGCGCGATGATGTTGCCGGCGAAATTGAGCGGCGTGCGAGAGACAAACACCGGCATCAACATTCCGGCCGCCACCGTCGAGGCGAAGACAATGTAGGGCGCGGCGGTAAAAATCCAGGACGTCGTCGAAGAGATCACCGGCTGTTTCCGGAACAACTTGGCCAGATCGGCATAGGGCTGGAACAGGCCAGCGCCACGGCGGCATTGTAGACGTGCCTTGACCTTTCTGATCAGCCCGACGACGAACGGAGAGAGGGCCAACAACAGACCTAGTTGAACGACGACCAACAATACTTGAATTACCGACTGCATGTCCCTCGTCACTCAGCGGTCGGATGACTCGGCACGGCGCGTACCCACATTTCGCCGCGTTTCCCTACCCGGCCCATAACAACAACAGAACCAGTGTCACAAAAATATATGTGAGATACAGATGGAGACTGCCGGCCTGAATGATGCGCAGCCGATCGGCTATCGCCAGTAGAAATGTCACGACCGGTGTGTAGAGGTATTTTTCGAAGAGCGGCTCAATGTGGAACTCGAACCGCTGGTGCTTGATGAAGTACTTCGACTGTTCAAGAAACTCCGTCTCCAGCTTCACCGTCGGTTGATAGATGGTCTCGAACACCTGCTTAATCGGTTGCGCGAAGCCGGTCGCGGTATACTCCATGCGAGGCGTGAGGTTCAGCCCGCAACCCCACGTCTTGTAGTAGCGTGCGCGCAACGGCTTCCCCATCATCCTGGCAAACAGCAGCCCCAATGCCCCCGCCCCGACCAAGAGGGCAGCTAGCACCGGCGTCGAGATGCTGGAGAACTCAACCGTCACCGGCGCGACGACCCACCCGTCGAGCGCCAGCACTTTTGAGCTGATTGCAACCCCCGTCAACGGACCGGTGATCCGGTCCAACAGTGGGACGACCAACATAGGAGCCAGCCCAAGCACGACACAGGCCCCCGCCAATAGGCCCATCCCGATCCGCATCGAGACCGGCACTTCCGTCGCATGACGGGCATGCGAGCTACGCGGCTGCGCCAGAAACGACATGCCGAAGGCCTTCGCGAAACAAGCCAGCGCCAGCGCGCCCGTCAGGGCCAACATCGCGGCAGCGATCGGCAATATCAGCTTGAGAAAGAGGGTCGGCAGCTGGAAGCTGAGAAACAGACTTTGAAACACCAGCCACTCGCTCACGAATCCATTGGTGGGCGGAAGCGCGGCGATGGATACGGCGCCGATCAGAAAAAAGGCACCAGTCCATGGCATGCGCCGGAGCAACCCACCATACTCCTCAATGTTCCTCGTGTGCGTGGCGAACTGCAGCGCCCCGGCACCGAGGAAGAGCAGCGCCTTGAACGCCGCGTGATTGATGGTGTGGTAGAGACCGGCCAGCAATCCGAGCGCGGCAAGTTCGTGCAAACCATAGGTGTGGAAGATCATCCCCGCGCCGATCCCCAAGAGAATGATCCCGATATTTTCCACACTGTGATAGGCCAGCAGGCTCTTCAGATCGTGCTCCATGAGCGCATACATAACACCCAAGAGCGCGGACACCGCCCCGATCACGAGAACCGTGAAGCCCCACCACCAGGGAAATTCCCCATCCAAAAAATCGAAGTACACCCGGATCAACGCATAGATGGCCGTCTTAATCATGACCCCCGACATCAATGCCGACACGTGGGACGGGGCAGCCGGATGCGCGTAGGGCAGCCAGACGTGCAGCGGGACAATGCCGGCCTTGGCGCCGAATCCGATCAACGCCGTGAAGAAGGCGATCGACCGCAGGCCTTCGGGTAGCCGCTGGTCAGGATGGCGGAAGGAGTCGAAGGAGAACGAGCCGGTTTCCTGGAAAAAGATCAAGAACGTCAGGATGATGAACGCGGTCCCGACATGCGTCATGATCAGATAGAACAACCCTGCCTCGCGTACACCAGGCTTCTCGTGCTCCGTCACAACCAGGACATAGGAGAGCAGGGACATGGCTTCCCACAGGATCAGGAAGAAGAACCCATTGTCGGCGAGAACCACCAGGGTCATGGAGAGCAAAAACCCGTTCAGGAGGGAACCCAGCAGCGTGAGCGATACCCGGCCGGAGAACTCGCCTACGTAGCCGAGCGCATAGATCGACGCGGCCAGACCGACCAGCGAGATGGTCAGGACAAAGAAGGCGGCCAGTGGATCAAGCCGAAACGCGAAGGTCAGATAGGGAATGTTGGAGGAGAATGAACCGGTCAGAGGGTCGGCTGCGAGAAGCCCCGCGAGACCCAGGGCGATTCCAACGACGCCTGCTCCAGCGGCACAACCATGGGCCAGAAGATTCTGCAGGTGGGGACGCCCCGGTACGCAGAGAGGCAACAACCCCCCGAGGAGGTAAGAGGCCAGAAGAATGGTCAGAAGGGTGCTCATCACGATACTACCCTCTTCTCACGTGCAGCATCGCAATGCTCACCGAGGACTCAAGAGACACGTCAGCTCTTGCATTTGTCAAAGTACGGTTGGAACCGGTCGTTTCAGCTTTCCATTTAGCATCTTCTTTCGTTCTGCGCAACTTGATGGCAAGGATCGAGCGGCGCGGCACCGGCTTCAGGCAAATTCGTCGGATCACGCGACGCGTGGGAGATGGCTACAGTCGGGGATCGTGAAGGGTTACTGGCGGGCATCTCCCGGCACGCACCAGAGACGGCGCGTGCCGGACTTCTGATCGGTGACCGACGGGCCACTGAAGAAGCCTCCCAGCTGCAAGGCGTACCACAACGGGGATCTCACCATCTTGCTTTTCACCTCCCTACCACATAGCTTAGTAGTGCTCTTCCCACGTTGAGACCTGTGTCAGAGCCAACTCCTCCTCAGACCGACAAGATAGTCCGACACTTCAGGCAGATTCTGCTCTGGCCTCTGCAGCGTATGCCCATCCGCGAAGGCGCGCAGATTCAGAAGCATTGGGAGGGACTGGAAAGACCTGATGCCGACAACCCCTGGTGTGAGTTGGCGGACGAGTTCACGGGCGACCCGAACCTGTTCCAGGAACGACACTATAGCGAGTTCGTCACATTCCTGCCCTACGTTCAGCGTTTTCTTTATGGTGAAGGGAAAGGGAGTAGCCCTGACATTGTCCAGGAGTCATCCCTCCGCGTGTTTCGACGCAACGATGTCGCTAACGTGCGGATAACCTATCCCGACCCGCGAGCCATACCGGTCATCCTCGAGGTGGCGCATGTGGATCTGTATTTTTTTCTACGACATCGACGTGGTGATCTTGACCGTGGAGATGTACGCCGATGATCTTCCTCTGCCACGCGCACAGGATACCCTCTTCCGTTTCGGCCGGGGCTATCCGACGTACTGGGAACCTGAAGGGCGAGGAGGCCACTGCCCAAAGTATGTCGAATGGCTGTCAGCCGATGGCAACGTGTTGGCGGTGTCAGACTACGAGAAACGAGAGAAATATCTC
>JAHFEW010000194.1 GCA_023248215.1 Nitrospira sp.
CACCACGACGGCCTCGCTCAGTTCGCTGGCATCTCGCGGAGACACCACCAGGCCTGTTTCCCCGTGCGCCACCACTTCAGGAAGCCCGCCTACTCTTGTCGCGATGACAGCTTTCCCCATCGCCATGGCCTCGACTGTGGCGAGGCCGAATGCCTCATTACGCGATGGCTGCACGTAGAGATCCATCGCAGCAAGGTACGGTCTGGGCTGATCCTGAAACCCGGCGAAATGGACCCGGTCATCGAGCCTTCGATCCACGCACATCTGCCGCAGATGTCTCTTATACTCATCCGACCCTGCTCCAACAATCAGATAATGGACTGTCGGCACCTTGGCAAGGATAGAGGACAACGCCTCGATCATGATTTCGTACCCTTTAATCGGTAACAGGTTGCCCACTGTCCCGATCACGAATGCATTGGAAGGAATTCGGTACGTTGCTCGTACGTGCTCAGCCTCAGGCACCTGGGGATATGCTGTGAGATCCACCCCGCTATAGAGCATTGCAACTCGTTGAGCGCCTACGCCCCCTTGCTCGAGGGCAGCCCGTACTTGATGTGACACCGCCAGCACATAGTCCACGCGATCAAGCGAGTAGGCGCGAACTTTATCCGGCTTGATGGCTTGCCGGACATGGGCAATGACCGGAATGACACCGTGCCTCAACCTTTTCACTGCACGGAGGGTATGAGGAACCCACCAGAGATCGTTCACATGAACGAGTGCGGGTTGAAGGCTGCTCAGGAGAGTACTGAACGTTCTTACGGCTGCATGCCGGCTGAGAATAGACGAGAGTTTCCGCCATGGAGGCAGCGCGACGGGCAACACGGGTATGCCGAGGGCCTCGACGCGCGTTCGAAAGGGCCCCTCTTCTGGGCAGGCTATAGTCGGGCTCCACTCCGCACGATTGAGCTCGCGTAAGAGCAAGAGCAGATCACGCTCCGCCCCTCCGATCCCTCCCATCCCGTGCACGTAAAGAATCTGCCGGGCCACTACCGCGCATCCGGGTGAGGGATCACCCGACCAGTCATAGTCCACAACTTGGCATACTTCACGAACGTATACATACTCGCGAATGTACAAACGATGAAACCACGAATCCCATCTCGAAATCCTTGCTTAAGCAGAAAGGTTTTCAGAAATACCACCAGCGGACGAATGAGAAGATCAGCTGCGGTGACATTGTGAACAGACTTGGCTTTCTCCTGAGCCGCAAGCGTGGTGTACAGGCCGAACTTGCGAAAATGGTCTCGGATATGCCGCTCTGTGAAATGGTCAATGTGACCCGCGAGCGTCCCAATGTCCCCATCGACGACGAGATTCTCATGCACCGCGACATTGTTATACTGGCCGGCCCCCCGTCGAAACAGGCGCACCTGATAATCGGGATACACGCCGGCCCATCGCACCCAGGCGCCATAGAAATAGTTCCGCCGTGGAATACGATAGGCCAAGGAAGAACCTGGCGCCCATCGCTCGACACAGGTCCGTATGTCTCCCCGAAGCTCCTCAGTCACTCGTTCATCTGCGTCAAGGATCAGAATCCATTCCGACGAAGCCTGCGCCATGCCGAAATTCTTCTGCGGCCCAAAACCCGGCCATGGCCGCACAGAAACTTTCGCCCCACAGGCACGGGCTAGATCAGCCGTCCGATCGCGGCTTTCCGCATCGACCACGATCACCTCATCCACCCACTGAACCGACCGCAGACAGTCTTGTATATTGCCTTCTTCATTTTTGGTGATGACCACACAGGCAACGGTGGGCAGAGTCGAGATACTGGTCACGGCTGGACCTCACCGCGATGAACAACCCCTCCTCCCAATGCGTCGAACTGCCGGCGGTATCGCTCAACAATACGGCTTGGGCTAACGAACAGCCATCGCCACGCACAGGCGCGGTCGAGTTCTTGCGCCAGCTTTCTTAGTGGTTTGAGCAGCCGTCGTCGCACCTGCTTCAGGGCTGAGGATCTTGCGGAAGACAGTTCCGCGGGCTTGCACCAAAGCCGCGCTTGCTCCGCCTTGTCCCACTTCTGATCGATTGAGATTTTCACATGCGCACAGGCGAAGGGTTCCCGCTTCCCCTTGAGCGTCGCCCGCATGAAGTGATGGACAAACGACGCACCCACGACCATGCAACGCCGCACATCGCCCACCGTCTCTTCCCGCTTGCGAAGCGTATAGTAGAGGTCCCAGTCCGCCGCTTGAATCCGTTCGTCGAGCAGCCCGATCTTCTCATACGTCGCGCGACGGATCATGACGCAGGACCCCACAATACCCTCGAAGAGCTGCTGCGCAAATGCCCGATGCGTTTCCTGACAATACTGTTCCCAGTCCCCATACATTTCTCGCAGCATAGTACGCAGCCGCTGTTCCGCCTTGCCGCTGGACAATCGGCCCTGTCCGATAGCGGCCCAGCGAGCCTGTACCCAGTCAGTCAACCGAGGCGTGGGCATCATTTCCAAGCCAAGTGGCGAGGCCGCATCCAGATGATGGCGCTCCATCGCATCAATCAAGAATCCATTCCAGTTTGGGGCCACGTACAGGTCGTTATTGATCTGGCAGAGAAACTCGCCCTTCGACTGTCGAAACCCGAGGTTTATCGACTCCGGAAAACAGAGATTCTTTTCGTTGTGGATCACCTGGCAGCCGTTCGCCTCAAAGAACTCCGCCGACCCATCCGTCGAGTGATTGTCGATGACAATCACTTCGTACGGACCCGTCGTGTATCGGCGAATCCCTTCGAGGAAGAGCCTAT
>JAHFEW010000062.1 GCA_023248215.1 Nitrospira sp.
ATAAATGGATGCACCTCCACGTTTGCGTCGATCGAGCGATTGAATGCAGAGGTAGGGAGGACGAGGCGCGGCTCATAGGTGGTCGAACATCCGCCCATTAGAACGATGAAGAGGAACCCTTTCAGCACATAGGTAATGATCTTCGTCATAATTATGCGCGACGAATGTTCTGTAAAAGCTCCCGCGATGCCCCTATTTAACGCATCGACACCGATGGAGAACAACTAGGAGAAGCCCCGGAATAGGGGCGCCAGATCTCAACTCTTCGGAGATCCCACAGCCCCCCGGCCTTGCCCTTCCAGAGCCGGACACGGTTGACAGGAAGATCGGCGCCACGTAGCCTCTCTCCGTTTTTTCTTTCACCGAAAGGACTGCACCATGGCCACTCGCCGATTGACCCCTGACCGGATCATGCAACTCGGCCTCGGATTTTGGGGGTCGAAAACGTTACTCACCGCCGTAGAACTCGGTCTGTTCACAGATTTGGCCAAAAAACCGCTCGATGCCGGCGCTTTGAGCAAACGGCTGGAACTTCATCCGCGAAGCGCACGGGATTTCTTCGATGCGTTAGTGGCACTAGGCATGCTCAAACGAATCGGCACACGCTATGCCAACACCCCCGAGACCGCTCTCTTTCTGGATCGCGCCAAACCGTCCTATGTCGGCGGCATGCTTGAGATGTGCAACGCCAGGCTCTATCGTTTCTGGGGGTCGCTCACGGAAGCGCTCCGTACCGGCAAGCCGCAGAACGAAGTGAAGACAGGCGAAGACTTCTTCGGCACGCTCTATGCGGATCCGCAACGGCTGGAAGGGTTTCTCAAGGCCATGACGGGCCTCAGTCAGGGAACGGCGCGAGCCATCGCCGAGAAGTTTCCCTGGAAGAAATATCGCTCCTTCGCCGATATCGGCTGCGCACAGGGCGGCGTGGCGGTCGAGATCGCCCTGGCGCAGAAGCATCTTATCGGGCAGGGGATGGATCTCGCCGTCGTACGGCCGGTATTCGAGGCCTATGCGCGAACAAAGCAGGTCGAGAAGCGGCTGACGTTTCATCCGGGAGACTTTTTCAAAGACCCGCTCCCGAAGACCGACGTCCTGATCATGGGGCACATCCTGCACGACTGGGACCTCAATGAAAAGATGCTGCTGCTGCGCAAGGCTTATGAGGCGCTGCCGTCCGGCGGGGCCGTCATCGTGCACGAGGCCCTGATCGACGATGCGCGGAAACACAATGTCTTTGGGCTGCTGATGAGCCTGAACATGCTCATCGAAACCCACGGGGGGTTCGATTTCACCGGCGCGGATTGCAGACAGTGGATGAAGAAAGCCGGCTTCAAGCGGACAAAAGTGGAAAAATTAGCGGGGCCGGATTCGATGGTGATAGGCATCAAGTAACGCAGTGGTTCGGCGGCAAATGGCCGCGGATCGACTGATTCCTACTGCGATCAGACCTGTGACCGCATCCGTTGACGTGACAACGGACCCCATGATAGATAGCTGAAACATTTTCTCATAACGGCCAGAGAGCAACGACTCCAGAGCCCGAACCGCCTGTCCATGGCGGTTCGGGCTTTTTTATTGTCCAGTGCCTTGAGCACATCAGCCCAAGGCGGTCGATGAGGTGGTTCATGTTTCGACGACATAGTAGATACCGCCTGCTGTGCGCACTCTGTCTCGCAGTGTTTGCCGACGTGTCACTGGGTTTTGCGGACTATGAGGTGATAGACGTCACCGACGGAGGCACGATCAAGGGCCAAGCAATCTGGAAGGGGGCGATCCCTAAGATTCCGCCGCTCAAGGTATTCGCTGATTTGGACCGGTGTGGGACGCAGGTGCCGTCGCCGGTTCTACGGATTGATCCGGCCACGAACGGAATCCAGCACGTCCTCATCTATCTCGAACGGGTGGAACGGGGCAAGGCGGCCGAGCCGGCATACCGTCTGTCGATGGGGAAGCGCGCGGCGGATGCTGCGACAGAACCCTGCCAGTTTCAGCAGCATGTCTTTCCGTTCGTCCGTAGCTCCGAGGTCGCGCTGATCAATTTCGAGCCTGTGCTTCACAATCCGCATTTCTTCAACGACAAGCACGGCAGCCTTTTCAACCTCGCGATGCCGACCGCGGATCGGGAAATCACGACGAAGCTGGTTCGCGCGCGCGGAGTCGGGTTGCGGTTGCAATGTGATGTCCATGTGCACATGAACGCCTGGGTGGCCGCGCTGGACCATCCCTATTTCGCCGTCACTGATGAACAGGGCTGGTTTGAAATCAACGGCATTCCGCCGGGGTCCTACACGCTGGTTGCCTGGCATCCCGGATACAACATCGTGAAGTTCGCCTCATCCCGCCCGTTGTATGACGATCCTCATGTCATCAGGCAAACGGTGACGATGTCGCCGAAGGCACAGGTGGAACACCGTTTTGAATTTCCTGTCCGGGCGGTGGAGGTCGAGTGGAAAATCGCCGGCGGGGACGGTGAACTTCCGCCGGAGTAACCGACCTCTGGAGCCGGCTTGCCGGTGACGCCTGCCGGACCGTTGGTCGTTGTTCGTGTAAGGGGAGGCTGATTTGATGAAGACATCGAGGTTACATGCAAGGGCCGCAATCGCGATGCTCCTCGTCCTCATCGCGCTGATGAGTTACGAGCTGAGCGGGTTAGTGCAAACAGCCGACGCGATTCCGGCCTTCGCCCGCAAGTACGATTTCAAATGCAACGTGTGTCACGTGCCGGGCTTCCCGAAACTGAATGACTTCGGCAATCTGTTCAGGGATCGCGGGTACCAGTTGGGATCGGATGCGGACTCGCCGGTGTATGAGGGCATCGGTACGGGCTATTGGCCCGTTTCGTTACGGACCACCGTCGGGTATCAATCTGCGAACGTGCGGACTGATGGGAGCGGCATCACGAGCGGCGGATTTGGTTTCACCGGGTTGGATCTGCTGAGTTTCGGCACGCTCGATCGAAATCTGGCGTTCGGCGTCGTGTTCACACCGGGATTGGGCAGCGCGGGATTCGGGACGGGTGCGTCCGACAGCGACCTGGAGAGCGCCTTCGTCCGACTCATGAGGCTTGAACGGTTTCTGGGGGTAAAGAGCGGGAGCGGCGATTACCTGCTGAATTTAAAGGTCGGTAAATTCGAGCTCGATGTGCCGTTCAGTGAAAAGCGCAGCCCGACCTTGAACACGACGTTTGCGATGTACCATTACATGCCGGGGACGCCCTACACGGCGACCATCGGCGGCACCTCCACCAGCTCGTACCTCAATCCCAATACCTTTGCGATCGGAGAAAACCAGCCAGGGGCAGAACTCTCCGCTATCAAGAAGACCTCGATGACCGACGGCTACTTCCGCTACTCCCTCTCCGCATTGGCCACAAACACGTTTTCCGGCCCGCTGAGTGGTTGTCCGTCCGGCATCACCTGCGGAACGGGCGGGCGGAACGTCAACTTCTACGGCCACGTCACCCAATCGTTCGGCGGGTATGGCATCGTGACCGGCCAACGAATCGGTCTCTTCGGTGCCTTCGGGACGGCCCCGACGCTGGTCAATCCGACTTGCCCCACCTGCCAGGCCGTGGCGGGCAGCGGGCAGCCGTTCAGCCGTTTCGGCGTGGATGTAAGTCTGACGTTGAACGGAGAATGGAACCTCTTCGGCGCCTGGATGTGGGGCAACGACAGCAAGAACCTGTTCGTCTCGCAAGGCATTGCGGATGCGCAGAATGCATCATGGAACGGCGCCTTTGTCGAACTCGATTATGCGCCCGCCCTGCTCCCCCTGCTGGATATGCCGGACTGGTTTTTCTCCTACCGGTATGATCTCATTCGCAACAACCGGCAGGGCGATCCGACATTCACCAAGAACTATAACAACGTCGATTCACATACGTTTCTGGTGCGGTATTTCATCCACCATTCCACCAGGACCGACCTGGCGCTGCACGCTGAGTACAATACCTACCGCACGACCGGCGTGGGGACCAACGGCGGCGATCTCATGGGCCAAACCATGTTGGTCGGTTTCGATTTCGCCTATTGAAGACCTGCGCCGGGAGGGAGGGCCGACCCAACGTGAAGAGCCGGTCCATTCGATGTCGCGAAGCCGCAGGCATGCTGCTGGTGTGTCTGCTGACAGCCGCTTGTTCGGCGGCGGCACCCAAGAGCGAGGGAACCTGCCTGTCCTGCGACGACCATCGTTTGGTGCGGATCATTCCCGTGGACGCGCAGGCGGCATCCGGCCAGAGTCGTCGATTCGATCACCCGCTCTCATTGGAGAAGAAACAGTGGGAAACGGTCCTGCGAAGCGTGAATGTGCGAAGCATCCACTGGCCCTTGCTCGGCCCCTCGTATCACGGCACCATGGAGCCTGCCTTTACCGACGAGGAAGTCTCCTACTTGGGGGCGGCATTGCAGCGCGCGTTTCAGGAAGCGACGGCTCAGCAGCGCGTCGTCTTCGCGTTGACGAGGAGCAGCAATGCGGGATTGTCACAGCTCACCTCAGGGGCTTGGTTTGTCGAACAAGGTCGGATCCATCTGCAGTTTGCCAATTATCGGGTCACGGTGACCATGCCGTCGATACGGCAGCAGATGTGGAACGACCCATTGTTTGCACAGGGTGGAGCGTTTTACGAGCCGGTGCCCGGTGCTCACCAGGAAACGGTGAAGGTTGCGCAGGCAGGAGGCAATCCGTTTCGCCCGGAGCCGGCCGAACTCGCAATCGAGCATGGCGCCTTGACCGGCCATGCGTCGCCGCCTCCTGCCGTGCCTTCGGCGGTGGCCGCTCCTGCCACGTCTTCCCCGTCGCTGGAAGATAGCTTGGGGCAACTCAAGCGCCTCTATGAACAGGGATTGATTACGGAGGAAGACTATCGAACGAAGAAACAACAACTCCTCGATCGGCTGTGAGTGAGAACGACGGGCAGCACCTGGTGAGAGGGGATCACGACGTCGTGGCGCGGACCGTCGCGGGACTGCTTTATCTATCGAGACTCGGTTAAGATGCGGGGCGACAGATGAACATCCGAAAGGAACCTCATGAGCAAGCCTGCCCCTCTCGTCTCTTCGCGCTGGGCCCTTTCCCAACAAGATGACTGGTCGACCCCGTTTGCCGAAGTGTTGCTGCAGCAATTAGACCTGAGTCCCGGCCTCACCATTCTCGATGTCGCCTCCGGCCATGGCATCCCAGCATTCTGTCTGGCGGAACAAGTCGGCCCGACCGGAAGGGTCGTCGGGGTCGATGCCAGCCGTGGGCAGGTGGCAAGTGCGCGCGCCATTCAAGGGGCCGAGCTGCCGTGGCTGCGATTCGAATGCCTCGACATGCGTGCCTTGCCCGCAACCTTCCCCACCTTCCAGCGTATCACCGGCAATCTCTCGGTCATGTTCTTTCGGCCTCACCGCTACGAGGTTGTTCGCGGATTGATCGAACATCTGGAGCCGGGAGGCCAATTGGTGCTGACCTTTCCCTCCCTCGGTACGTTCGACTCAATCTGGCAACGGATTGATCAGGAAATGAGCCGCTCCGGGCTCACGACAGAACGGGAACGGTTGGCGACCCATGTGGCGGAGCGGCCATCGGCGGAAGAAGCACGGGGATGGTTGGAGCGGTTGGAGATGGAACGGATCGCAGCAGTCGAATGGCCGCTCGAAGTCGCGAGCGGGCCTGGTCCACGATTCCTCTATCATCCGCTCTTGCGAGGCGGCTTTCTCGACGATGCGTACGAATGTTTCGATGATGTGCGGCTCGCCGAAGAGATTATGGCGCGGGTATCACAGGATATGGAGAGCATGACGCCCTTGATCGCGCAACGATGCGTCCTCTGTGGCTGGAAGAGAAATAAGGGGTGAGCGGCGGGTGCTCACCGAAGTATGAAATGGGAGGGAGGGTGATTTGAGATCGCACATCAATCGAATGCTAGCGGGAGTCCTGGGGCTTTCTGCGCTGATGGGATGCAGTCCGTTGCCTTCTCGATACGTCAAGCAGGCAGAGCCCGGCGTGACATTGACGGCACTCACCGCCTCTCCGGAGACATATCGAGGAAAGACGGTCATCTTGGGTGGGGTGGTGGTCGATCAGAAGCAGGACGGCCGACTGCTCTGGCTGCACCTGAGGAACCGGCCGCTGGACAAGGACTACCGACCGCATCGTCCGACCGTGAACGAGGGGCCGGAAGCGGGATACTATTGGGTCATGGTGCCGAATAGCTCGACGTTGACTCCCAAGTGGAAGCAATGGGCGAGGGTGACGGTGGTGGGACGCGTCTCGGATCCGAAACAGAGCGAGTCTCCGATCGGCCCGTCCATGGAACCGATTCTCACCTTGTTGTTCATGCGAGGGTGGACGATGGGGCAGGCTCAGCAAGGAGGAGTGTGGGAGGAATCGGTGGATGCGAACTATTTGCTCTCCGTACCGGAAGGACTCCACGGTGAGTGAGACGTCGCATGGGTCGCAGGAGTCTTGAGGCTGTCACATTCCTTCCTGTCGCTGTCTGTGGGCGCCTCCGATCCTGTCCGATCAGCGGTACTACTGTCGCCGGTCTTCCGCATAGCGGCTGTGGAGTTTGAGCGGTATCCCTCGTTTTCGTCGCATGCGAATGTTCAGCATTTCGACGGTCACAGAGAAGGCCATGGAGAAATAGATATAGCCCTTGGGCACATGCACATCGAACCCTTCGACCATCAGGGTCACGCCGACCAGAATCAAAAACGAGAGGGCCAGAATCTTAATCGTGGGATGCGTATCCACAAAATCCCCGATGGCCTTAGCTGCCATCAACATCACGACGACGGCGAGGATGATCGCGACCGCCATGATCGACACATGTTCGACCAGACCGACCGCCGTAATCACCGAATCCAGTGAAAAGACGATGTCCAAGAGCGCAATCTGAATGAGGACCATGCCCAGGCTCGCAGTGGTGACCGGGGCCTCGCCGTCCTCGATTCCTTCCAGACTGTTATGAATTTCGTGCGTCGCTTTGGCCATGAGGAACATCCCACCCCCAACCAGAATCAGATCGCGCCCGGAAATCCCGTGACTGAAGACCGTCACCCAGGGGTGGGTCAGTCCCATCACCCAGGAAATGGAAAACAACAGCCCCAGGCGTGCCATCATGGCGAGGCCTAATCCCACCCTGCGTGCAAAGGCACGTTGAGCTTCGGGGAGCCGGCCGACCAGCACGGAGAGAAAGATAATGTTATCGATCCCCAGCACGATCTCCAGCGCGGTGAGGGTACCCAGGGCGATCCAGACTTGTGGATTGGCCAGCCATTCCAGCATCAGCAGCTCCATTCGTGAAAGAAGGGACGGGCGATTCGATCTGTCATGCGAGGGTGAGCGGCATGGACGGGGGTCGGCAAAGTCTAACGTCCCGAGCAATCCGGCGCAATCGAAACGTGGGGACGAGACGAGGTGAGCAGCGGGGGGCTGCGTCGCATCCCGCTTCGGGTCGATCACGTCCGTCGCAGAAACTCCGGCCGGTCGCGGATCGACACCATCTTGACCAGGTCTCGGATCGACAGCACGCCGAGCACCTTCTCGTGTTCGGTGACGGCCAGGTGGCGGACCCGTTTGGCCGCCATGAGGTCGCTGGCATCGCGGATGGTCCGGTTGATGTCGATGTCGATCAGCGGCGAGTTCATCAGGGCGCCGACCCGCATCGTCTCCGGGTCGAGCTGAGAGGCGAGCAGTTTCCGCACCAGGTCGGCTTCCGTCACGATGCCCACCAGTTCGTCGGCTTCCATGACAAACAACGCGCCGATGTGTTTGTCCGTCATGCGTTGCGCCGCGGTCAGGGCGGTTTCATCGCTGGTGATGGTTTCGATGGTGCGGTTCATGAGGACGCTTAAGGGGCGGTAGACATCCGTGAGCGCCTGCACCGGTCCGCCCTCAGCTTCGACGAAGTGTCTCACCAGGTCGCGCACCGAAATGACTCCGAGGACATCGTTGCCCTCGGCGACCGCGAGGTGCCGTATCTTCTTGATCTCCATCAGATGACTGGCATCGATCATCGGGCGGTTCGGCGCAATGGTGATGAGCGGACGGCTCATGATGTCCGTCATGCTGGCGGAGGAGGGAACGCGGCGTTGTGCCAGTACCTTGCCGACCAGATCGGTTTCCGTGACGATCCCGGCGATGCGGCAATCATTCTGCGTGCGATCGAAGGTTTCGATCAGTACCGAGCCGATGCTTCGCTCCCGCATTCTGGCGGCTGCGGCTACGACCGTGGCATCCTGCGGGATGACCTCCAATTGGCGGTGCATGTAGTCGCTGACGTGCTGGCCTGATCCCGTCGTCATAGGTGCTCCTTTCCTTCAACAAGAGTCGCTCTCTGCCGCTGCCGCCGTTCTCTCATCTGTCCGCTGATGAATTTGCGGAATTCTTCGGCCAGCAAAAGTCCGATCGCTCCCAGGGCCAGGAGTCCGAAGATCCAGGCGGGGAGCGCGGCTGTTCCGAAGACCAGATGCCCGAGCGGGCTGTAGGTTAAGACGAGGAGGAGGAGGACTTCAACTGCCACCCCTGCAAAAATCACAGGATTGCTGAACCAGCCGAGCCGGACGAGCGAGACACGGTCGGAACGACAGGCGAACACGTTGGCGATCTGGGCGATCACGATACCAGCGAAGGTCACCGAGGTCGCTTCCTTATACAACGGGGAACTCCAGTCGAGCGGCGTTTCCCAGGTCCAGCCTTGACTGTGTAAATAAACAAAGAAGCCTCCCATCGCAATGCCGGCTTCCATCAATCCAAGAAACCCATAGGCTCTCAGCAGCAGCTCCCAACTCAGAAGTCGTTCCGTTCGCGGTCGCGGTGGATCGTCCATGACGGCGCTCTGCGGCCGTTCCGCGGCCAGCGCCAGGGCCGGCACCATGTCGGTCCCCAAATCGACGGCGAGAATTTGCGGGACGGTCAGGGCCAGCGGCATCGACGATAGGCCGAATCCAAGGTAGGGCACCACCTCAGGGACATTGCTCGCCAACACGTAGGTCACGAACTTACGGATGTTGTTAAAAACCGCACGCCCTTCTTCGATGGCATTGACGATGGTGGCGAAATTGTCGTCGAGCAAGATCATTGCGGCGGTTTCTTTGGCGACGTCGGTGCCGGTCACCCCCATGGCGATGCCGATATCGGCCATTTTCAACGCCGGCGCATCATTCACCCCATCGCCGGTAACGGCGACGACCTCGCGCATGTCCTTGAGCACCGAGACGATCCGCATTTTATGCCGCGGCGCCATGCGGGCGAAGACCGGGTCCGGTTCTCCGGGCGCGGTCGGCGTGAGCAGCTGGCGCAGTTGGTCGTCGCTGAACCCGTCGAGTTGCGCGCCCTCGATCACCGGCACGAAACGGCCTGGTGGTGTGGGTACCGCCTCTGGAGCCAGTCCGATCTTGCGCGCGATGGCCAACGCCGTCAGCGGATGGTCGCCGGTCAGCATGATGACACGGACCCCGGCCCGTCGACACTTCAGGATCGCGTCCGGCACCTCACGATGCGGTGGGTCCATCATCGCCACGAGCCCCAGAAATGTCAGGCCCTGCTCTACTGTGTCGATCTCCAGTCGCTCCACGCCTCGTTCCACTTCGCGCATGGCAACCGCGAGCACTCGGTACGCCTGCTGGGCGAAGGCCTGACTCTGGGCCAGCACCTTCTTGCGCCCGTCGACCGTGAGCGGCGTGGGCTTCGACGACCCCTGCTGCATCGTACAGAGCGGCAGCACGGATTCCGGTGCGCCTTTGGTGAAGGCAAGTAATCGCCCCTCGCTCCAATGTAGCGTCGTCATTCGTTTGCGATCCGCATCGAAGGGCAATTCGCCCATACGCTGCAGGGGCGGACGGTGGAGGAGTCCATGATCCACGGCAAATTCCAGCAGTGCCGTCTCGGTGGGGTCCCCGGTGCTGCGGCTACGCCCGTCCGGGCGGCGTGTGCGTTTGGCATTGTTGCAATGGACCATGGCGTCGAAGAGGGTGCGCCAGCGTTCGGCTTCGGCGGCGGTAATCAGGCGGTTCCTCGTGAACAAACAGCTCTCGCGGGATTCGACGACGAGGTCGTCCACATACAACCTGTCGAGCCGCATCCGGTTTTCCGTCAGCGTCCCGGTCTTGTCGGTGCAGATCACGGTGGTGCACCCCAGCGTTTCGACGGACGCGAGGTGCTTGATGAGCGCCTTGCGCTTGGCCATGCGCTGGCTACCTATTGCGAGGGCGAGGGTGACGGTCGGCAGGAGCCCCTCCGGGACGTTGGCCACGATGATGCCGATGCCGAAGATCGCGCTGGTCCAGAAGCCTAACCCCATGCCGACGCCAATCGTGAAAAAGACCAGGCCCATCGCAAGTGAGAGGCCGGCGACGACGTGCGTCACCTTCACGATTTCCTGTTGCAGAGGGCTCAGGCCTGCCTGCACCGTCGTGGTCAGGTGCGCAATTTTTCCGAACTCCGTATTGAGGCCGGTAGCGAAGACTACTCCCTGGCCATGGCCGGAGAGGACCGTGGTGCCGGTAAAGGCTAGATTGGCGATGTCGAGCGGATGGCCGTCCGTGATCGGCTCAGCCGAGCGTCGCTGCGGTTTGGACTCCCCGGTGAGAGAGGAGTTGTCGACACGCATGCCGACGGCTTCGGTGAGCCGCGCGTCGGCGGGAACCTGTTCGCCCTCTTCGAGGAGAAGCACATCGCCAGGGACCAGCTCACTGCGGGCGACCTGCTGCTGTTGCCCGCCGCGCAGGACCCAGGCTTTGGCCGGCAGCATGCCGCGCAAAGCTTGAACCGCGCGTTCGGCGCGGTACTCCTGAAGGAAGGCAAAGATGGCATTGATGAGGATGACGCCGAGGATGGCCCAGCCCAATGTCGCCATGCCTTCGCCCGCGTGGAGAGCGTCCGCGACAAAGGCCAGACCTGCGGCCAACCACAGAAGGAGTGCCAGAAAATGGGTAAATTGGCGGGCAAATCGGCTGACGAGCGAGACTCCCCGCAAGGCCTGCAGACTGTTCGGCCCATACCGGATGGCTCGTCGCCGCACGTCGTCGTCTGAGAGGCCCTGCGGTGAGGTGGCGAGCGCGCGATAGACCTGGCTGGGCGCCAGGCGACAAATCTCGAGCGCAGTCAGTTCAGGCACGCCATCCTCGCACGATGAGCACCGAGCAGGGGGCATATTTCAGCAGCGTTTCCGAGACACTTCCCAACCGGAGTCGTTCCGATCCCGTCAAGCCGCGCGAGCCGGCCACCAACAGGTCCACCTTGGTTGAGGTGGCGTGTCGGAGGATTGAATCGGTCACATGTTCGATCTCCACCTGTGTCGTGACCGCATACCCGTTGGAGAGGAACCGGTCGCGCAACTGCTCCACCACCTGTTCAGCGGCCTGACGCTTTGGGGCTGAGATTTGGTCCAACTGGTCCTTTGACAGGTACTTCACGGCGAGTTCCGTGATGGCTGGTTCGACGACGGACAGCACCGTGACAGGGGCCGATTCCGGCAGAAACCGTTTGCACAGAAAGCTGCAGGCGCCTTGCGAGTGTTTGGAGGCGTCAGCCGCAAAGAGGACGCGGGAGAGGGCCGTAAGCGGTCGCTTCACCACCAGCACCGGGCAGGGCGCCAACGCGCTGACATGGCGCGAGACACTCCCCAGGAGATAACTTTCCGCGTCGCTCAGGCCGCGTGAGCCCAGGACAAGCAGGTCGGCCTTCTTCTGCTTGGCGAGCTTGGTAATGGCGTCGGCCACACGGCCATGGGTGAGGATCGTGTCGATAGTCGTGCGGGGTTTCGTGGTGGCCTGTTGTAAGGCAATCCGTGCCAGACCTTCAAAGCGGCGCAAGATCTGGTCACCCGCCTTCGTCATGGCGGCGATAGCCTGTTTCGAGACGGCGGCATGTTTGCGGGCGGCGGATTTCAGCGAGGCGCTGTCCACGACATGGACGAGCGTCACCGAGTCGGGCGGGCGGCTGGCGACAGCCTCCAGCATCTGCACGCTCCATTCGGCGAACTCCGATCCATCCACGGCGATCATCATCTTCATGTTCTCTTCTCCAAATTGACGTTTCTTCGCCCTGGAATGAGGTCTGCATCGGATGTGCCTGAGCGCCGTCGCCTGGCTGGGCAACAGTATCATGTAATGCCAAGCGGTTGGCAGACTTGGGCGGCCGTAACGTGTTGGCAGCGGTGCGGCGTTTTGCAGCAGTGTCTGGCACCTCGTTGGGGTAATTGGCAGCAGTCAAATCGATTGGGGAAGGTTCATAGGGGATAACTGCCCAACGGATCCTGCGCCGGCTGATCCGGCGCACAAGCCGGTTCTCCGGCATCACGATTGCGAGAGCATGTCGAAGGGAGAGACGTATGGAAAGACATGGCGTGAGCGGCGGAGTCGTAATGCTAATGATGGGTGGACTTCTGGGGCTGAGTCTGTCGATCGGGGATGTGGGCATCGCCGCGGCAGGCGTCGTGACCCGTGTGCTTGCAAGCGGTGATGCGATCGAACTGGAGATCCCCACCGACATCGGTCCGCAGAAAGAAGTCATTCCGTTGTTTCACAGCGGGACGATTCGATACTTCAGCGCCGGTATTGGTCAGGTCGAGCGCGAGGCGACGTACCCTCCGTTTTCGTTAAAGTTGGTCTTTACGGCCGGAGGGAAGCCGTTTGTGACCGGCGTGGGGGTGGCGTTGCGGGCCGCCAAGGGAGGCACAGTCCTTACCGTTCCCGCTGAGCAGATCACCGGGCCTTGGCTCTTCATCGACTTGCCGGATGGCACCTACGACGTGGTGGCGACGCTGGGTGGTCACGCGCAACATGCCAAGGGCATCAAGGTAAAGAGTGGCAAGGTGACGACCCAGCATGTGCGATGGGCCGAGGACCGAAGTCCTCATCTTGTTGCTCAGCCCGAGTAAGGGCGACAGGAGTCTCTCGAGGGGGCCAAGGTGGCGGCGACACAATCAACGATGTAGCAAGGTTTCATTTGCGAAGTGTACGTTCAAGGAGGATCTATGGTGGTGAAGAAGCGCAAGACCTCGACGGTACGACCGGCTCGCCCAAGAAACAAGCGTGTGGCGTTCGAGGATCAGACGGTGGGCGACGTGTTGAGTACACGCGTACAAGCCGCCCGTCTCGATACGAAAGGCGACGACTTGGCGGCGTTGTTCGTGAAGGGTCCCGGTCCGGTAATGATTGTGGATAAGTCCAAACATCTGTTGGGGGTGGTGAGCGAACAGGATCTCTTACTGTCGCTCGATGAGGGGCAGCAGTGGAGTGCGCTGAGTGCGAAAGAGATCATGAGCGAGAATCCCTATTCGGTGCCGCCTGAGACGAACTTGTCCACCTTCGTGCATGTCTTGACGGAGAGCGATCTCATTTCGGTGCCGGTGGTGAACGCGGAGAATCGATTGGTGGGGATCGTGACTCGTCGCGACGTGGTGCGGGCCGCTCTCCGCCGTGGCGCGGGACGGCAGGCGCGAGGGCGGGCGTGAATTGACGTGCCATCTGTGGCGAGAGGGGAACATCTATGCGCCGAATCGATCTGCTCACTCAGGCTTGTGATCCGAAAACACTGACGGTCGGTCAACTCATGCAGGATGCGCCGTTCAGCTGTACATCCCGTACGGACGCGCTCGCGATCGGCCATCTGATGACGAAACAGAATTTCGGCGGGTTGCCGGTCGTGGAAGGGGACGGTACGCTGGTCGGTCTCGTGACGGAGTACGATCTTCTGCAAGCCATGATTGAAGGACGAGACCTGCGCAAAGTGCTGGCCTCCGAAATCATGACGACCCAGCCGCTGACGGCACGGGAATCCATGACGCTGGAGGAGGTGGCAAACCTGTTTCAGGATCGGTATGTGACGCGCCTACCGGTGGTGCGTGATAAGAAGCTCGTCGGCATCATAGCCAGACGGGATTTGCTGCATGGCTATATGAAGGCGTCGGAGTACTGGTCGTAACAGTATGTTGAGCAGCGGCGGGGCGTCTCGCGCAGTCTTCACAGCGCGCGCCTTTTGTGACGCCCTTATAGCGCTCGTCCTGTGCGGTGTCCCGTTCCTGCTCGGCGAGGGGGAGGGTGTCGTGTGGGCAACCGAGGGGCCCTCTCCCTGCGCGATCCACTATCCGAGTGATCACAGGCTCCCCTGGCAGTGCCGACGTCTTCAGAGAGGCGAGACCCTCGAGAAACTGTTCGGTCAGCGGTGGGTCGACGTGGCGCGATTCAATAGAATTGATCGTCGGCATGCGCAGCCTGGACGAGAGATCAAGGTTCCGACGAGGCTTGATGACGTGGCCGGGTTTACCCCGCTGCCGCATTGGTATCCGATCGGAGCCCAGGAAGAGAAACTCATCCTTGTCGATCTCACCGAGCAATTCCTCGGCGCGTACGAGCGTGGGCGCTTGCGCTGGTCTTTCCCGATTGCCTCCGGAGAGCCGGAGAACGACACTCCCGCCGGCGAGTTTCGAATCACCGCCGCCCATCGCGCTCATCGATCCTGTCTCTATACGATCGAGAAGACAGACGTGCCCTATCCGATGCACTATGCCTTGCGGTTTCATGTCAACAAAGAAGGTGTCGGTTATTGGATCCACGGCCGTGACTTGCCGGGATTTCCCGCCTCGCACGGCTGCGTCGGCCTGTACGACGAACGGATGCAGTCAGACTACTATGGAAGGCCCGCCCTGCCCGTATTGGAAGACGCGAAGACTCTCTACGAGTGGGTGTTGGGGGATCTGCCGGATGCGGGAACCCTGCTGCCTGTAGCCGATGGCCCGCGCGTTCTCATTCAGGGCCAGAATCCGGGACGTCGCGCAGCAGCAGGTCGTTCCCCGAAGAAGCCAGAGACCATCGAGATCCTTCCGGGGGAATCAATCAACTAAGCGGTCTCCAATCCCAACTCAGAATTCACAGGCTCGTATCATGTAGGCTAGGTGCTCCCACTAGGGGTTCCCCTAGTGGGAGACTTGTCTATGACCCGACTAGACTGACCTGCCCGTTTCTACTTCCGGGTATTCCAGCCAAGTCGAGATCTGTCATCAGAATATGAAGAGGAGGAAGAAGGGACTATGGTAAACCAAAACAAATTGGCTGAGAGCGTCCGGACTCAACAGGAGGTCATCCTCAAAGACTGGGTGGCCTTCCAACTGGCAGCAACCTCGCTACGCAGAGATCTGATGAAGGAAAGCGAATTGCGCGATCAGTCGCGCGAATTCTTGAGTCTCTTCGCTCAGGCCCTGCACGGTGGGTCGGACATCGGCGATCCCTCCTGGAAGCCGGTGAGGGATTTCTTGGCGCAGACAGCACGGTCAAGGGTGGCCCAGGGATTCACGCCCTCTGAAACCGCCATGTTTATTTTTTCCCTGAAACAATCCCTTTTCGACGTCATTCGCACAACCGTCAAGGACCCGAAGGAACTCGTCACCGACATGTGGGCTGCCACCGTTCTCCTCGACAAGCTCGGCCTGCAGATCATGGAGCTCCATCAACAGAACCGTGAAGAGGTCATCCACCGGCAGCAGGAGGAACTGCTGGAGTTGTCCACTCCCGTGGTTCAGTTGTTCGACAACATTCTGGCCTTGCCGCTGATCGGCACTCTGGATAGCGCGCGGACCCAGATCGTCATGGAAAATCTCCTGCAACGGATTGTCGAAACCGGCGCCATGATCGCCATCATCGACATCACCGGCGTGCCGACGGTGGACACGCTCGTGGCACAACACCTCCTGAAGACTGTCGCAGCCGCGAGGCTCATGGGTGCCGATTGCATCATCAGTGGGATTCGCCCGCAAATTGCCCAAACGATCGTGCATCTTGGGGTCGATCTGAGCGAGGTGACCACCAAGGCTACACTCGCGGATGCCTTCACGATAGCCTTGCAACGCACGGGTGCCAGCATTATGAAGTCTGCGGTTGCCAGGCCGAAAGAATGACCATGGAGAGAATCCCAATTTTAAAGATGGGAAGCTTTTTGCTGGTGACCGTGCAGGTGGACATGCACGATCGCTTGGCCATGACGCTGCAAGACGATCTGACCGGTCGGATCGTCAAAGACCGGGCGCACGGTGTCCTCATCGACATTTCCTCGCTTGAAATCGTGGATTCGTTCATCGGCCGGATGATCGGCAACATCGCGAGCATGGCACGCGTGCTGGACGCGGAAACGGTCGTGGTCGGCATGCGTCCGGCTGTGGCGATTACGCTGGTGGAACTCGGCCTCTCATTGCCCGGAGTGCGCACGGCGCTCAATGTCGACAAGGGGGTGGAGATGCTCAAAGGGTCCATCGAGGACAGGGCAAGAGGAAATGGTCACGTTGCGCGATGAGACGTTTCCCATCCGATCGTCGGATGACATCGTGAAGGTCCGTCAAATCACTCGGGAGTGGGCGCTGATGCAGGCCTTCTCCCTCGTCGATCAGACGAAGATCGTGACCGCCGCCAGCGAACTGGCCCGTAACACACTTGAGCATGGCCGGGGCGGAGAAGTGCGTGTTCAAGCCCTTCAAGCAGGCGCCCGCAGAGGAGTGCGACTGACGTTTGTCGATCAGGGGCCCGGTATTCCGGATCTCGATAAGGCATTGAGAGATGGATTCACGACCGGCAATGGAATGGGACTGGGGTTGAGCGGATCGAGGCGCCTCGTGAATGATTTCGACATCCATTCGGAAGTGGATAAAGGTACGACAGTCATGATTGCGCGCTGGAAGTGAGGGTGGGATGATCACCGAGCATCGGGTGGGAGAACAGTTTCAGTTCCCAATTGGGGAATCCAGTCAGGTGGCCGAGGCGCGTCGGAAGGTCGCTGCCTTGGCAGGCGGAGCCGGATTGGACGAAACCCAGGTCGGGATCTGTGCGGTAATTGCTTCCGAAATGGGCACCAATCTGCTCAAGCACGCGAAGGAGGGGGAAATATTTCTGAGAACCGTGGCTCAGGGGGCGGCGCAGGGAATCGAAATTGTGGCATTGGATCGAGGGCCCGGCATGGCTGACGTGGGTCGCGCCCTGCAAGATGGCCATTCCACGGCAGGCAGCAGCGGCACCGGCCTCGGGGCAATTGTTCGGATGGCGACGGAATTCGACATTCACTCCATGCCGGGACGAGGGACAGGCCTCGTGGCCCGTATTTGGAAGAGGGACTTTCCTGGCGCACGCAATGCTCTGGCCGCTCGGACCGGTGTGATCAGTCTGGCCAAGCCGGGGGAGAGCGTTTCTGGGGATGCCTGGTATTCCGAGTCGTCGGGCCGGCGAACGGTATGTGCGGTGGCGGACGGGTTAGGTCATGGTCCCCTGGCGGCACAGGCGGCCGTGCTCGCGATCGAGAGCCTGCGCGAACATGGTGATGCGGCACTCAGTGAACAGATCGATTTCGCGCATGGGGCGCTCCGTTCGACCAGAGGGGCGGCTTTGGGAGTCGCAGAGATTCTTCACGATCAAGGCATCGTCAAGTTTGTCGGTATCGGAAACATCATGGCCTCAGTGCACCAGGATGGAACAGCCCGGAACATGGTGTCCCAGAATGGGATTCTCGGCCATCAAATCCGACGGGTGACGGAGTTTCAGTATCCATGGTCCGAATCGGCGACGCTGATTATGTGCTCGGATGGGATCAGCACCCATTGGGATCTCAGTTTGTATGCGGGACTGACGACCCGCGATCCGAGTCTCATCGCCGCCACCTTATATCGCGATTTTACGCGTGGGCGTGACGACACGACGGTGATGGTGCTCAAAATCACGGCGGCAGGGGACGGGCCAAATCCTTGATCGCCTATACGAGTAGGAGCCGCAAGGCCTCACCGGAGCACAGGTTGGATGGGGAATGACATGACGGGTACAGGTCCGAGAGGTCCCAGTCTATGAGCCGCTCGATTATCAACGTCGCCTTGAAATATGAGGATGATGTCGTGGCTGCACGCCAGCGGGCAAGGCAGATCGCAGGGCTCTTCGGGTTTGATGCTCAGGACCAAACCAGAATTGCAACCGCAGTGTCAGAGATTGCGCGCAATGCCTTCCGTTATGCCAAGAACGGCATGGTCGAGTTCCTGGTCGAGGGGCAGACCTCGCCCCAGGTGTTGTTGATTCGTGTCACGGACAGTGGCCCCGGTATCCCAGACCTCAAGCGGATTCTGGAGGGGCGATATGAGTCTCACACCGGCATGGGGCTGGGCATCATCGGCGCAAAACGCCTGATGGATCAATGCGAAATCGATAGCGAGCAGGGGAAGGGCACCACGGTCATCTTGAAGAAAGTCTTCCCGTCGCGTGCCAGGCCGCTGGGCGCGACGGAGCTGTCCAGTCTTGTGGACAACTTAATTAAAACTCCGGCCCAGAATGCGCAAGAGGAATTGCGGCAACAAAACCACGAACTCCTGCGGACTTTGGATGAATTACGCCTCCGACAAAACGAACTCGTCCGTATGAATCAGGAACTCGAGGATACGAATCGGGGCGTCGTCGCACTCTATGCTGAGTTGGACGAGAAAGCCGACCACCTTCGGCGAGCGGACCATATGAAAACCCGCTTCTTGTCCAACATGAGTCATGAGTTTCGCACGCCCTTGAGTTCGATCCTGGCTCTCTCTGCATTGTTATTGGATCGGTCCGATGGCGAACTGACGCCTGAACAGGACAAACAAGTTCGATTCGTCCGAAAAGCGGCCGAGAGTCTCCTGGAGCTGGTCAACGATTTATTGGACCTGGCCAAAATAGAAGCCGGCAAAGTGGAAGTGCGGCCGGTTGAATTTGAAATCAAGACGATGTTCAGCGCGCTCCGCGGCATGCTGAAGCCGTTATTGACGAGTTCATCGGTGAATCTCCTGTTCGAGGAAGCGGACGACCTACCGACGCTCTGTACCGATGAGGGGAAGGTGTCGCAGATCCTGAGAAATTTTATTTCCAACGCACTGAAGTTCACGGAACGAGGTGAGATTCGCGTTACGGCCTCTCTCGACGCCGATCGCAGGGACATGACGATCGCGGTGTCCGACACCGGCATCGGCATCAAGCCGGAGGACCAAACGAGGATTTTTGATGAATTCACGCAACTCGATAGTCCGATTCAGCGGCGTGTGAAAGGGACGGGTCTGGGACTTCCCCTCTGCAGAAAATTGGCCCTGCTTTTGGGCGGGCAGGTCTCGGTCGAAAGTCAGGTCGGGTTTGGCTCGGTCTTCCGGCTGACCTTTCCTCTGTACCATGAGAAGGCAATTGACAAGCTGCTCAAGCCAACCGTCGCTGAGGATTTTCAGCTGGACCCTGCGCGGGTTCCCGTTCTCATCGTCGAGGATGACCCGGAAACGCGATTGCTCTATGAGAAGTTTCTCCGGGACACTATGTATCAAGCGATGCTCAGCGGTGGGCTTCGCGAGGCCCGCCGGCTTTTGCAACAGGTGCGGCCGGCTGCAATCATTTTGGACCTACTCTTAAGCGGCGAAGACAGCCGGCAGTGGCTTGCGCATATGAAGGCGGATGAAACAACCCGAGATATTCCCATTCTCATCGTCACCACCGTGGAGGACCGCGGCAAGGCCTTCATGCTGGGCGCTGATGCCTATCAGGTCAAACCCATCGAGCCTGCGGCGCTGGTCGCGGAATTGGATCGTTTGGTCCAGCAGTCGCTGGCAGGTGAGGATGTGTCTGCTCAAGCCGCTCTTCCGAGCGTCATGATCATCGATGATGAGGCATCCTTTCGCTACATCCTCAAAAAGTGCCTCGCAGGCATTCCCTGTACCGTCTCGGAAGCTGGAGATGGCATGGAAGGGATTCGGATCTGTCGGGACATTCAGCCGGATGTGATCTTTCTGGACCTCAATATGCCCGGACGATCGGGATGGCAGTTCCTGCAGGATCTGGCTGCCTCGGAAAAACTAGAGGGGACGCCGGTCGTCATTGTGACGTCTCAGGCACTCTCGGCGGAAGCACGAGCTGTCCTGGAGCAATCCACGCGCGGCATTGTGATGAAAAACGATTTGTCGGAAGATACAATCCGGCGGGTGATGGGGGAGGTGATTCCCCATACCTTCGAACCGAATTCCGATCGGCAAGCATTACCCCTGAAACAACCATGACAGCCACCTTCCGCCATACCATCCTCAATGTGGACGACGACGAGGGGGCTCGGTATGCGAAAACCAGAATTTTCGCGCGCGCCGGCTACCGCGTCCTGGAGGCAGCCACAGGCGGCGATGCGTTGAGGTTGGTGCATGAGGAACGGCCGCATCTGGTGTTGCTGGACGTGGGGCTGCCGGATATCAGCGGCATCGAGATCTGCAGGCTGATTAAGAAGAACGCGGCGACGAAGCACACGATGGTGCTGCAGGTCTCCGCCTCCTGCGTGAGACCGCAGGAGCGGGCGCTTGGCCTGGATGGCGGCGCGGATGTGTATCTGAGCGAACCGGTCGAGTCCACCGAGCTGATCGGCGCGGCAAAGGCCCTGTTGCGCCTGTATGATCGGGAGGAGGAGACCAGGGTTTTACTGAAGGAGTTGACGGAACGAGAGCGATTCATCAAAAGCTTGGTGGATGCGGCACCCTCCACCGTCTATCTCTATGATTTGCGCGAACAACGAAACCTGTATGCGAACGCCAGATCGGGCGCCACGCTCGGCTATGCACCAGAAGAATTGCAGCTGGTCGGCCAGGACAGGTTAAAGCAATGGGTTCATCCGGACGATCTGCCCTTTGTACTGACTCAGCTGGCACAGTTGCCGTCCCAAGCGGACGGTGATGTCCTTGAATTCGAATGCCGGTTACAGCATCGGTCGAAAGACTGGCGGTGGTTCCTCTCCCGCAACGTCGTGTTCTCTCGGGATGAAGACGGGCAGCCGGTGCAAATCCTCGGTACGGCCCTCGACATCACCGATCGTAAACAGCAGGATGCCATCCTGCACAGCGGAAAAGAGCAACAAGCGCTGCTTCTCGAAATCAGTCGGATGATTCTGGAAATGCCGGTCGATCGCGCGGCATGGACCAAGGCCATTTACGAGAAGGTCGCGACGCAACTCGACGTCAATCTCTGCCTGAACTATGTGGTGGACGGACGGAGCAAAGATCTCCATCTACTGGCCGGGGTCGGCGTACAGGAGTATGTGGCTCATGCGGCGCAGCGACTTGAGCTGGGACAAGGCTTCTGCGGCCATGTGGCCGCCTGTGGGACTTCGATGATGGCCGATGTCGATCGCATTGCTTCGGACCCCAAGGGTGATCTCATGCGAACCATGGGAATCCAAGCCTATGCCTGCCATGCCTTGAAGGCCAGCGACGGACAGGTGCTTGGTACCCTTTCATTCGGAACGACCCGCAAAAATCGCTTCACCGACGAGGAGATTGGATTTTTCCAAACTCTCTGTCATCTGGTCGCCATCGCATGGGAGCGGCATAGTGCCTCCTCTGCGCTCGGTGAAAGTGAATCCAGGCTCAAGGCGATTGTTGAGAGTGCTGTGGACGGAATCATCACCATCGACGACCAGGGGTTGATCCATAGCGTCAACCCGGCCGTCGAACGACTGTTCGGCTATCGGTCCGATGCCTTGCTCGGGTGCAACATCAACATGTTGATGCCGTCACCCTATCGCGGCGGACAGGAAAGCGATCTCGTGGTCGGGCAAGAGCTCAGTGACCCAAGCCTGAGGGGCCTCGGCCGGGAGATGCTGGGGGTTCGGAACGACGGGTCAAGCTTTCCTGTGGAACTCGCGATCAGCGAAAACCATCTGGACGACCACGTCACCTACACTGTGCTACTGCGCGACATTACGGAGCGAAAGAAGGTTCAAGAGCAAATGCGGGGGTGGACCATTGAACTCGAGCAACGGGTGGCGGAGCGAACCCAGGAATTGCTCCATTCTCGCACGCGATTGCGAGCCTTGGCATCAGAACTGACGCTGACGGAGCAGCGTGAGCGTCAACGTCTGGCGACGGAGCTCCATGACTATTTGGCGCAATTGCTGGTATTTGGCCGTATAAAGTTGAGCCAGGCGAAACGGGGCAATCTTGGTCCGGCGACGGGGTTGGTGCAGGAGCTGGATGACATGCTGGACGAGGCGCTGACCTATACCAGATCGTTGGTGGCCCAATTGAGCCCTCCGGTGCTCCGTGAATTTGGCTTGGTGGTGGCGATCAAATGGCTGGCGGAGCAGATGCGGCGACACGAAATGACGGTGGCGGTGCATTGCGATCTGGATCTTGCGCAGGTGCGGGAAGATCAGGCGGTGCTTCTCTTCCAATCAGCGCGCGAACTGTTGATCAACGTGTCGAAGCATGCGGGGACGGCACAGGCTTCGATCTCGGTCTGGATCGAGGAGGGCATGTTACATCTCTGTGTTGCCGACGAGGGGGTCGGCTTCGACCAAGCGAGCACCGCGAATTTCACCACACCCATGTTCGGCCTCTTTAGTATCCGGGAACGGATGGACGCGTTGGGTGGGCGCATGACGGTCGAGTCGTCCCCGGGACGTGGCACGAAAATCACATTGGTCATTCCCTATATGGCTGGAACGATAGAAACAGACGATCATGATGGACCGAGGAAGGAGCTGGAGCCACTGGCGGTCGAACCAGGTGTTTCATCGACAACCAAGACGCCCGATCTGCTGCAACCGGCCTCCTTGCGAGACCCCCAGAGTTCTGCCAGAACGCGAGTTCTATTGGTGGACGACCATGCCATGCTTCGCCAAGGTCTCCGCACGGTGCTGGAGGGATACGCCGATATCGAAGTGGTGGGGGAGGCCACAAACGGAGAACAAGCGGTCATGCTCGCAAAGTCTCTGCAGCCTGAAGTCGTCATCATGGATATCAATATGCCGGGTATGGACGGAATTGAAGCCACGCGCCGACTAAAACTGGAGCAGCCTGCGACCATGGTGATCGGGCTTTCTGTGCACAATAATTGGCAGGTCGAAGAGGTCATGCGAGAAGCGGGCGCGGTCTCCTTCCTTGCCAAGGATGCGGCCATTGAACAGCTCCATGAAACGATTCAGCAGGCCCTTCGCTCGCTCGATCGCACCCTCTAACCATCTTCGTTCCCGGCGAGAGTAGAGGGGACTCTGCTGATCGGCTGTTCGTCTCAAGTCGTGACGGAGGGCTGGCTGCCAGGTGACGCAGGTCGTTTTTGGCTGAGTGGATGCAGGGTGATCCCGACGATCGCGATCAAACAAAACAGAGCGCCCGCATAGAATGTGAATGCAGCGCCAAACTGATCCCATAAGAACCCTGCCAACATACTGGCAACCAGCATCGCGAGTCCGGAGGCAAGGTTAAAGCAGCCGTACGCCGTCCCGCGCAGATCGGCCGGTGCCCTGTCCGCCACCATGGTGGCCAGCAGACCTTGTGTCATCCCCATATGAATGCCCCAGAGCGCAACACCCGCCAGCACCACGCCCCAGTGATCGTTTATCGCCAGGACCAGATCCGCCGCAATCAGAACGATCAGGCCTGATGTGAGCAGTTTCCTGTGGCTCATTCTGTCGGAGAGCCTGCCGAAGGGATAGGCCGAGGACGCATACACGAGGTTCATGGCGACCATGACGAGAGGGATCAGAGCGAGAGGAATGCCTCCTTGTTGGGCGCGTAGGACGAGAAACGCTTCACTAAACCGGGCCAGCGTAAAAACGGAACCGATGCCCACTACCCACCAATAGGCAGGTCCCAGGCGTATGAAATTGTCCCGGCTGATCGGGTTCGTCCCTTGTGTGGGCCGGGATGTAGGCTCTTGCACGCCGAAGAGCAAGAGCGCGACGGCCATCATGCCGGGAACAACCGCCACCCAGAAGACGGCCCGGAAATCGTTTGCCCAGAGCAGCATCAGCCCCACCGCGAGCAAGGGGCCGATGAAAGCCCCGACCGTATCGAGCGATTGTCGCAAGCCAAACGCTGCGCCACGGAGGTGCGGCGGCGCGATGTCTGCCACCAACGCATCGCGTGGCGCGCCTCGCACGCCCTTTCCTACTCGATCCAGCAAGCGAGCGGTCAACAAGATGCCGATGTCCGGAGCCACTGCGAACAGGGGCTTGGTCAGCGCACCCAAGGCGTAGCCAAACAAGGCCAGTCCCTTCCGTTTGCCGAGATAGTCGCTCAACGTCCCAGAAAAGACTTTGACCACGAGGGCCAGGGACTCGGCCAGCCCCTCCACAATGCCGACCGCGATGGTGCCGGCTCCGAGGGTCGTGACCATGAACAACGGCAGCAGGCTGTGAATCATTTCCGAAGAGATGTCCATCAACAGGCTGACAAAGCCCAGCACCCAAATGCCGGACGGCATCTGTCGGAGTGAATAGCTTGGAGGGATGGGTGGCATGGAGTGATCCAAGGAAGTGGTCAAGGATGGAGAGGCTTAGACGATCAGTATGACATGCGATTCAACAATGGTGGAGAGCGGATTGCCAGGTGGAGCAAGCCGATTGTAGCTGGAAGGATCCAGGGCTGTCATGTGTATGCTCACCACGTCTTGGATGACGTCATCAGTTCCTCCCCCTGTCTCCAATCATAGCGCACCGCATCGGCGAGATGACCCTCTCCATCGCGGTCCACCCACATGTCCCACTGTCCATCCTGATTGGCATCGTACCAGTAAAAAATCGGATAGGGCGCGACGTCCAGTTCTTCGGTCGTTGGATCGTCGTAGGATAACCCCAGAATGTGGCGAGCTGTGCGGTAATCCACCTGGCCGTTCCCACGTAGCGAGTACTCGCGAAAGAGCAGTCCTACAATCGTATCATACGATTGCCCGACGAGAAGTTCCTCACCGGGTTCGTCCGGAATTGACCTGTTGGCTTGAGAAGCGACCGGCCAAGCCAGACAGAGTGCCAGCATGGCCGTCATGAACAAAGTCTGTATTGTCGTCCCCATGGGAGTCCTCCCTTCACCCGACGTGAGAGATTCGGGACCGGTTTGGCCCTTTGCATATCTAATCTTTGCGCGTCCCCCGAGAGCTGACCGCTGGATATTTACCTAGTTGAGAAAGCCTTGAGCCCTAGCAGGCTGCGGAAAAACTCGATTGTTGCGTAATACGCCGCGATCAGCTCACGTGCGTGTCGGTGTCAGAATAGCCCGCAGGATGCGCAAAAAGGCTGTCCAGCAAGGCCGCAGCGAGCGAAGAGGCGAATCGTACTCTCTGCCGTACGTTGAGCGTCTGAGCGATGCGAGAACGCCGCTGGGGGACTTTTTCCGCATCCTGCTAAGTGTTGGCTTGAGACAGGAACGTGGTATCGGAACCGGTATGGGGTGTAAGTGAGCGATATGAAAAGGAGAGCAGACTACGAGCGAGGAAAATCACCACCCGCTCGCCACGGGTGATGTCGTCCGGAATGAATTGCTTGGATGGATGGTGGCCTGAAATTCCGCAAGTACACTGACGGTCGCTTACATCGTTGGACGAGGGACGTACATGATGACGGCCATGCCTATAAGACAGATGACAGCTCCCACGAGGTCGAATCGGTCTGGCCTGGTACCGTCCGCGCCCCATCCCCATAACAACGAGAGGACGATGAACATGCCGCCATAGGCCGCATACACCCGCCCGAAATGAGCGGTTTGCAACGTCGGAATAATGCCGTAGAGGATCAACAATATCGCTCCCGTCGCAGCATACCCGAACGGTTTCCCTTCGCGGAGCCACAGCCAGACGAGATAGCCGCCGCCGATCTCACAGAGTCCGGCGATGACGAAAAGACTGATCGACAGAGAGAATGACATCGCGGCCTCCTCACGATGAAGAATCATGCTCAGGCTCTGGAGGGTTGTCGCCTGCCGTGCCCTGTCATGATTCACCTGATAAAGCTGATGGTCTACTATGGTGCACGATCGGCATGCAAGCGGTGGTCATGATGGTGTGCAATCACTGAGTCGTACAGGGGCGGGTGTCTCTA
>JAHFEW010000063.1 GCA_023248215.1 Nitrospira sp.
TGATGGCTGTCAGCAGTGAGCCGCCCAGGTTCGTCAGGCCGTGGACGATGCCATGACGACGAAATAGGTGCGTTCACAACGCACGAGCGATTCAATCAAGCGGTTGAATGGCGCATAGACGCTTTTGAGCGCGACGATGATCAAGAACAGCCCGACGACGCTCCCGATATTAATCTTGAGCGTCGTGACCAGCAGCAGACAGAGGGTCACCCAGGGAACCGACAGGGTGAGGATCCGCCGGTAGAAGGGAAGATGAATGTGCCGATAGTCCTTGCTGACCCGAAGAAGATTAATGGCCAACGAGATCGGGAGCAAGATCGTCAGGGCGGTGGTGAAGTCGTAGCCGAGGACGAGCAGGATAGGCGTGCCGAGCAACAGCACCCCGACGCCGAACAACGACTGGATGGTGGCCGTCAGGAAGACCGTAGCAAGAATATCCCAATGCATAACCGTACCCTCAAGGGACTGCGGGGGCTCGGTGACAGTCGGCTACCCACCCTCATTTCATTGCGCGGACAGGTATAACTCAGCCAGCGAACGGGGGTCAATCTGTTCAAAGAAGTGGCGTTCCTAGCGGGAAGTGGTCGGTGGCTGATGGCTCAACGCTGCGGTGATCGTAAAGCGCATGGTGCCCATCAGACTCATGTCGTTGACCTGCTCGCCGGCGTGAATCTCCACTTTGTATCGGCCGGGTTTCCAGCTTCCTTGCGCGGGGAACAGCTTTAGGTAGCCGGTTTGATCCTCGAGAGCGATATACATCGCATCTTCAGCGACCACCGTGCGTCCATCCAGCCCGTCCACCTCCTCTGGGTAGCAGCGCCCGAATACCTGAAAGGATTGGTAATGCTGGTGAAGCTCGAATACGATGAAGACCGGCTTGGTTCCGGGGGGGAACTGTTCGGTCGGTCTGACGGGAACGATTTCATGGGTCCGTTGAAAGCCCAGTTCTTCCTCAAACCCTTCGGCGAGAACGATGTTTCGAAACATGCCTTGCGGCGGGGCGTCGAAATTGTAGGGTTTGGGGCTCTCCGTGCGGTTCTGAAAGTCCGGGATCGGCACGTTGTGGGTCAGCGGGAGATCTTCTGCCCAGAGGAGAGAGCCGGAGAGAAGGAGGATGGTACAGGTAAACCCGCACAACTGCCTCATCCTGTCTTCGTACACTCCGCCCGACAAGTCTGTCAAGAAATGGCTCTGGGCACAAGATCGTCACAGGTGGGCGAGTTGCAGGAGAAATTTGCTTCCTGTTAGAATTTCCCCCTTTTCAGAGGGGGATTTAATGGAACAACACATGATGACGCAGGTAGACGATCTCGACGCGCTGCCCCAACCGCTCGGGGAATACAAGCCGGTCGATCACTGGCAGGCCCATATCAATGTTCTGTTCTATCAATTGCGGGGCGATCAGCAACGCAGTTTTTACCAGACCTTCACCTCGGCGGACTACCGGTTGGCGCATGCCTTGGCGGCCGACTATTACGACCAGGTCATCAAGCGCGAAAAGAAAGCCGCCGTGAAACGTGAGGCATCCAACGGACAATCGGAGACCCCGCCCGCGGACTCCAGCCCGCAGTCTCCGTTGACGGTGATGGAATGGGGGCCCGGCAACGGCAATCTTGCCGCCTGCTTTCTCAGCCATGTGCAGCGCCTCGACAAGGCGGGCCGGGTCTATCCGCGGCTTCGCTATGTTCTAGTCGATTCGCAGGCCCACGCATTGGAGCGGGCGCGCACCCATCCTGATCTGGCCCCCCACCTGGCGAAGGTCGAGTCGCTCTGTGCCGATGTGGAAAGCTTGGCGACCGTTGCCGACGGCTCCGTCGATCGTATTCTCTGCAACGAACTCTGGAATGAACTGGCGACCAAGCTCCTGGTCAAGAAGGGAGCCGAGTACGAAGAGGAGCATCTCCGACCAAACCTCAACGAGCGCAAAGCCGCGGCGATTGCCGATTGGTCCGGGTTTGTCCGAGCGTTCGAGGCCAAGGATATCGACCGGCTCAAGCAGTTTCCACCCTTTCTGGATGATCTGATCTGGGAGCGCGAATATCACAAGGTGGAATGGAAAGACATCCCCTATCGCAAGACGATCACCGAGTTTCTGAAGGGAATCGACGATGAGGTCTTGGTGCCGGTGAACCTCGGCGCCTGCGCCTCCATCAAGGAAGCGAAACGGGTGCTGGCTCCTGATGCGGTGGGCTTCAGCAGTTTCGATGCCGGTACGGCCGATCTGGAGGTGCTTAACGATCCCGATAAGCCCTGCTACGGCCAATTCGGCGGCCAGTACAGCTTTATGGTGAACCTGGCCCTCATTCAAGCCGTGGCCAAACACATAGGCATCGCGGCGATCACTCTTGAGACGCAGCGGGAGTTCGTCGGAAGCCGGCTCGGAACGAATGTCATGACCCTTATGGATCTCCTGGCCTGCCATCCAATGGTCGGCTCCAAAGTCCAGCCCTGGGAATTGGATCGGCTCACGGTGCAGACGATCCGCACGCTGAATGAGACCTACGAGAGTCCCTATCGGCGCAAGATCGAGTTCCCGCTACGCGGCGAGATGCCGGCGGAAGAACGTGATAGGGCGCAGGGCACTCTGTTGTCGCTCAAACCGAATGGGATTCCCGATACCATCGCCTATGTGACCGAGGAGGAATTGAGTCAGGCGCAGGTAGGGCTGGAGCATCTGGGCTATGAGCGTGAGGCCTGGTTGATGGCGCTCGGGGCGCCTCCGAGTCCCGTCGAGTATTATCACTTCTCGTTTCGACCGTAAGGTCGTCATGCTTGCTTTGCATACAACGTCCGACAACGACGTACCCAGGAGAAAAAGCTTGACTATTTAATTACATTTCTATAGCCTTTCCCGCGATTTACAAAAGGAGATCAGTCTATTGTCCTCGCATCACGAGAAACCAATAGGGTGTGGTCTCGAAGTCACGGTCATCTCAGACGCTTCTCTTCACGAAACTGATCGTCGGTCGCACGTACATGCACGTACGTCGTGCGAATAATCGCACAGCTGTAACAAGGAGCATACAGTACCATGTTTGGTTCGTTCGGCTGGATGGAGCTGCTGCTGATTCTCGTCATCGTGCTGATTATCTTCGGTGCGGGGAAAATTCCTCAGCTCGGCGAGGGATTAGGTAAAGCAATCAAGGGGTTCAAAAAGTCTGTCCATGAAGCGGATGCCATTGATGTGACGGCCACCGAGGCAGAACCCGCTGCTGCCCAGCCGTCGGCACAGATCCAGCAAACCGGACAGTCGGCCACAACGCCGCCTGCTCAGCAGGCCGATGCGGCTCCACCGCCACGGACGACGCAGGGGTAACTTGCGGGACTGAGGATACGGACAGAATGCCGGCAGCCTGACCCGCGGGTCGCATTGCTCGGTCTTCAGGAATTCCGCCTCAGCACGAAACACCATGTTCGGTCTTGGCGCTGGAGAAATTCTCATCATCCTGGTGATTGCCTTCCTGTTGTTCGGGCCCAAGCAATTGCCCGAGATCGGCCGTCAGGTCGGCAAGGCGGTCAAAGGATTCAAGGAAACGGCGGATGACCTGAAGAAGACGGTTGAGCCTGAACTCAACATGATTCAGCAGGAAATGAAGATGGTGGAGCAGGACTTCGAATCGTCGATGAAAGAAGCGGAAGAGGAAATCAATCACGCAACATCAGGCGTAGAGCATGGGGCAGAGGAATCGGGTTTGCCCAAGCAGGCCTAATACTATTTCATGATCGCTCTACGGCTGTGAAGGGAGGTGACCAACAGTAAAAAACTTTATTGTGTGAGGGCTTGCGTCTGTATTCACGTGAGTGACGAGGCTGGATGGTGGGCACCATCGAGTCTGGCCGATTCAGAACCACACACAAGAGTTGAACTCACAGTGCAATAGCGGTTGGATGTACAGACGGCACCCGGAGTGAGTGGGTACACAAAGGGTTGCCATCCAATTCACAGGAGGAACGCTATGAAACGCATCCATGGACGGACCAGATGGGGCCGGTTGGCCACCATCTTTGGCGCTGCGGTAGTGACAGCTCTGCAGTGTCTGGCAGTCCCGGCCTTTGCCGGATTCGAACTTCCCCCGGGCGAACGTATCACGAACCTTCCCGCCATTCCTCGCAACATGCCGCAAAAAGAAGCATACGAAAGTTACGATCCGGTCATCGGCCGGAATTTCGACCTGAAGAATCTCTGGCTGCGCGCGGACTTGCGCGTGCGGCCGGAAATGCGAAACAACGCCTGCTTCGGTGCTGCCCAGGGTGCCGGCGGAACATGTAACTCCTTTGGGACAAGAGGAGCCGCTGCAACTGGCGGCAACAAAGGCAACGACTTCTTCGTGCAACAGTGGGTACGGTTGGGCATCGGCTATGACCTGTCTCCCGACGTCAATTTCTACATGGAAATCATCGATTCGGCCACGTGGGGCGGCAATGGAAGTGCGACCAATGCCGGAAATGGTGGTGATCCGTTGAACCACAATTGCGGCAATGCAGCAGCCGGCCAATGCCGACTGGGCGTCCGTGCGGCCTACATGTTGGTCAGGAACCTGGCCGATGTCCAGGGCTTGAGCATGAAGGTCGGTCGTCAATACGTGGTCTTCGGCAACCACTCATTGTTCGGCCACTTCGACTGGGCCAACACCGGCTATTCACATGACGGTGTGATGTTCGCCTACCAGACCAAGACCTGGGACAGCTACTTCGGCTGGTTCCGCAATTCTGAAAGTGACATACCTCAGGCGGCCCCAGTCGGTAGCGGTGCACCCAATATCGTCGGCACCGGAGGTCAGGATGCAAACCGCGATGCCGACATGTTCATTTTCTACAACCAGTTGAAGATGGTTCCGGGCATGGTCATCGAGCCGTTCTATGTCTATTACAAGAATAACTATGGTTCGGCCGACAACGCCGGGCAAGGTCTTGGCACGGCCAAGCACTCGAACCAGACCCGTCATATGATCGGGAACCGGATCGAAGTGCGCAAGGGTGGGTTCGACTTCCAGAATGAAATCGCCTATCAGTTTGGTCAAATGGGGCAGGTCGGAGCTTGCCAGGGCGAGCAAAAGTGTTTGCACATCAATGCCTGGGCGACCAGGAACTGGATCGGCTACACGTTCTATGACACGGCGTGGAAGACGCGTCTGGCGTTCAACCTCGACTACGCCTCAGGTGACAGCCGGAACAACACCTGCGGCGCGACGCCCGGTTCTTGTAAGACAGCCAATACGTTTGAAAACTTCTTCCCGACGAACCACATCCACATGGGTTATATGGACGTGCAAGCCTGGAAGAACATGTTGTCGCCATCGGTCAACTTACAGGCTCGTCCTTCGGCTCGTGACCATATCGAATTGTGGTACACGAACCTGAACTTGGCCAATTCCAAGGACTGCTGGTATCGAGGCGCGCAGGGCTGTTACGTGTTTTCGAATGCCAACAACACGAAGACGCACATCGGCGACGAAATCGACGTCGCCTACACCAGAATGTTTGCCGACGGCAAGGTGGCGCTCCAGGCCACCTACGGCACGATTTTCAGCGGTGGCTATTTGACCAGCACCTTGAACCAGACGCAAAATCAGCATTGGGCCTACATGTCACTATGGATGAACTTCTAAGCATGCGTGAAGCGTGAAACGTGACGTGTCAGGCAGAGAAGGGCTGTACGGTGGCGTAACGGCCATGACGGTGAGCCTTCGGCCTGAGGATGAAAAGAAAAGGAGACACGCAATGAAGAAACTCATGTTCGTAACGCTGGGCGTAGCAGCGTTGGCGATCGGCGGCACGCCGGTCATCGCGCAGGCTCAGGTCGCGGATGCCATTCAGGCAGTGAACGATGCCATCGTCGAGCTGACCGATGCGCCGGGCCTCGGCAAGCGGACGACCGTCGATGTCACGAAGCGATGGGGGTCCGATCGGTCCGTCATCGATAGTGCGACGGCGAAATTGCAGGATGGGCTCAGCAAGGCCCAGTCGGGCGGCGTCGGCGCCGATGCCATGCGCCAATTGAAGTTGGCGGTGGACTATGGTAAGGCGCGGCTGCACAAGGAAGCCCGGTTGTCGGCACAGGGCGCGCTCCACTACCTCTGTCAGGCCAATCAAGGACAGGGGCCAGGCTGTGACACGGTGCCGAAGTACGGCAGCTATACGGCGCCGTAGCGACTGTTCGAGGGAAATCGCGAGGTGCAAGGGAGATCCCCTGCCTGTCTCGAAGTGTGAAACCCCGCCGGGTGATCCCTGGCGGGGTTTCTTTTTTCCTGAAGCGGCTTGCTGCACCGGAGTGCGATCGTCGCGATGGCCGAGGTTGAGTCGACTGGCTTGCCCGGAGCCAGTCGCTCGTCTTATACTCGGCCCACTCGCAATCTCTATTACCGTCCGTTTGTCTCTGTCCTCACCGTGGACGATCTGAGCAGACAGCTTAGCCAACAGTTTGGGTTCTCAGCCTTCCGACCCGGTCAGCGCGAGGTGATCGAGGCGGTGTTGTCCCGTCGCGATGCGATGGCGGTCATGCCCACCGGCCAGGGAAAGTCCCTCTGTTATCAATTGCCGGCGACCGTCTTGCCAGGGTTGACCCTGGTGATTTCTCCGCTCATCGCGCTGATGCAAGATCAAGTGAACAGCTTGCAGGCGCGGAAGATCGCGGCGGCGGCGTTTCACTCCGGCCTCTCCGGGCCTGAACGGGACCGTGTGGTGCTGGATCTCAAGCTGCGACGGCTCCAGCTGCTCTACCTGGCGCCGGAACGGATGCAGCATGAGCGGTTTCTCCGGCTCTTGCGGTCGCTGTGGGTCTCGTTGTTGGTGGTGGACGAAGCGCACTGTATTTCCCAGTGGGGCCACGATTTCAGGCCCGACTATTTGAACATCGGCCGTCTGCGCGGGGAGCTCGACAATCCGCCCTGCCTCGCTTTGACGGCCACGGCCACGGCGCGCGTGCAAGCGGACCTGTGCGAACGGTTGTCGCTCCACGATCCCCTTCGATTGGTCACAGGCTTTCGCCGGCCCAATCTCGCCCTCTCCGTCCGCCCCTGCCGTTCCCGCCAAGAGAAACTCGCGACGTTGGATCGGTTGGTGCGCGACTACGAAACGGGCACCATCCTGGTCTATTGCGCCACGCGTCGTGCAGTCGAGGAGGTGGCGGCATGGCTGGGACAGTCGCATCCGTCAGTCGGGTACTATCATGCCGGTTTGTCGGATGAAGAACGGCGCCTGGTCCATGACGAGTTTTGCCTGGGGGCGGTGCGGATTTTGGCGGCGACGAATGCATTCGGCATGGGTATCGATAAGTCGGACGTCCGGCTGGTCGTCCATTTCGATATTCCGGGGAGCCTGGAGGCCTATTATCAAGAAGTCGGGCGGGCTGGACGCGATGGGCAATCTGCGGCCTGTGTGTTGTTGTTCCATGAGCGGGATCTGGCGACGCAAGAATACTTCATTCAGCAAGCCTCGAAAGAGCCAGGCAATTCAGACCGTGTCGGTCGGATGAAGACCTTGCTCCAAGACCTACTTGAGTACGTTTCGGTGCCGACCTGCCGGCAGCTGGCCATTCTTGACTATTTCAGTGATGACGCCGAACGGGCCTTGGGGCCCTGCGGCCTCTGTGACCGATGTGCCGCTCCCTCTCAGGCCAGCGGGAATGCGCTCAGCGACGAGGCCGCCTGTGCAAAGGCTGTCTTGACGGCGGTCTCCTGGTGTATGGGTCGATTCGGTGTGAGCCGAATCGTCGACCTGCTCCGCGGCAGTCGTTCAAAAGCGCTGCTCGCCTATGGAGCGGAAGGCTGTCCTAGTTATGGGGCCTATCAAGCATGGTCGAAGGCCTCCATGACTCGTCTTGTGAAAGACCTTATCGACTCAGGATACCTGTATGTCGAAGGCCTGGAGTATCCCACGTTGAACGTGACGCGTCAGGGACAGGAGGTCCTGCAAGGGACCGGCACTGTGGTGTGGAGGGAAACTACTGAGCATCCAACGGATGTATCGCTGACGCCACAGCCGGGCGAGCGAGCCAGGTCCCCCGCGGTCCCGCAGATCTCTCCAGCAGACCCGCAGCTCTTTGAACGTCTTCGCCGGCTGCGCCTGGAACTGGCTGAGGAAGAAGGGGTCGCGCCGTTTGTTATTTTTCACGACAAAACCCTGCGCACCATTGCCGGCCACAAGCCCGTCACGCTCGCGGCCCTCTCGGAGATCCCGGGCATCGGCGAGGTGAAGGTGGAACGTTACGGACGGCGAGTGCTGGGCGTGGTAAACGACGAATAGCCCGGACTCTTCATGAGTCCCTGCTCCGTCGTCCGATCCTCTCGCCCGGCGGGGCTTTTCTCGTTCGGCCCCCTCTCGACGGACTGCAGGTACGCCTACGTCGGCCTTACTTGCGAGAAGCCCCGGCGGGCTTCGGTTCCCGCGCGACAGTATTCATGAATAATCCGGCCTGGCCGTCTCAGCGTTCACCGGACGCCTTCCAGGCGGCAGTTCCTGCCTGCTCGTGCCCGGCCGTCTCCGCGCCCGTTAACCTCTCAGCCCTCCAGCGCGAACCAATTGTTGTTGCAGCTCCGGGTAGGTCTTCGTCACCGGAAACTGCGGAAACTCCTTCGGGAGGTGGTCGGGCGGGCAGAAGAAGAACCCGGCGTGGGCTTCTCCCAACATGGCGGTGTCGTTGTAGGCATCGCCGGCTGCCATGACGCGGAAATTGAGGTGCTTCAGCGCGGCGACCGCATGCTTCTTTTGGTTCGGTTGCCGGAGTTTGTAGTTCACGATGCGGCCGTTTGGTCCGATCTCCAGTTGATTGCAGAAAATCGTCGGATAGCCCAGCTGGCGCATCAACGGCAGGGCGAATTCATAGAAGGTATCAGACAGAATAATCACCTGCGTCCGTTCACGCAGCCAGGCGATAAACTCGGCCGCGCCTTCCAGCGGGCCCATGGCATCGATCACGGCCTGGATGTCGGCCAGGGTCAACTTATGTTGGTCGAGAATACTCAATCGTCGTGTCATCAGGGCGTCGTAGTCGGGCATTTCTCTTGTCGTGATCTTGAGTTCTTCGATACCAGTCTTGATGGCAAAGTTGACCCAAATTTCAGGAACGAGCACGCCCTCTAAGTCGAGGCATACAATCACGGGATTCTGCATGAAGTCTCCTTTTGCAGGATGCTGAAAAAGTCCCCCAGCGGCGTTCTCGCTTTTCTCAGAGGCTCCACGTACGGCCATGGGAAAATAGCCTGTCTCGGCAGGCTCGGGGCGGGCGGGTAAGAATGTGACGCGTCGCCTCTTCGCTCGCTGCGGCCTTGCGGCCGGCCTTTTTGAGCATCCTGCGGGGATGTTGTTCTGATGTTGTTCTATGGTGCCACATGTGTGGGCTATTGAATTTCCAGTGTGCCGACAGAGTTTTTCCGCAGCCTGTTAGAAGTAACGAACGCGCACTCCTCACGTGCTGCTGCGGCGGGCCTTTTCCTGACTGAGATACCGCCAGATTTTATCGAGGGCTTTCTCGAATAGTTCCGTGCCGACCCATCGGCGCGTCTGCTCGGCCTGGTGCCTTGTGGCCCAGTCGACGGCCAGCGGGAGCGGGATGAGCCGAGGCGCAGTCGCGGTGAGGTCTGCCCAGAGCAGACTCAAGGTCGTACTGATTCGAACGGCGACGGGAACCGGCCGGATCGCCTCATTCGTCATGTTTTGGCAATCGGTGGCCGGCGAGGTGACGGCAAGTTCACGACAGGCCGCAGGTCGATCCTCGTAGATGCTACACACCTCATTGTCCAGAAAGGGGCAGGGCATGCGAAGCGCATAGTAGGCCCGGTTCAATGGTTCAATGGCCTCGTCGGTGACCGGACTTTGAGATTCGGCCAGCGAGGTCAGTTGTTTCAGCAAACCGGCCTTGGCCAGGCGTTGGTTGGCCAGGTCAAGTTGTGCCAGTAGGCGAGTCCGTTCACTCTGCTCCAGACGGTCGATCGTATTTGCCAAGGCGAAGGCTTCCGGTGCTGAGATCGGCACAAGCATCCGGCAACAGGCCGCGCAGCCCTTCTGACAGGAGACCCTCTGGCCGCCTTCGAGCAACCGGCGTTGTTCCAATGCCTGGGCTTCTTCACCGAGGCTGCGCATAAGCGGGAGAATAGCCGTGATCGGCACGAAGCTCGTTGGCACACCGACGGCAGTGGTGACCTCTCCGCTCGGGGTTTGAAGGGAGATTTCAAAATGTTCAACGACGGTCTGATTACTCACTGGCGTTGATCGCTGATTCCGGATGTGGACTTGTTGTGTGATGGAGCCTGGACCAGCTGCTTGCAGCCGCTATCATAGAGAACCACCGAATCAGCGGTCAACCGAGGTGTCGTCGAAACATGCCTTGCTCCGGGTGGAATGTTGCGGATACTCTGTCGCTGATGCGCTTATCAGGTCACATCATCGGGCTCCTCAAGGAGTATATGCAGGACCTTGTCGAGCAGGCCCGCCAAGAGTCGCAGGCCGAGCAGGCCTTTGGGTTTTCCGCGCCGCCGTACCAGCCGGATCACGCCATCGCCGATTTGCTGGCAATCTTGGACGACCGCATCGAATCGGAAGGCGTGCAAGTCGGCCTGCCGATCGAGTTGCTGCACGAGATGTGGCGACGGTGCAACGAAGGGCGCGTCCAGATCGCAGAACGCGTCTGGCTTGAACGCAACCTCGACGCGCCCGGTTCCTCCAAAGCCCGCATCCGCGAACTGACGTACGCCTCTGTAATCGAGTACCTCGAGAACGAGCCTGGCGGAGACTGACCTATGCGAGCGATCGGATTTCGACCGCATTGCCTGGCTCTGCTTTTCTTGACCGTCGTGGCGGTGATCACTTTCGTTGAAGGATACGCCCAGAGCCAGTCAGATGAACCAGCCAGTCGGCCGCCAGTCGCGTTGACGCCGATCGTCACTGCGGGATTGGTGCAGCCGCTCTACCTTACCCATGCGGGAGACGGCAGCGGCCGTCTATTCGTCGTGGAGCAAGCTGGCCGCATCCGCATTCTGACGCAGGGAACCCTGCAATCGATCCCCTTTCTCGACATCAACGACCTGGTACTGGCCGGAGGAGAGCGCGGGCTGCTCGGTCTTGCCTTCCACCCGGACTATGCGCGCAACGGTCGGTTCTTTGTGAGTTATACAAAGCAGCCGGATGGCGCAACGGTCGTAGCGGAATACCGACGTGGCTCCAAGGCCGAACTGGCGGATCGACAGGAGCGGATAGTTCTGGTCGTGCCGCAACCGTTTGCCAATCACAATGGAGGCATGATCGCGTTTGGGCCTGATGGCGCACTCTACATCGGGCGGGGCGATGGCGGCGGTCGTGGAGACCCGGACAATCGAGGGCAGAATCCGCACGATCTGCGGGGAAAGATTCTCCGTCTCGATGTGGATCGGGGAGAGCCCTATGCGATTCCTGCCGACAACCCCTACGTGTCAGGCGGCGGTCGCCCGGAGATCTATGCCCTTGGTTTGCGAAACCCCTGGCGGTTTTCGTTCGATCGCGAGACTGGCTCCCTGTGGGTCGGCGATGTGGGACAGCACGCCTGGGAAGAAGTGGATGTGGTCGTGCGCGGAGGGAACTACGGCTGGCGTCTGATGGAGGGGCAGCATTGTTTTCTTCCTCAGATGGACTGCGACGGGCCTGGGCTCCGATCCCCGATCCTTGAATATGGACATGAGGCCGGACGCTGTTCAATCACCGGCGGGTATGTGTATCGTGGCCTGAGCCAGCCTGCGCTCAAGGGCCTGTATGTCTATGGAGATTACTGCAGTGGAGAGATTTTCTGTGCGCGGGTAGAAGCCGAGACACGTCCGAGCCTGGGGCAGCACCCTCAGGTCATGCTGCGGTCGGGCCTTCGGATTTCCTCTTTTGGAGAAGATGAAGCGGGCGAGATCTATGTGGTGGATCATGGGGGAGCGGTCTATCGCTTGGAATCGAATCACTAGCGGAAGTCGCTAGTCGAGGCCTTACAACTTTCCGGCGGCCCAATAGACCAGCATCCCCACGACTTCGTCGACGGCCTGCGTCGTGATGAGCAAGGCTTTGGCGGTGGGAAGGAAATCGAAGAGGGTATTCTGTGCCCAGACTTGTACCGGGGTGTGTTGTGACTCATAGCCGCAGGCGACCGGCGTCACGACAAAACCTTGCTTTTCGAACAGACCCACCGCGCGGGGGAGATGGTAGGCGGCGGTCACCAGCAGGATGTGCCCTGCTCCCAGAACAGCCTTGCTCTGGACGGCATTTTCGTAGGTGGTCCTGGATTTCTCCTCCACGAGAATGGCCGATTCCGGGACACCGAGGCGCAAGGCCCACCGTTTCATTTCGTGGGATTCCGGTGGACCAGTTTGGAGCACAGTGGCGACTCCGCCCGTGAGCAGCACTTTCGGTGCAAGGCCCTGGAGCCACAAGTCTGCGCCGCAGGCCGTGCGCTGGCGCGACGCATCCGAGACGTCATCGGTCGGCCTGAGCGATCCCTTTGCAAACACGCCTCCTGCCAGTACGACGATGGCATCGACCCTTGATGTGGGCGTGGCTTGGAACGGCGGATACCACCCTTCCAACCATGCGACGTACATGGTCGAGAGGAGCGGCGTGGCGGTCAGTAGAAGGAGCAGCAGTGTGCAGAATGCGAAGCGCCTGACCCAGGTGGTTCGCCTGGGTGTCACCGGAAGCCATGCGGCCAACAGCGTCAATAGCCCGGCGATGGCAATCCAGGACAACGGATACAGTGCATATTTTGCGGCCTTGTAGATACCGAACCACAGGGGGGCAAGGTCCATTCACGCTCCAGGGTGATAGGTTCGACAGAGTGCTCAGCATACACTGAGCCTCACTAGACACCAAGTGTTCAGGAGGAATCGATGACCGAGGGACGACAATATTGGCTGATGAAATCGGAGCCCGAGGCGTTCTCGATCGATGATCTTGCCCGGTCGCCGAAGCAGACCACGTCTTGGGACGGGGTGCGGAACTACCAGGCTCGCAACTTCCTGCGGGCGATGAAGGTGGGCGATCAGGTGTTGTTCTACCACAGCAATGCGAACCCCCCGTCGGTGGTGGGGATTGCCGAAGTCGTAAAAACTGCCTACCCCGACGCGACACAGTTCGATAAGCGGGATACGCACTACGATCCAGGCAGCGATACTGACCAGCCTCGCTGGGATGTGGTGGACATTCGGTTCGTCCGTAAATTCACGGCGCCGCTGTCGTTGGATCTGTTGCGAGGGGAAGTCGGCCTGAAGGGAATGGAGTTGCTTCGAAAAGGCTCGCGGCTCTCAGTTCAGCCGGTGCGGGGAGCGGAGTGGGATGAGATTATCCGGCTCGTTCGATCACAAGCCGATCGGCAGTCTGGGGAAAGCCCCTCCCGCTAAGGGTGGGCTTGCGCCCTTGCCCGACCAAGGCGTCCTAAGTGCGAGCTTTTCCGTCATCCAGATAGCGATGTTGCCAGTCCAGCCACGCGTGTCCTAGTTCATGGGCGAGAATATATCTCCGTCGTGTGACGGGAAGTCGCTTGCGGATATAGATCGTTTTGGCCTCGTTGTCCCAAATCCCATCTGCATTCGCGTCCTGCCGGTCCATCTCTGAATCAGTGACCTGCCGGATCATAATGTGATAGCCGAATGGAAGGACGACCTTATTTGGTATTCGCACCGTGCCCTCATTGCCATAGTCGATGAACGGACCCTGAGTTATATTCCTGCTCCCGAGTAGCCTAACATATTTTTCATTTCGTCTTCCCGTTAAAAAAACCATTCTAATCATAAGCTTAGGCAAATCATCCGGCAAGGTATGGTGCCGTGAATGGCTCATGGCGGATCCAAAGTGATGGATGGCGCCCGGTAGCCGCTGAGGATTCCAATTCCAAGACCGGATGGTGTAGTATGCCCTCCATGGTCGATAGCCTACTTGCCCAAGAGCTCGCTAAGCCCTATCCCTCTGCCGTCCGGATCGTGGGAATCAAAATCCGTGACCGCGGTGAGGTCAAGAAATTCGACGCAGGGGAAGCCGCACTCGTCATCGGAGATCGAGTGCTGCTCGATGTCGCCGGAGAATTGAGTTACGGGGTGGTCTACGGAGCCCCTCAGGTGATGCCGTTTATCCCGCCCATGCGAGTGATGCAGCCGATCGCCCGGAAGGCGACCAGTGAAGATGTCGCTGCCATCGATCGGTACGAACGGCTGGCGTCTGAAGGGATGAAAGCCTGTCGAGAGCAGGCGGCTGCGCTCGGGCTGAAGATGAAACTGGTGGAAGTGTTCTGCTCACTTCACCGTCGGCAAATGACGTTCGTGTACACTGCTGAAGATCGAATCGATTTCCGTGAGTTGGTCCGGCTGTTAGCGCGTCGGTTCGGTGGTCGGATTGAAATGCGTCAGGTGGGTGCGCGTGACGAAGCGAGTCGATTGGGTGGCATCGATACCTGCGGCCTCGTTTTGTGCTGTGCAAGTTTTCTCACGGAGGTCAAGCCTGTCACCGTCAAGCAGGCCCGCCTGCTCGGTCTTCCGGTCGATGACCCCAAGCTCCTCGGCGTGTGCGGCCGCCTCAAATGTTGCCTCTTGTTTGAGGCGATGGACAATCAAGCCCCCTCCCCGTCACCTTCAAAATCATCCGCGCTGATTACTCCCTCCCGTTCTCGTCAGGCGTCGTCCTAGGCGGCGGTCCTATAAAACCATCCATTCGTCAGCCGCACAGGTGCTCAGAAAAAGCGTCTCCTTTGGTCTGATGGAGTATAATCATCGTGAGGTGACGGATGCCTCAGGTCTTGGTGCTCGGAGCTGGGAAAATCGGTTCTCTCATCGCAGGGCTGCTTTCAGCGAAGGGGCAGTACCAGGTTCACTTGGCTGATCTGACCCTGGATGCTCCCAAGCGGTTAGTAGATGAGTTGGCGCTTACGACAGTCACTCCCTGTGCGTTGGATGTGCGCCGGGCCGACTCGGTCGTACAGTATGTCACTGCTCATCGGTTCGATGCCGTCATCTCCAGTCTGCCGTACTTCTGCAATCCGACTGTGGCGGAAATCGCGCGAGCCCATCGCCTGCACTATTTCGACCTGACGGAAGACGTCGCCGTGACCTGTCGCGTCAGAGCCATCAGTGAGGCCTCGGATCGGGCATTTATTCCACAGTGCGGTTTAGCTCCGGGGTTCATCAGCATCGTCACCAACGACCTCATCGGCCATTTCGAAACCATCGACAGCGTGAAAATGCGGGTGGGCGCGTTGCCGGTCCATCCGAGCAATGCGTTGAAGTATTCCCTCACCTGGTCCACCGATGGGTTGATCAACGAGTACGGAAATGTCTGTGTCGGGATCGAAGGTGGACAAGAGGTCCAGCTGCAACCGTTGGAGGGTTACGAGACCATTGAACTGGATGGTCTTCTTTACGAGGCGTTCAACACGTCCGGCGGGCTGGGAACCTTGGCGGATACGTATCGTGGACGGGTTCAAACCATGAACTATAAGACCCTTCGGTACCCTGGGCATTGCGAGAAAATCCACTTCCTCATGAAAGATCTCAAGCTGAATGAGGATCGAGAGACGCTCAAACGCATTCTGGAGCGGGCGATCCCTCAGACTTACCAGGACGTGGTGCTGATCTATGCGGCTGTGACGGGGACCAGGCAGGGAGAGTTGTTCGAGGAGACCTATGTGAAGAAGGTATACCCGCGGACTATTCTCGGGCGCCTCTGGTCCGCCATTCAGGTCACGACGGCGTCGTCGCTCTGTTGCGTCGTTGATCTCGTGATGGCCAAACCAGCCGACTATCGCGGCTTCGTGACGCAGGAACATTTTCAGTTGCAGGACGTACTGAACAATCGCTTCGGGGACTGTTTTCGATCGTAAGGGCACTATGACGACGCAGGAAATTTTCAAGAATTTGGGTCTGGCGCAGGAACAGTCGGGAGGATGTCTCTCATCGACGACCTGGACCCACACCACGAACGCCGGAGTCGTGGGGTCACACAGTCCCTCGACGGGGAAGCTGCTGGCGCGTGTGTACGGTTGTTCCGAAGCGGACTACGACACACTCGTGGCCGGCTCGCGGCAGGTGTATGCCTCGTGGCAGATGGTGCCGGCCCCCAAGCGAGGCGAGATCGTTCGTCTGATCGGGCAGGCCCTGAGAGAAAAGAAAGATGCGTTAGGGACGCTGGTCTCGCTGGAAGTCGGCAAGATCAAAGCCGAGGGTGATGGCGAAGTGCAGGAGATGATCGACATGGCGGACTTCGCCGTCGGCTTGTCTCGCATGTTGTACGGACAGACCATGCACTCGGAACGTGCGCGGCATCGGATGTACGAGCAATGGCATCCATTGGGCGTCGTAGGTGTGATCACGGCGTTTAACTTTCCCGTGGCGGTCTGGGCCTGGAATGCCTTCATTGCGGCCGTGGTCGGCAACACGGTGCTGTGGAAACCCTCTCCGAAAGCTCCGCTCTGTGCGCTGGCGGTCCAGCATCTCTGCAATCGCGTGCTAGAAGATGCCGGGTATCCGGGTGTGTTCGCGCTGTTTACGACGGACCGCGTTGAGATGGCTGAGCACATGGTTCGGGACGAACGGCTGCCGCTGATCTCGTTCACGGGGTCGGTGCCGGTCGGAAGGCATGTGGCTGAAGTGGTCGGGCATCGCCTGGGGCGAAGCCTGCTGGAGTTGAGCGGGAACAATGCGGTCATAGTGGACGAGACAGCCGACCTCGAATTGGCGACGCAGGCGATCTTGTTCGGCGCAGTCGGCACGGCGGGACAGCGCTGCACCAGCACCAGGCGTCTCATCGTGCAGGAGTCGCAGTATGCGAAGCTGATGCCTCAACTCCTGGCTGCCTATGCGCGGGTGACGATCGGTGATCCGCTCCAGCCAGGTGTATTAATGGGGCCGCTTATCGACGCGGATGCGGTGGCGCACTATCGGAGGGCTCTCGAAGAGATCAAACGGGAAGGCGGCGAAGTCCTGTGCGGGGGGCGCGTGCTTCCTCGCCCGGGACACTTTGTCGAACCGACGATCGTGCGGGTGCAGAACCACTGGAATGTCGTCCAACGGGAGACGTTTGCTCCTATCCTCTACGTGATGACCTATCAGACGCTGGATGAAGCGATCCGTATGCAGAATGCCGTTCCTCAGGGCCTGTCGTCTTCGCTGTTCACCATGCACCTTCGGCACAGTGAGGAGTTCCTGTCGGCGGTAGGGAGCGACTGCGGCATTGCCAATATCAACATCGGCACGTCTGGCGCGGAGATCGGTGGAGCATTCGGCGGAGAGAAAGCCACGGGGGGTGGGCGAGAGGCGGGGTCTGATGCCTGGAAGGCTTACATGCGTCGTCAGACCACGACGATCAATTGGGGGACCGAGTTGCCGCTGGCGCAAGGGGTGACATTTGGGCGAGCGGAAGGAGGGAACGATGGGGCAAGAAGCTGACCTCGATACCGTGATTACTCGAATGACTGCCGACTTTTTGGCGCACAATAGTGCGGCGCGGGTGCTTCGCCGTGCGCTGGATGAGGCCGGGGTGGGGTTTGTACCGGTCATGGACCACCTCACTGTTCGGACGATGCATATCGATCAGCGAGCGGAAGAATTCATTGCCCTGGGTTATGGGTACGATGAAACGCTGCAGTATGAAGATTGGTTTGCCAAGGTCTACCGCCGGGCCGGGTATCCGGCGCTGTTTGTTGATCAGGCCTATCCGGACGACCGCGGAAAGACCAGCATCATTCCCCGCTGGGTACAGAAGTTCGGCGACCAGGTGTTTCACCATGTGGCGGTGCGGGTGGAAGACATTGAAAAGGCCATCCTCAAGCTGAAGACGAAAGGGGTGGTCTTCGCCGGTGAGATCGTCGGTGCTCGTGGGGGAATGTTGCGACAGATTTTTACAGCCCCTGAGATGATCGACGGTCAGCCCTTTTCGGTGCTGGAATTGGCTGAACGGCATCAGGGGTATCAAGGATTTCTTCCGCCGCAAGCCGATAGCCTCATGCGCTCGACGGTGCGTGGTTCATAAGGTATCGCCCCGCATGTGCGACCGTTCTCGTACATCCCCCCTGCGGCCTTGGATCCTGTGAGTCTCCTCGCCTGAAAACGGAGTCTCGACCAAGGGCTGCATCCTGCGTACAATGCCACCATCGTTCCCATGCATTCGACTGGGTCGATCCGACGCGGTTCAAACAGGAGGTGATATCTATGGTGCGATCTGTCTTGCCGTCACGCTCGATCATGGCTCTGTGGCTGGTCTATGCAGTCGGAACAGGAGGCGCTTCCGTGCAGGCATCGCCGTCCGGCCATGCGCCTCACGGAACCGTGACCATTGAGGGTGTGACGGTGCCGGATGTCGGTCCGTTGCCGACCGTGGTTCCGATACCAGCGACAAATCTCAATTACGCCGCGAAAATCGAGCTCGGGAAACAACTCTATTTTGACGGGCGTCTGTCCAAGAACAATGCGATTTCTTGTGCCTTTTGTCACAACCCTGGAACTGGATTTGCTGATGCTCGACAGACGTCCATCGGGGTGGGTGGTGGCGTCGGGGGCCGCCAGTCGCCCACGGTCTACAATACGGCCTTCAATCACTTCCAGTTTTGGGACGGCCGGGCGCGCTCGCTCGAAGAGCAGGCCATTGGGCCGATTCACAATCCCGTTGAGATGGCGGAGACACATGAACATGTCGTGACCAAGCTGAGCAAGATCAAGGGTTATCAGCAACAATTCCGAGCGGTCTTCGGGGCAGACGTCAATCTCCAAAGTATTGCCGAGGCGATCGCCGCCTACGAGCGCACGGTGCTCTCCACGAATTCCGCCTTCGATAAGTATGTGTCGGGCGATCAGAAAGCTATGGACGAGTCGGCGGTTCGAGGCCTGGCACTTTACAGGGGGAAAGCCCGCTGCATCCTTTGCCACAACGGGGCGAACTTCACGGATAACCAGTTTCACAATCTCGGTGTGCCCCAGGTGGGTCCGATGAAGGAGGATCTTGGCCGGTTTTCCATCACGCGGGCGGAGAAAGACCGCGGCGCCTTCAAAACGCCGACCCTCCGCAGCATCACAGAAACCGCACCGTACATGCACGATGGTGCCTTCAAAACACTGGAGGAGGTCATCGAGTTCATGGACCAAGGGGGCGGGAGCAATTCCAACCTGAGTCCGCTGGTCAAGTCGCTGGGCCTGACGGTGGAAGAGAAAGCCGATCTCGTCGCATTTCTGAAGGCGTTGACCGGGGAGCCTATCAAGTTCGCCATGCCGCAGTTGCCGAAATAAATCGCGAATCCTTTTCGGTAGGCCGTGACTCTCACGGGCTGATAGGTGTGACGGCTCGATCATCCCGTGAAACATCGGTGCGTTCCAACCCCAACCACAGGAGGCCTCCATGTTCCGAAATCTTTGTGTGCTCGGTGCAAGCACGCTTGCCCTCGCCATCAGCGGGCCTGCGTTTGCGACAGATATGAAACCGGGTCCGGCCGGCGGATTCGATATCCATGTCATGGCGCCCCATAAAATGGAAGATGGATCGGTGGCAGGTCCCTTTCATCATTACTGCAAGGGCATCAAACCGGAAGTCCTTCAGTGCCTGTTATTTGAATCGACCGATCCCAATGCGTTGCTTGTGGAGGTAGAGTATTTCGTAGCGAAGCCCCTGTCTCGGTCGGCGGTGCCGTTGGATGTATGGAACAAGTTCTATCACGATCACGAGGTAGAGATTGCGACCGGGCGTGTGCAGGTGCTCGATCTGCCTGACGCGCAAGCCAAGGAAGTGGCTGCAGCAGCCGCCAAAACGGACGGCATCATTTTCCATTTGTGGCCGAAAGGTGCCAAAGCTCCGGATGGATCGGTCGGACATCCGACGTCCGTAGGGCATAAGCTGCGGACGGAGTAACGTGACCTGCAAGAATTGTTGATGGTGCGTGCCTATTCTAAGGAGGCCACTATGCGAAGTGCGATTGCGATCATCGGACTGTGCACGGCTGCGTTGACGGCAGCCGGCTGTGCCGAAACCTCACACGAGATGAAATCTTCATCGGCTGCTGCACCGGCCGCTGCCATGGCGGCGAAGGCGATGCCGACGCCGGCGCAGGGGTATAGCATTCATGTGATGGCACCTCATAAGTTTGAGGATGGCACGGTTCACGGGCCGTACCATCATTACTGTAAGCCTATTTCTCCCGAAGTTCTGCAATGTTTGCTCTTTGAGTCGAGCGATCCCAACGCCCTGTTGACCGACATCGAGTATTTCGTGTCGAAATCCGTATCGCGTAGCCAGGTTCCGTTGGAGACCTGGAACAAGTACTACCATGACCACGAGGTCGAGATAGCGACAGGCCGCGTTCAGGTCTTGGATATGCCGGATGCTCAGGCGAAGGAAGTCGCTGCGGCGGCGGCGAAAACCGACGGTATCATCTTCCATCTCTGGCCGGACGGGGCGAAAGCACCGAATGGAGAAGTCGGGCATCCGCAGTCTGTCGGCCACAAGCATCGGACTGAATAGCACGGTTGGGGCACATCCATCGGGCGGAGGGGGCGCATCATGGAGCCCTCTCCGCCTGAACTGTTTGTGGAGAAGGAGAGGTGTGATGGGACGTGGATGCCTGGGCCTGGTCGCGGGAATTCTGATCGGCGCGGTGGCCGTAGTCTGGTCGGCGGATTCAGAAGTCTTGCGCCCGCGTGTTCCAGTCGATCAGATCGAGTCGGCGCGTGCGGTGACAAATCCATTGCCCGCGACTCCAGAGGAACTTCAGAAGGGAAAGGCGCTCTTCGAAGGAAAAGCGTTCTGTCGTGCCTGTCACGGATCGGAGGGGAAGGGATTGGGGATGGATTTAGACTATTCCACCTTCAAGGGGCCTTTGCCGCGGAATTTTACCGACAAGATGTGGCAACAGGCGCGGACGGACGGTGAGTTGTTCTGGATTCTGAAACACGGGAGCCCCGGCACGGATATGGCTCCTTTCATTCCTCTGGTCTTGACCGAAGAAGAGGCTTGGCGGGTGCTCATGTATGTCCGTTCGTTTGGCGGGCGATGATGCGTGAGCCACAGCGACGATCCGAACTCCGAGGAAGATCGTATTCTGCGTTATGTCTGGTAGGTGTTGACCGAGGCCAAGGCTCTCTGTACCGACAATGTGTCGGAACTCTCTGCAACCCGACGCCTCGCGTCCGTTGAAGCCCAGTCAGCCGACGATTGCTCACAGAAAAATCCGCAGGACGTCGTCTGGGATTTTTCTCTCGATGTCCGTCGCACCTCAGAGAGGCCGTAGGCTTCACCGAATTCTCGGTGAGGGCGCCGGGCGACCATAGCATTTATAATCCATGGGAATTATCGGGTTCAGGTCGAGCAGGCGCTGTCTCCAGACACGTCATTTCTCCTGCGGTAGCGGTATGGTCCACATCTATTTCTAGGGCCGAATGTTGAGCGGCGAACGGCGCACGATTGTTGGACGAAGAGCGGGCGACCTTCCGCGTGTGGAGGGCGCAGCTTGAGCATAGGTTCGGTCAGCAATGGACGACGACCTTGGTAGGGCGCTACGAGCTCCGCTTCTTTCGCTTCTTTAAGGGGCCTTTGCGGAATGAGATACAAAGTTCTGGACGATCGGCCCGCAAGTGGCATTCGCGGCGACCGCCTGGATGAGGCTCAGGCTGGCCTATCTCTATGAACGTGGGCTGGCGGATGGTCGAGGGTGTGCGGGTGAGGGGATGGTGTGCCCTATCGCCAGTATTTCCTGCCGTTTGGATCGACCTTTTAGTTGAGCCAAGAGATGGCCTTGGACCTGGGATATGCTTATCGACTGAAGGAGTTTACCAGCGACTTGGTGCGACCCAGCAATCAAGGTGTGTTCGATGCGACTCATGTCGTGTCAGCCGAACTACGCTACCAGCTGAGTCCTGCCGCTGCGGTGACTGTCGGATTCCAGGGAGCCAGCCAATGGTCATCCAACGCCGAGAGCCGGGACTTTTTCAATACCAACAGTTCGGTCGGACTTCAGTGCCGATTTTAATCTGGCATCGTCGGAACCCGCTCGCTGGCGTACACAATCCTATGGAGACAGGCTGAGGGAGGTTCATCAGCGATGATGACGTGATAAGAATTCCTCAAGGCGGGCATGCTCGGGGGCGGGGAGCCGCAGGAACTCAATGCCGAAGTACTGCTCGCGAACCCAGCGCACGGCGGCGAGCTCGACAATCAGTGAACGAATACCGTCAGGCAACAGCAGTCGCAGGGTCATGTAGCTCCCCTGCAGAACAGTTCGGTCGCACTCCACCCTGCATCCGGTCTGTGACAGGTTGTGCAGGACCCCTTCCCCGATGAAGGGGGCGCCGGCGAACATCACCGGGCAGACAATGCCCAGGCGGTCTTGCGAGCGTTGAAACGTGAGGGTTGTTTCTGAGGGGGACGATTGGTCCAGCGGTTTGGTTGATGAGGGAAGATTCGAATGCATAGGTGGAGTGTAGTCCTGCCGGGCTGTGAGCAATATCCCACCTTGGAGGGGCCTAGGTCTCACTCGGTGTGGATGAACCTGCGAGGCGGGACTCAACTGGCGGCAGATGACCGGCCGGATATGTCATCGGCGTGTGATGTTGTAGAAGCGATGGCTACAGGCGCGGCATCGCCATGGGTACCGGCCTACAAGATGCCAGAAAAAGTCTCGCCACCCGCGCCGTTCAGACCGACGGACGGTTCCGTTGCAGGCTGGGCAGGGAGGGGGGAGCCCGGTGTTGGTGGTGCCGATTCGGTGCTGGTGAATCCGCTCACGCCTCGGCATCTCTGTGCCAGACAATGCAATCGGTTCAGCTAGGGAACGGTGAGCAGGCCAAACGGATCGTGCAGCATGTGGACCGTCGATTGACATCTCGCTTTGGAGATGGTTGAGCGATGTCGTCTGATGAGACATTACTCCTGCCACCATACCAGGCGAATGAGATAGATTCCTGCCACATAGGTTCCCACAATTGCGATGGCCCAGAGCATGATGTGACCCTCCTTATTTCTACGATCAAGCAGTTGCGGCATCGTTTCTAACAGCATGTTCCTAGATAACAGCAACTTGCGTACCAAATAGAGTGGCAAGCAGCGATGAGGATCGAACATCTTGTTTTTCTTGCGAGGAGTGGGCGTATGACCAGTCAAAACTGTGCAGGTGCTAGCTTTGGATTGGGTAGCTTTGTATCTGATTCGATAACGAACGCATCTGTTTGGATAAATGTGTGACGACTGAATTCGGAAGGGCCCTGACAAGCCGTCGACGGCGTCGGACCCCAGGGTTGGAGGAAGGCAAGAAATGAAGTCACAGGTGCGGGAAAACGGTGGGGTCGTTCAAGAAGATGGAAGACGGCTCCCCGAGAAAGAATTTCGCGGCCCCCATCGAGCCATGCGCAATCGGAGTCGACTAAACGCTTTCAGCGGAAGCTGGCTCTGAGAAGCGCCATAAGTACCATGAGAAGGGATACAAGAAGGCTGAGTAAGACAGGCAGATCGCTCCCCATCCTGCGCAGGAAATATTTCTTGACGGTGCCTATTTTAGGCATGCTGCACCATTTCGAATCGATCATGGCTCGTGATGTTGTAGCGGACCTTTTCGTGGCCGTTGCTCGGCGGCCAGAGCAACGGCCGTGATGGCATAGCCGCACTGCCCGCAGGATAGGAAGCCTCCTGTGGGGACGAGGCTGTTGTGTCTGCAACGGGGACAATCATAAACCTTCATGGACCTGCTCCTGGATTAGTGGCAGCTATCATTGCGAAGCGATGAGATCGATCTAGGCTGTCGATTGCTGTGAACCTGCTTATATTGCGCAAATAGGTGGGCCACGGCCCCTGCGAAAGAAGTGAATTCATCGGGTTCAAAATGGAAAGTGATCGAGCCGTAGCTGAAATGGAGTTTGCCGCATGTACACATGCTGAGTGCGGTGCGGCTGTCGCGTTGTTTTAGAGTATGCATGGGGTGAATGCTCCTTCTGCGATCAAAACGTCAGAACGATGCGTCAGTGGCACAGGCTGATGTTGGTTGGCAATCAAGGCTTCTTTTAGTGCGTTTATGCCGCGGCCATTGAGGTCATGAATGAGACGGACTTTCAAGACGCCGGACGGGTCGATCAAGACACTGCAGCATTGGCCCTGGAGTGCCTTTGGGGAAATGTTGAGTGCCCTATGTAGCCGAGACAGCGGGTCCGCCAGCATTGGAATGCGCACATAGGGCGTCTGGCGAATCCATGGGGCATGGAAGGTAGGGGCATTGGGGCAGAGCGCAAGAAGCATTGCACTTTCGCGCCCAAAGTCCTCGTGATGGCGGTCGAGAAAGTTGGCTTCAACGAGTCCAAAGTTCGGTATGCCGCACAGGGCTAGCCAGCGAGTGTGACAGCCGGCAAGATCAAAAAGCGTGAGAGTTCCTTGCATAAAGGCGGGAGTTCGAAACGGGGGAACCTTCTGGCCGATATGAAACATAGGGATACCTCCGGGTCATGAATTAGGAACGACGTGTGATTCGAATTGTCTCAGCGGATGCGTTGAGCATGGCTCGTGGCGGTTTTGTTGCGAATTCGCCTGAAGCGGGTGAACGAAGGGAGATGTGAGCCCCGCAGTTGATACACCTCCATTGTCCCTCCGGATTGTAGAAATCGATTGAGGGCTCGATCGCCAGGCACCCTCCGCATCGTGAACAGCTCATAAATCGGTCCTCACCTAGTTAGACTGTCGCGTAAGAAGCCGTTGGACAGAGACGGTTGAGGAGAATTCTCCTCGACCATCTCCATCCAGCGGGTCCGTCCACGCTGTTCCGCCGAACTGATGGGCATGATCAGTGCGGGAATTTCTTCAAGCGAGGGACATAAACAACAAGTTCAGTTCCTGCTCGTGATGAAGACTGGAACAGGGTGTACGCATACCGTTGTTATGATATCAATTCTCAATATCACTATATAGCAACTTCGGTAATTCGGGAATGTTTACTTTCCAGATTCCTCGATTATTTGTTGCTTGGCAGGAAACATATTGCCCGACGACAATTGCCCCTCACTGTCCACATGAAATACGAAGGGCATCGTGAGATATCTGCCAGGTGCTGCCACAGCAGCGGAACTCGGGCGACCTCCGATCTTCACATTGTCCTGGCTCTTGCAGGTATCAAGGTGCGGGAACTCCGACGGCGCGATGTGAAAAGGCTTTTTGAGGAGAAACGTTAGACCATCGGAAAGAACAATGTCCGGTTGATTAAGGCGGCTCTCTCTTCCGGTCTCTCGCAAGTGATGAGTCATGAGTAGATGAATCGATTTAAGGAAACGGTTGAGCGCTTGGTCGCTGAAGGCCTCATTCCTCCAGGCGTGGGGATGGGCTTCTTGATACTGGTAAGGACGGGGCTACGGCCGAGCAAACCCATGGCCCTCCGGCGTACGGATCTCGACATGTCGTGAAGGACTGCAGGAATTGAGCGATCGTTAGACTTGGATGGAAAGCTCGAAGCAACGAAGACCGAAGCGACACGCCTCGTTGCTCTGAACAGCCGGCTGGCTCGTGCGCTCTCCGATTATGCGGTCTGGCTAGATCCTAAGGCTATCGCCCACGGAAAGGAACAGGCAGAGTGGTTGTTCGTCGATGAGAAGGGGAGTGCGTTGAGCGAGCGGTATCTTCCAAAGGTCTGCTCTCGGATCCTTCGGCAAGGCTGAGCTTCCTCATTTCAAACCCTACGATTCTCGGCACACCTATGTCTCCTTGCTGCTTTCTGAGAGTGGGCCTCTGGTCTATGTCTCTCAACCGCTGGGACATGCGAAGCCG
>JAHFEW010000014.1:0-5605 GCA_023248215.1 Nitrospira sp.
TCAGCGGCTCGATCACGTGCATATAGGGAAACTCATCCGGGAGCGCAGCGATGATGTCCTTCAGCCCCTCCGCCTTCCTGCTCCTTGCTGAGCGCGGCGCATCGGTCGGCATAGGGATCACAAAGTCCAAATCCTCGCTGAGGCGGTAGAAATCGGCGTGGACCTTGGCCAGGCATGTTCCGCCCTTGAACACCAGGTCCCCATGGGCGCCGCTCAGAAACTCAAGCAGGAGCGAACAGAGGTAGTCTTTTTCAATCAGCCGCTCGGGAAAACCGTATTGTTGCCTCGTGAACCCGAGCGCTTCCCGAAAGAATTCGACTTCTGTGAACAGATCCGCCATGCGGATTACTCCTCGTCGTTGATGACGACGCCCCAGCGCCGGGCAACGAGACCGCGTTTCGGTTTGCTGGGGATCCACGGGATGGGTCCTCTCGTGGGTGTCAGGGGCCGCTCCAGTTTGTGTAACAGGGAGGCTTCTACGCCTTCTCGCTCCAACAGCAGGCCCATCCGCCGGACGGTCCCTGTATCGCCATAACGCAATGTACAGGCGACCAACTCCTTCGCGCTGACCCGTCCCGCCTTCAGGTCGTGACTGATCCACTGATACCCCCGCGGGATGCCGTTAAATCGCGACCAGTCATACAAGGCATCCACGAGCGACCGCACCCGCGACGAATAGACCGCCCTCTCTCCATCAGACGCCGTGAACGTCGTCGTGTCACCTAGCCGCCTATCGGCCACCTTGATCAACGTCAGATCTATTGCCCCGATGGTTCGGTCGCCTGAAATCCGGTTGTTGTAGGCATAGACCCGGATGGGGACCTGCTCATCGAACCCGTAGTAATTGAATGTGTTGGGACCACAGATTTGGTACTGTCCCTTCGCATCCCGCATCAGCGCGTTGAGCGCCTCAGCTTCATTCGGAGTCCAGGCCCCGCCCAGCGGCAGGCGCGGCGGGATCAGATATAATCCCTGGCGGACGCGAGCAATGAGCCCGCCTCGCGCCATTCGGCTGAACAGTTCCCGCTCTTGCTTCGCTGTCAGATGCAGCGGGCCGGTGAGGTCGCCATTGGCCAGGATGCGGGTTTTCCGCATCTGGGCGTAAGCGAGTAGCTGCGATTCAAGCTGCCCGAGCTTCCGTTTCATGGTCGTGTCGTATTTCTATTAAATTGCCTGTCGCGCAATATGCCTAAAATACAATACGACCCGGCTACAGGGCAATCTCCCCGCTCATCAGACGCGGCAGCAATAGGTCGCGGGCGGCGCGGAGCTTCTGGTTTTGTCGCTTCAACGTTTTCATCTGTTCGAAGGCTGGGAGAATTGATTCCGTGAACGCCAACATCAGGCTAGGGGTGGCCACTCGCATAGGTAACGCACGAATTACTTGTTGGCTGATGTTCGTTTGCGCAGCCCCTTGCGCGAGCGCGATCAGATGCTCGCGCTGATCTCTGAAGTAAAGCGCGCCGAAAATGAAGTGGGTTCGCGAGTCTCTCGGAAACAGTGCGCAGCATGCTTGATTCGTTGCCGCCGGCTTAGCGAGGACCCCGGTCCTTCCGATGTTCGTTCCCCCATAGATGGAGACCAGCAGCGTATTGGCGGGAAAGAGTTTCGTCGATGACCTAGCGAGTGCATCATCTGTAATCTTCTCTTCTGTCTCGAAGATGAAGTCGTCATTAAGCTCCTGAGTCTTGACCCAGTTGATTTCGCCAGTATAGAAATCGGGGTTGGAGCGACTAGGCGTTCCGCCCGAGGTTGTATCGAAAAAGTCCGCGATCGTTCCTGAGCTCCATCCTTCCGGTACGCCATTGGTAATGCGGGTGTGTTCGTGGCCGGGAAAGCGGAGGCGGACGAACCACTCGCGGTAGAGCTGCCGCGCCGCATCCTCCAACAGCGCCATCCGCCGACGGTTGTTCTCGATCAGGTCGTCGTAGGCCGAGAGAATGTCGGCAATTCGCTTCTGCTCATTCACCTTGGGAACAACGAACTCAATGGACAGCAGCTTTTCTTGGCTAAGATTGTCTTGAGCAGCACCCTGGGTAAACTGCTGGACGCGCCGCTGAATGGTGGCATCGAAGAGGTACTTCACGAAGCGGGCATCTGCCTTCTCCTCATCAGGGATAAAGCCGATGACGCTGTCAGGAAAGCATGCATCAACACCGAGAATCGCGGTATCAGCAATGTTTGCAGCAATCGTGATGCAAAGGGTTCCGGCGGGCCATAGTCGGCTTTGTTCAAGGCCGGCTTCGCTGTAGGTCTGCTGATAATCATTTATGTAAAGACCGGCATGTTTCACATCGCCGGTCTGGATGAAGGGATAGGGACCGTCGTAGAGGTGAGAAGCATCGCGCGGTCGATGCCGAGAACGCCCACGCGACAAGTAACCAAGTTGGTTCAGGCGCTGCGGGGTCCAGCTCATGCGCCCAGCTCCTTGGAGTTCCCCTGAATCTTCAACGTCCAACTCCTTACCCATCCTCCAGCAGCTTCGCGATCTCTGCAGGACTGGGCAGCTGGCCTTTGAGTCCTTTGGGCAAACGTTTCACCACGTGATAGGAGGCCACACCGATGGGCCTCTTGGCTGACTGCAGCGCATACTCCACAATCGTCCGGTTCTTTTCCTTGCAGAGGATGATCCCGATCGACGGCTGTTCGCCCTTTTCCCGCACCTGCCGGTCGAGGGCGGTGAGGTAGAACTGCATCTTGCCGACGAACTCGGGCTTGAACTCGCCGATCTTCAATTCAACGGCCACCAGACATCTCAGACGACGGTGGAAGAGGAGGAGATCGATGAAGTATTCCTTGTCCTGCACCTCTAATCGGTACTGGCTGCCGATAAAGGCGAACCGTCCACCCATGGCGCGAAGAAAGGTCTCGATACGGACGATCAGCGCGCGTTCGAGGTCGCGTTCGGAATGCTCATCGCCGAGTTCGAGAAAATCAAAGGTGTACTCGTCCCTGACTGCCAGTCTCGCCTGCGCGCGCAACGCCGGTGTCAGGACCTTGTCGAAGTTGGTCTGTCCGAGCAGGGTCTTCTCGTAGCTCTGATTCTCGATCTGGTGGATCAGGACATTTTTGGTCCATCCGAATTTCCGCGTCATGCGGATGTAGAACTCACGTTCGAGCGGATCTTTGCAACGCTGAAGGACGATGAGATTGTGACTCCAGCCGATCTGTGCAACCAGCGGTTGCACTTTTGGTTGGTCCCGATAGGCCAGATAAAACTCCCGCATATAGAAGACGTTACGGCGCGAGTACCCCGTGACTCCGGGGAATTCCTGCCGTAGATCGGCGGCCAGCTGCTCGGCAATGGCATCGCCGTGCGCCGCGTCGGATTGACGGCCGGCGATCAACCGTCCAATGTCCCAGTACAGGCCGACCAACTCCTGGTTCACCGCTGTGAGTGCGGCATATTGTGCGGAACGGACCCGGGCCTTCACTTCCGCCAGCAGCGCGGCGTAACCGGGAGGAATCGCTTTTTTCATGACACCCAGTTCCCGTATTTCTTGCGCCACTGGTGCGAGCCTGTCATGTGCCCAACTCCTCGAAGTTCGTCTGGATCTTCGCCGCCAGTTCCACAGCCTCCCCTATTGAGGTCGGCCAGCTCGGTGTGGATGTCGCGCAGGGTCTGCTCGAAGTCGAAGTCTTCGTCTTCCTCGGGTGGTGCCACCCAGACATAGCGGCCAGGGGTGAGGCTCCAGTCCGCCGCCTCAATATCTTTGCAGTCCACCAGCTTCACCAGTCCCGGCACGGCCTGGAGTTCGGCTTTCGGAAAACGGTCCTGCAGCCACGCGGCCTGTCGGTGGAAGTAGACCGCCTGCTTGAGTTGCTCGACAGCCGCCTTGCGCTCCTCATCAAGCTGTTTCACAAGTTTGGCCGTACTACGGCGTTCGTAGATGGCGGAGATAAGATCGTCGGTCGTCAGCCCGACGCCAAGCTCCGAAACGCGAGCGGCGAGTTTGTAGAGTAAATCCACCTGCTTGATAAGACCCCGGATCGCCTCAGTGATGGGATCGAAGGCCTTGCGCGCACGGTGCTGCGCATCATTCTTTTCGGGCAGTGCCTTGGCGTACTTCTGGCCGAAGGCCTTGAAACTCAGGAGGAGCTTCTTCTCATCGGCCTCGTAGAGCCTGGCCGCCTCGCGCAATTCGGCAACGGCGTCAACGAGAGGCTGCTTCGTATCATCCGCAAGTTCCGCGTGCCTCGCTACGGCATCCGCGAGCCGGTTGAAGCGATTCTTCAGATCTGCGAGCGTGGCATCGAAGATGGCGAGCACCGGAGGAATCGCCTCGCTCTCCGCACAGACGCGGCCCAGGTAACTCTTTACCAGCGCGAGGAAACGCTCCCGCTGTCCCCGGTAGAGCCAAACGATGGCGGCGAGATTCTGCATCTGCTCAGGCGAGAAGTCGAAGATCTTGCGCGTGACCTTCCGGTAGACGTTGCGCGCGTCGAGCATCAGCACCTTATCTTTGCGCTCAGGCGGTTTGTCGCGATCAAAGTGCCACAACTCGCAGGGGACGGTGCGGGTGTAGAAGAAATTGGAGCGGATGGAGATCATTACATCCACGTCGCCCGTCTCGACGATCTTCTGACGGACCTCTTTCTCGCCGTGACCGGCACTCGACGCCTGGGACGACATGACGAAGCCGGCACGCCCCTTCTTGTTGAGATAGCTCCAGAAGTACGAGATCCAGAGGTAGTTGCCGTTGGAGACTTTCTTGGCCTTGTTCACACCAGGCAGACCAAAAGGAAGGCGTCGCTTGTCCTCCTTGGCTTTCTCCGCATCCACCAGATCCACATTGAAGGGCGGATTGGCCATCACAAAGTCGCACTTGCCGACAAGGCTGTACTCGTCCTGGTAGTAGGTGATGGCCTCGGCGATTTTCCCTTCCAGTCCGTGCACGGCGAGGTTCATCTTGGCGATGCGGATAGTCTCCCGATTCTTCTCCTGGCCGTAGAAGACAACCTTCTTGGCCGTGTCGCCGCCTTCGTGTTCAATGAAGTGGCTCGACTGCACGAACATGCCACCCGAACCGCAGGCCGGGTCGAATACGGTCCCATGATCAGGCTCGATGACGTTGACAATGGTTTGCACGATGGACGAAGGCGTAAAGAACTCACCATTGTCGTGCGCCTTCTGGATCGAGAATTTGGCGAGGAAGTACTCGTAGATGCGGCCGAACACGTCGCCTGTGGCCTGCTTGATCTGCTCGCTATTGAACAGGCGCATCAGGTCTTCGAGCACTTTTGGATCGAAGATGCCGTAATCTTTTGGGAGTATGCCCTTGAGGGGAATGAAACCATCTTCAATAGCCGTCATGGCGCTGGTGACAAGCTTGGGAAGACCGGATGGGTTGACGGTGGCCTCCGCCATGATTTGGTCATACCGTGCGTCCACTGGAAGCCACAGCGCTCGCCGACGGATATAGTCCTCAGGCAACACCTTACGCTTCGGCATCTTTCCACTGGCGCGGTCTGCTTCAATCTGCCGAGTCGCCGCGTCAAAGCGATTCCCAGCATGTCGCAGGAAGATCACGCCGAGCACGGGCATGAAGTAATCACTGGAGGTCAGCTTGGAATTGGCGCGGAGGTTGTCCGCTGCTTCCCAGAG
>JAHFEW010000014.1:5705-63241 GCA_023248215.1 Nitrospira sp.
TGAGCGCTGCCGATCCCGCCATGGCCCAACGACTGTTCGACAAGACGAAATGGCTCGCCTCCAACGTGGAGAATCTGCGGCATGAACCGGTCGCCGAGGATTTGCCCGGCATCCACAAGTATGCCGTGGGCGACTGGCGGATTTTCTATTCGATCGACCGGACGGAACAGCTCGTGGACATTCATCATATCCACCACATGGCGTCGTCTATCCGCCCCCTGCATACCTAACCATGCTGAACCTCACCTGGAGCGCTATCGAACGATTGCGGAAGCTCATTGAGGAACATCCGGAGGATCCGTTCGTGCGGATTACGCTACGCGACCTTGATGAACAGCGCCTCTCCTTGTCGATCACTCTGGAACCGGCGGCCCAGGAGGAAGATGAAGTGGAACATATCGAAGGATTGACGATTGCCCTGGATCGCGCGAGCGTGCACCGCACGAACGGGATGACGGTGGATTATCAGGAAGCGAAAGGCTTCACCTTCGTGCATCCGCCGTCGGATGAGTTGGGGCTCATCATGCCCAGCAGCAACTAAAACCCTTGAAGCGCATCCCGATGTAAATGTTCAATTCTCAATGCTCAATTTTCAATTAGGTTTATCTCAATTAAACATTGAACACTGAACATTGAGTGTTCCGATTGCTCACGCCTCACGAACGACGACCGGGGAGGACGGCCTTTTTGACCATCCTGCGAGATACGCTTCACGATTCACGGGATGCTGCTTACGATTTCATCCGGGGAAAGACACTGCCGAAGTGCATGGGGAATGTGCCGCGGGCCACATCCGCGACGTAGCGTTCGAGGGCTTCATGGATCACAGGAAAGGCCAGGTCATCCCACGGAATGTCGCTCAGGGCAAACAGTTGCACGTCGAGGCTCTCCGTGCCGGGTTTGAATTCCGGCGTGCGCATCGTCCCGCGGAAGACCATATGGACCTGGCTGATGCGCGGCAGACTCAGCACCGCATACAGGGACGTGATCTCCACGTGGGCATGGGCCTCTTCGAAGGTTTCGCGGATCGCGGCCTCCTCGGTGCTTTCCCCGATTTCCATGAAGCCCGCGGGAAAGGTCCAATGGCCGGAGCGCGGTTCGATCGCCCGCCGGCAGAGCAGGATCTTGTCTTCCCACTCGGGAATGCAGCCGGCGACGATTTTGGGATTGATGTAGTGGATGGCCTGACAGGTATCGCACACGAACCGCGGCAGGTTATCGCCGGGTGGGATCTTTGATGATAACCCGGCCCCACATTCAGAGCAAAACTTCATGACAGCTCCTGATCACACAGCGAAGAGAATGGATAGCACAAACCACGCCTTCTTTGCACCTTGCCCTCGCGGGCTTGAAGCAGTCCTCGCCGATGAACTCAAGGATCTCGGCGCCTCCGATATCGAGGCGACGGCCGGGGGCGTCGCCTTCCGCGGCACGCTGGCCCTCTGCTATCGCCTAAACTTACAGTCCCGCATCGCCAGCCGCATTCTCCTGCGTATTGCCGAAGCTCCCTATCGCGACGAGCACGATGTGTATGACGCGGCCAAGGCGGTCCGCTGGCAGGATTGGTTTACACCGCAACAGACCATCAAGGTCAAGGTGAGCGCCCAGCACTGCCCGTTGAAGAGTTTGGATTTTGTCACCCTGCGGGTGAAGGATGCCGTCTGCGATCGGTTCCAATATGCCAGGGGCAAACGCCCGGTGGTCGATACCCATGCGCCGGACATGCTCATCGCCGTGTTTTTAGATCAGACGACCTGCACCCTGTACTTGGATACCTCCGGCGATCCCCTGTTCAAACGCGGCTGGCGGAAGTCGGCAGGCGAAGCCCCGATCCGGGAAAACCTCGCGGCCGGCATCCTGCGCCTTGCCAAGTGGACGCCCGGCACCGTGCTGTTCGATCCCATGTGCGGCAGCGGCACGTTCGTGATCGAGGCCGCCTTGATGGCCCGTCGGGTGGCGCCGGGATTCGGCCGCCAGTTTGCCTTCGAAAAGCTTCTCTCGTTCGAGGCGCGCTCGTTGAGCGACCTGCGGGCTGAACTCAAAGCCGCGGAAGTCCCGGCCGCGCCGGGCTTGATCCATGCGGCCGACCGCAGCGCGCAGGCGATCGCGTCGATCAGGGCGAACCTCACCATCGCCGGGAGCGTCGACGCCGTCACGCTCCATCAGGGAGACGTGCTGGAACTCCCCGCCCCGGCCGAAGCCGGTCTCCTGGTCACAAATCCTCCCTACGGCCATCGCATGGGGGACACCGAAGAGCTCCGAGCGTTCTATCCGCGGTTCGGCGATCAGTTAAAGAAGCACTATTGCGGCTGGACCGTTCACATCTTTACCGCCGACCTGAAACTTCCCGGTCTGTTGCGCTTGGCCCCTTCCCGCCGCGTCCCGCTCTTCAACGGTGCGATCGAATGCCGCCTCTTCGAGTTTCGCATGGTGGCGGGCAGTGCTCGAAAACCACGCCCCCAAGACCAATCCCCTCGCGACCACTGATCATTGTTCGTTCGTCGTTCGTGAAGCGTCGTTCGTCTCTCGTCGTTTGCGAAGGACGATTCACGAGACACGATGTTGCGCAATACATTTCAGGCGGCACAGCTGCCGGACACGTCGCTTGACACCAAAGGTGAAAGGCTCCTATTTTCAAACGAGCAGGCCATTTAAAAAACAATTTACGGACTCGAAATATACGAAGCCGTGTAACACTCGCAGGATCAGAAGCGCCCACGGGATGTTCAAAAAGGCTGCCAGCGCGGCCGCAGCGAGGTCCACGGCGCGAAGAATAATGAGCGCCACGTTTGTGGACGCCGGTGAGACGGTGAGCTGGCCGTGTCTTCGGCGGAGGCGTCACGTTCTTACCCGCCCACCCCGAGCCTGCCGAGACAGGCTCTGTTCCCATGGGGGGTACGTTGAGGTTCTGAGCGATGCGAGAACAAAGCTGGCGGACTTTTTCAACATCCTGCTAGAGGTCTGATGCACCATTCAACCACTCACGCAAAGGAATCTGGAAGCGTATGAACGCGTCTCACGCTCCCGTCGAACAACTAGAGCCGCAAGTTGGGCTGCCCCTGTCCCGCCTCATCGTCGTCTCGAATCGCGAACCCTACGAACACCGACTCATAAAAAATAACCTGATCTGGGAAAAAACGTCCGGCGGCCTGGTTTCCGCGCTCGATCCGGTGATGCGGCGTCTTGGCGGCACCTGGATTGCCTGGGGTAGCGGCAAAGCGGATCGCGACGTGGTGGACCACAGCATGGCTGTCGATGTGCCTCCCGACGCCCCGACCTATCGTCTGCGCCGGGTGTGGCTGGACGCCAATGAGGTCAAGGGCGGCTACCAGGGTTATGCCAATCAAGTGCTCTGGCCCTTGTGTCACATCACATTGGACCGTGTCGCCTATCGAAAAGTCTTCTGGCACGCCTACCAGGCCATGAACGCGCGTTTCGCGGAAGCCGTGCTCGATGAGTTGCGTGAGAAACCCGGCTTCGTCTGGATCCATGACTTTCACCTGGCCCTGCTACCCAGCATCATCAAGGCGTCGCTCCCGACTCAGCCGATCGCGACCTTCTGGCACACGCCTTGGCCCGGTCCCGATGCCTTTCGCATTTTGCCCGAACGTCGCGAACTGATCGAATCTCTGCTCGCCGGGGACCTCTTGATGTTCCAGACCAGGACCTTTCTCCATTGCTTTGCCGAATGCGCGAAGGAGTTCCTCGGATCCGACGTGCAAGTCAATGACCATCATATTGAGTACAAGGGCCATACCACCCGGCTCGTGGCCAGACCGATCAGCGTCGGCTTTCAAGCCTGGTCCGAACGGGCACAATCCGCACAAGTTGGACGAGCGATAGACGTCCTGCGCAACCTGCATGTGTTTCAACCCGAGATACGCATCGGCCTCGGCGTCGACCGCCTCGACTACACCAAAGGGCTCCTGAAACGATTCTGGGCCATCGATGCGTTTTTTCAACAGTACCCCCATTATCGAGGAAAGTTTACCTTCATCCAGATCGCCGTGCCGACCCGAGGCGACGTCGAAACCTATCGACGCTATCGGGAACTCATCCGTGAGACCACCAACGACATCAACATGCGTTACGGCAGCATCACCCACTCCGGCAGCCCGCAAGCCTCGCGCTGGCGACCGATTGAGTTCCGTGAGGGGCGTATCGGACTCGATACCCTGGCAGCCTATTACCGGATGGCGGACTTGGCCTTCGTGAGTTCTGTCTATGATGGGATGAATCTGGTCGCGAAGGAATATGTCTCCAGTCAGGTCGAAGAAAAGGGCGTGTTGCTCGTGAGCCACATGGCCGGCGTGGCTGAAGAGTTGACCGACGCCCTGGTCATCAATCCCTACGACCTCGAAGGCGTTGCCGATGCGATCCGTCAGGCCCTCGAGATGCCCTTGGAGGAACGCCGGAGCCGAATGCGACGCATGCGCGCCTATCTGGCCACCCACGACCTTCGGGCCTGGGCGGACGAGTGCCTGCGGGACGCGGGGCTCTTGCCACAGGATGACAGGCCCTCTATTGTGTAGTCGTCGCCGCGACAACCGGCGTCGGGTGAGAGGGTCTGTGATCGGCACCGCATCGTCTTACATCTCCTTTCTATTTTCCTCCCACGGTCCACGTACTTCTCACAGGGGACCTGTGAGGCTTGACTCATGCTGCGTCACCGGCCGCCTGCTCTCGCTCGTGGCGATGGTGGGCCTCTTGCTCCTGCTTGGCGCTTGCACACAGACCTCGCACCTGTTTTCCGTCACCCGGCCGCCCGACCGGCTGGTGGATCGGCAACAACAGGCGATCGTGTCGCGGATGCGGGCCATCGCCGAACCAGACCTACGCGACAATCTCAACAGCGGTCTCCCGGCGGTTCGTGTGAGCCTGGCGGACCAGACCAACAAGATCGCCAAATTCAAGCGTGGCCTGGTGCTGCGCACGCTCGCCGATCCCTGGGACGGACTTTCGACGATTGAGCGGGCCGGTCTGCTGGCCGCAGGAGCAGCGGAGTCAGGCGTCGAGGGACTTCCTGCCGTGATCGATATCCTTGAAGGAAGCATGGAGCGCACCGGTACGCCCTTTGCGCCGCTCACCTTCCCTGTCACCCTCGCACGCGAGGATCTCCTGGGTTTTCTCATGGAGGTCCTTGAGGATGCCTATCAAGACCGTGAACATGCGCTGCGCCATCTGTCTCCACAGGATCGAGAATGGTTGTTCACGCAGGCCCGCCCCCTCGTGGAACAATTCAGCCCTCAAATCACTCCGCCCGTCCAGTTCTCCGACGCCGAAGCCGCAGCCAAATACGCCACCCTGCTCATGCAACAGGTCGACTATGCCTCTCTGATCACCGCCGCACAACGATTGGCGCGGCTCGGCAATCGGAAATTTCTGCAGCAGTTGGACATTGTGTTCCACAACAGAACACCGATCGCCCATTCGATTCCCGGCATCACGGGCGATGTGCTCCTTGCTCAGCAGACCCCGTACGGATTGCTCCTCGTGGGCGGCCGCGGTCCGAATACCTACGACCTGGAGAAGGGCGCCGCGCTGATCATCGATCTCGGCGGCAACGACACCTACCGTGGATTCATCGGCGCGAGCGCGAACAGTGATCTAGGCAACAGCATCGTCATCGACTTGAGCGGTAACGATACTTATCAGCCCGCCCCACTGGGGCTCGCCACGGGACGAGGAGGAATCGGCATCGTCATCGACCATGGCGGGAACGATACCTATCACTTGGCACCAGGCTCCGGCGGGGTCGGGCTGGCGGGGCTTGGCATCCTGTATGATGGAGAGGGGCAGGATATTTACGAGGGCAGCCGTTTCACCCAAGGTGCGGCCTTCGGCGGATTCGGCTTGCTGGTGGATCGCGCCGGGGACGATCGGTATACGAGCTTCGGTTATGCACTTGGATTCGGCGCCCCCTTGGGTGTGGGTGCGGTCATCGATGCGTCCGGAAACGATTCGTACGAATGTGGCGGGCGATATCCTAGCGCCTACAATGCGGCCGACGCCCCGGAGGCGCAACCTCACGAAACCACCTATCAATACGATTGTTTCGGACTGGGCACGGGGTCAGGACTCCGCGTCTTCAGCAAGAATCCGGCGCAACGCGCACTCAGTCTGGCGGGCGGCTGGGGGTTGCTGATCGATCTGGATGGCAACGATCGCTACCGCAGCGCGAACTTTTCTCAAGGGCACGGATATTTTTTCGGCCTCGGCGTGAAGCTGGATCTCAATGGTGACGACGATCATCAGGCAGCTCGTTATGGTCACGGCACGGCCGCCCACTTCGGCGTCGGCCTGATCGTCGATTACCAGGGGAAGGACCGGTATGGCTCAAAGGGACCGTTCTACAACGGCGGTGCGGCATGGGACGGAAGCGTCGCCCTCGCCATCGACGGCGGCATGACGAGTGACTTCTACGACCTGCCGGCCTCGACCGGCTTGGGCATGGGCGACCTCGGAGGATGGGGACTCTTCATTGAAGAAGGCGGCGCCGATCAATATGCGGCCAGCCGGGGGCTGGGACATGGTGCGGATACCAGCATCGGCGCCTTTTTTGATCTCGACGGCAGAGACGACTATTCCTCCGTCCCCCCAGCGACCCAAGGCTCACATCCGGAACGACTCAATCGGAAAGTCTACATCGAGAACCCTGGCAGCCTCTTCATCGACCGGTAGCAGGATGGTGAAAATGTCCGCCGGCTGTGCGTTCGACCCCGTGAAGCGTATCTCGTCTTGCCGAAACATGTTCAATGCTCAATTCTCAATTAAACACTGAAAATTGAACACTGAGCATGACGGCGGTCGGCCATTCGCCCTCCTCTCCAAAACCTGCGCTTGACTCACCCTCTCTTATGGCTATCTTAACAAACAATAACGAACGTGAGCGTTCCTTTAGTACCCGTCACGCAGCTTTCACCCGATGACCATCCGCACACCGGAGGATGATATGAACGACTTGGACGCCCCGATACTCACGAATCTGCCCGTGCTCCCCCTGAAGCGAACGGTGTTGTTCCCCGGCACGATGATGCCCTTGACCGTCGGACGGGATCGTTCCGTTGCGGCCGTGGAAGCGGCGTTGAAAACCGAAGATAAGACGTTGCTCGTGGTGGCCCAGCGAAATGCGCAAATCGACCAGCCGTCGCTGGAAGATCTCTATACCATCGGCACGAAGGCCGTCATCAAACAAACGGCTCGGGCCTCGGAAGGTCATTACAATATTTTGATCCAGGGCTTGGAGCGGTTCGTGCTGTTGAAGCTCGACCAAATCGATCCCTATCTGCAGGCGCGGGTGAAACAGTTGCCTCCTCCCAGTGAACAGAGCACGGAGGTCGAAGCGCTGCACCGGGCGATCCTGGACATCATCACTGAACTGCCGAAACTCATCCAAACGCCTGGCGTCCATGAAGCGGTGGCGGCGCTCGGGACGGAGCAAGATCCCGTTGTGCTGGCCTATCGGATCGCCTCGTTGCTGAATCTCACCCTGGATGGCGAGCAGCAGTTGCTCGAAGCCTCCACACGCGCGGACCTGTTACGCGGGCTCTACGCCGCGCTGTCGCGCGAGGTGCAAATCCTCCAGTTGCGGGACAAGATCGCGAGCGAAGCCAGGGAGAAGCTGGGCAAGACCCAGCGGGAGTATCTCCTGCGTGAGCAGCTGAAAACGATTCAGCAGGAGCTGGGCGACAGCAATGGCGAAGAAGACGAGATCGGTGCGCTGAGACAACAAATTCAAGAGGCCGATCTTCCCGAACTGGTGCGGAAGGAAACGGACCGTGAACTCGCGCGGCTCGCCAAAACGCCAAGCGCCTCTCCCGAGCATCAAGTGATCCGGAGCTATTTGGAATTGGTGCTCGAACTGCCGTGGAACAAGGCCTCGGAAGAACATCTGGATCTCTCGCATGTCCGGAAGGTGTTGAACGAGGATCACTACGGCATCCAGGAAGTGAAAGAGCGCATCGTGGAGCATTTGGCGGTGCTGAAGTTGAACCCAGCCGCCAAGGCGCCGATCCTCTGCTTGGTCGGTCCTCCGGGCGTGGGAAAAACCAGTTTGGGGCAGTCCATTGCCAAGGCCATGGGGCGCACCTTCGAGCGTTTCAGTCTCGGCGGACTCCATGACGAAGGCGAACTGCGCGGCCACCGCCGCACCTACGTCGGCGCCCTTCCCGGCCGCATCATTCAAGCGGTGCGGCGCGCCGGGGTCAATAATCCGGTCATCATGCTGGATGAAGTGGACAAGCTCGGACGCGATTTCCGCGGCGATCCCGCGGCGGCATTACTGGAGATTTTGGACCCCGCGCAGAACCATACGTTCCGCGACCATTATCTCGATTTGCCGTTCGATCTGTCTAAGGTGTTTTTCATCACGACCGCCAATACCCTGGAGACCCTATCGCAACCGTTGCTGGATCGCATGGAGATCATCCGGCTGAACGGGTATAGCGAGCGGGAAAAACGCGAGATCGCCGTTCGTTATCTCTGGCCGAGACGTCTGAAGGAAGCCGGATTGCGGACTGAAGACGTGAATCTGCCCGAGGCGGTGCTCGACCACATTATCGGCCGCTACACCCGCGAGTCCGGGGTGCGGCAGCTGGAGCAAATGTTGGGACGTCTCACGAGAAAAATCGCCGTGACGTTGGCGGACCAGCCTTCTGGCTCCGCTCCGGCCACGGTAGATATCACCTCGTCTCTGCTGGACGAGTGGCTCGGACAGGAACGGTTCCAACCGGAAGAGGCGCGGAAGGACTTGCCGGCCGGTGTCGCCACCGGTCTCGCCTGGACTCCGACCGGCGGTGACGTGCTCTATATTGAAACGAGCTTGCTGCCGGGCAGCCATGACATGACGCTGACGGGTCAGCTGGGCGATGTGATGCAGGAATCGGCTCGCGCGGCGCGTAGCTACCTGTGGAGCCATGCCGAGGCGATGGGCCTCGACATCTCCCGATTCAAACGGAACGGCGTACACATCCACGTGCCCTCCGGCGCCATTCCTAAGGACGGCCCTTCGGCCGGTATTACCATGGCGACCGCGCTGGCCTCTGCCTATGTCGGCAAGCCGGTGCGTAGCGATACGGCGATGACCGGCGAGATCAGTCTGACCGGACTGGTGCTGCCCGTGGGCGGCATCAAGGAGAAGGTCCTGGCGGCCCATCGGGCCGGTCTCCGGCGCATCATTCTGCCGAAGGCGAATGAGAAGGATCTGAAGGAGATCCCCGCGGAAGTGCGTCAAGATTTGCAGATCTTCCTGGTCCAACGATTGGACGAAGTCCTGCGGGCCGCGTTCCACGAGGAACCGGCCCCTCGGCCTCAGCCTGAAGTTGGGGCCGGCACCTCCGTAGCCGGAACGTAACAGTTGGTTCTATGGTTCCGGTCCTGTAAGAAGCCGTTGGTTGGTGAGACACAGGCATGGTAACGTATCCCCATCAACCTGTGTCTCATCACCCAAGTGGAATGAGGGGGAATTATGGGCGACAAGATCGATATCGGCCCGATTGTAAAGCTAACCAAACCCGAGAGTGAGTGGCAGAAGCAGCTCACGCCCGAGCAATATCAAGTGCTGCGGCATGAGGGGACCGAGCCACCGTTCAAGAACGCCCTACACGACAATAAAAAGCCCGGCATCTACCAATGCGCCGGATGCGAGCTGCCGCTTTTCTCATCCGTTCATAAGTTCGACAGTGGCACGGGCTGGCCGAGCTTTTGGCAGCCGTTGGCACCTGAAGTCGTCGGCACCAAGACGGATTACAAGATCATCTTTCCCCGCACGGAAGTCCATTGCGCCCGTTGCGACGGCCATCAAGGGCACATCTTCAAGGACGGCCCACCCCCAACCGGACTGCGCTACTGTATCAATTCGGCGGCGCTGAAATTTATTCCGGCCCAACATTAATCGAGCACGTCTGTCTGAACTAAGACGGCCGTTGCCCAAGGAGTCCGGCACGGCATCGTCCCCGGAATGTGACGCTGAAGCTTGCTATTTGCCGATGCCCCTCCTAGACTACCCCATCCCATGTCCATCTTCTCGTCGATACGACCGACTTTCTGCCTCTTGATTGCCTGGGCTGCGGTCCTCGGTTGCTCACAGTCCTCCGACGTGATCTCGACGAATCTCAATGCTTGCTTGATCGTGACCGAAGCCGATGTCGAGTTGGCCATCGGAACCCCCGTCGCCACGGGCGTGCGTCAAAACGACCGGCAATGCCTCTACCAGGCCAAACGCAATCCACAAGAGACGGTGACGGTGGAACTCAATCCCGGGCCGGACGGGAACAAGAAGAGCCTGTTCCACGACCAGCGATCGAAAACCGGCCATCAACCGGTCCCAGGAATCGGTGACGGAGCCTTCACGCTCCGATCTCCTATCGGCGGCATTCAGCTGACCTTTTTGAAGGACGATGCGCTGGTGACCTTGTCGCTCTCCTCTCCCAAACAAGCCAATCCGCAGGCTGCTGTCACGAGCCTCGCCAAGGTTGCCGCGACCAGGCTCGCAAGCCCACTCCCCACTGTTGCCACTGCGTCGGCCACCACTGCGCCGACTGGATCGGGCCTGACAGGCGGACCGTCACAATGGGCCGGTGATTGGTATGGGTGCGTCCCCGTCGGATTGATGTATGGCAAGGGCCATCTCGCCCTGAGCGAGCGTGCCGACTGGACCCTGACGACTGCGGTGGTGATGCCGGGAACGGTGGTGGCAGACCGCGGACGTTGGCAAGCCGAATCGTACCAGGAAATTCTTCACGGAACCTATCAGGTCGCGGGGAACGATCGTTTCTCGACGACCGGCATCCTGAGTGTCACCTGGAACAAGCTCCCGAAGAACCAAGGGCCGAATAAGTTCGATCCGCTCCTCTGGCAATCATTCGGGGCCATCCCACGCAAAATCGCCGTCAAGCGTCTGACGCCGGTGGAACCGGCTCTCGTGGGCACCTGGGAAGGCTCGGCCAAGTTCGTCGATCGGCAGGAGGAGTTTGTCTGGACGATTACCTCAGCTAACGTGTCGGAGTTTTACAAGGCGACATCCCAGACAGGCCGGATCGAGCCGGAACAGGATCGGTTCAAGCTGGTCGCCTCTCAGAGCAAAAGGCCTCCCCTTTCGATGCGTGTTCTGGCCCAAGACAAAATGGAGTTGACCGACAATAGCGGCACGGTCTCCCAATGGAACAGGAATGAAAAGCTGCTGTCTCGTTGTTAGCCCGCCTGGTTCATCACCCTCAACCGATATTCTCCGATCACGCGCTTGACTGCTTTTTCGCCGGTCGATAGACTGTTTCCATGGTCGGTTTTTTCCTCACTGCCCTGCTCCTGACTGCCACGCCGCTGTCGGCGGCGAAAGATCATGCCATGCCGCTTGAAGACCTAGGCCGTCCCGTCGCGAATGAAGCGTTCGACAAGACCATGCCTGGAAGCCTCCTGCGCGGGTTGTTCGACCAGGCCTTGGCGACTCTACAGGAATACGTTGAGGTGGAAGGGACTCTGCCGTCTCATGAACCGCGGCGTGTAGGAGAATTCCGCCTGAAATTTTTCCCGCAAGGCAAATCGCTCTCGCAGGACCATCTGTCCGCCGAAGGATCGTTCCGCCTCACACCAGATGCCGACCAGCAGGAATTCACCCTTCGTTTCAAATCTTCCAAGAATCCACAGCGCCCAGTTCCGCCTCTCAGCGACGTGCTCTAAAATCTCTGAATAATTCCTCTCTGTTCTCTCTTCACGCCTCACTCCGATCCGGACTCCCCTCATCTACCCCGACGGGGGCATCTCGACCACGGGCCTTGGATGGACAACCGGTCCACCATGTCTTACCCACTCGGTCGGGCGTGCCGGGCCGGAGCACCACAGAATTGCTCCCGTTGATCACATCACCCTTGCCGTTCTCGCTCTTGACGAGTGCATAACCGGGGCATAGAATAAACACTCGTTCACGATCCGCCTCATTCTGGAGGTGGTAGCTATGATCTTCCGTGGAGCGCAAATCCACCGGGATGGACATGGCAAGTGCGGCCTCCTCCCCAAACGAACTCTTTCCAGCAATAGCGCCGAGTTGTCTTCTTCGGGCGTGCTGGCGCCCAGTGGGGTGACCCTCCCCAACTTCTGGCCGCGCGTGATCGTCTCCAACCGCGAGGGGCAGCATGTGGCCGGCTGTCAGGGCCGGAATCCGTTCCATGTGCGCGAGCAAGATGTCTGGGGACACCTGCCGGAGGTGCCCATACGTTACGTAATTGCAACCAGTCTCATGTCGACCGCACTGTTATTGGATGGGCTCTCGTTGAACGCTCGGAGCAGAGGAACCAACGCCCTCGCCACAATGCAGCACTACGCACCAGTGCGGCGTATGGCATAGTGGCGTGAAGGCGCGCGGAGAAAGGACTCGCGCGGTTCGCGCGCGAGGGAGTGGCTTATGTCAGGGATATATTGGGGAATCGTGGCATGGCTCTTGGCGATGGTGGCAACCTTGTTCGTCTGCGTAGACATCATGTATTCCAAGACGAAGGGGTCGTCCAATGCATCAAGCGGCAGAGTCGAGGAGCCGAATGAGGCAGTCAGGCAAGCCTCAGCCGGCTCCCGTCAGGCTGCATAGGTGCACCCGAAAGGCCTAAGCAGGCTGCGGAATCTATTTTGGTGCCCGCACGGCTCAGTGACCTGGAGGTCTGGGTCCAGGGGAGAGGACCAAGCGGGATACGCAAAAAGGCCGTCCAGCGCGACCGCAGGGACGCGAGGGGGCGGGGCGTGTCCTTCTTACCCCCCGTCCGAGCCTGCCGAAACAGGCTCTGTTCCCATGGACGTACGTTGAGCCTCCGAGGTTCACGACGCGCTGAATAAAGCGCGTCACGTTTGTGAACGCCGTCGAGATAGTGAGGCGGCAGTGTCTTGTGAGAACAAAGCTGGAGGCCTTTTTTAGCATTCCGCGAGACGATTTTCGTTGTTCAGTCAACGGAGGTGCCCTATGGTCGAGATCATTGGTCTCGGAACGATGATCGCGCTTGTGTGGCTGCTCGCCTGGTCGATGGCGGGTGAGAGTGAGTCTGAGAAGAGGCGGATTGGTGCGTCTCGTGAGGGCGGTCGCTCCGTCGGAAGCCTCGCACACGAAACACGAACCAGGCACGCAGCCTAATCTTGGATTTCTTCCGGGCACATGCACAACCCGGTGCGTCCTCTTGCTCCGGCAAGAGAGACGTGGAGGGAAGGTGTAGGTTTGTCCCGCGTGCCGCTCTACCAGAGGGAAGAGGCCTGCGGATGACGGAGGGTTTGTCTTGTGATGGGGAGTGTCAGGTAAGAATCTGCGGTTGCCCGATCCCGGCAATGACCTCTTCCGTGATCACCACGGATTTCACCCCGCCCAGCGCCGGGACGTCATACATGAGGTCCAACATCACCTCTTCCAGGATCGTGCGTAGCGCCCGTGCCCCGGTTTTCATCACGGCCGCCCGGCGGGCGACGGCTTTGACCGCGGAATCGGTAAACTGGAGCTCGACCCCTTCGATCTCGAAGAGGGCCTGATACTGCTTCACCAACGCGTTGCGTGGCTCCGTCAGGACGCGAATGAGCGCAGGCACATCGAGGTCTGACAGGGTGCTCAGGACAGGGAAGCGGCCCACAAACTCGGGAATGAGTCCGAATTTCAGCAGATCATCGGATTGCACGCGGCGCAGCACGTCGGTGTGGCCGTCGATCTCGACTGCGGGACTGATCGCTCCAAACCCCAGTCGCTTGGGCATCGTCCGTTGGGCAATGATCTGATCCAACCCGACGAACGCCCCGCCCGCGATGAACAGAATGTTCGTCGTGTCCACACGAATGTAGTCTTGTTCAGGATGCTTCCGTCCGCCTTTGGGCGGCACATTGCAGATCGTCCCTTCGACCAGCTTCAGGAGCGCCTGCTGCACACCCTCGCCTGACACATCGCGTGTCAGGGACGGATTCTCCGACTTGCGACTGATCTTGTCGATTTCATCGATGTAGATGATGCCGGTCTCGGCGCGTGTGACGTCGTAATCGCAGCTCTGCAGCAGCTTGAGGACGACGTTCTCGACATCCTCGCCCACGTACCCGGCCTCCGTCAGGGCCGTGGCATCCGCAATGGTGAAGGGCACATGAAGGATGCGAGCCAGGGTCTGGGACAGGAGTGTCTTCCCCGTTCCGGTCGATCCAATCATCAGAATGTTGCCCTTTTGGAGGTCGACGTGTTTGAGCCGCTCCCGGTTCACAATACGTTTGTAATGATTGTGGACCGCAACGGAGAGGATTTTCTTGGCGCGATCCTGCCCAATCACATAGTCATCAAGCGTCGCTTTGATGTCGGTCGGCTTGGGGATCACGAGCGGCAGGGACGAGGACGAACCCTGCGTGCCATGATTCGTGTCTTTGCTCAGGGACAGGGCACAGCGCTGAATGCATTCCTCACAGATCAACAGCGCAGACGTCGTCTGGCAGGAATGGCAGGTGTATGGTTCGGGACTGGTGATGAGGTGCTGAACCGCGTCCTGATGCTTGCCGCAGAATGAACAGAGACGCTCTGGTTTCTGCGAAGGATGCCGCGTGTCCCAGAACACAGCTTTTTCCTCCGTGCTGCCAGGTGAACGGGCGTGGCGATGCGTTATCTTATGCCTCACCCACGCTGAACTGCAAGCGGGCGACGATCTGAGTTTGCTCCCGACCAGAGGTTTCCTCAATCTATCCGCACAGGAACAATCAGAGATGAAAGAGAGTGCGAAAGGACGCCGGGATGCCGGCCCAGGCAGATGGAAGGGTGTGGGAGGAATTCCCCGTGAACGGGGCAGAGGCGATGCGACTTGAGAGGATTTAGAAGCGGAACCCGAGACCGCCCGAAATGATGTGCGTGCGATAATTCAGCGTGAACGAGGGGCCGTGTGATCCATTTGCGAGTTCACTTTCCCACTGATAATTTGCGACGAAATATTTGTATTCCGTAAACAGAAACACACGGTCGCTCACGTTCGCGCGCACACCGCCGAGAAACTGATAGGCAAACGCGCCGTCGCCCGCGTTCTCACGGATGACACCGATCGTGCTCTGTTGGAGATTCAAATCCCGTGCGAACCCTCCGGACAACCCCGCCCCGACACCGATATAGGGCTGAATGACCTCGCCAGGATAACGCAGCAACAGATTCGCCATGGCATTGATGGACTGGAGGCGGAAATTCGCGCTGCGCGTCACACCGCCAGTTGTGGCCATGGGCGCATTGACCTTTCCGTCGAGTCCGGAAAATTCGGCCTCCAGTCCCACGACACGCCCAGCGAACGCCGGGAACACACCGACTTTCAATCCGCCGCCCAGCCCTCCCTGCACGTCGGTGTTCGTGAAGGGGTCGTCCTGCAGTCTTACCGGACGATTAAGGGGAAAACTGCCCTGCATGAAGAGACTCACATAGAACTCGGTCTTCTCCTTTGCCTGTGAGGCATCGGGCACCGATGCCGGAGCCTTGCCGGCACTCGAAGCAGGATCGGCTGCCAGGGCAGCAGAGGGACTCCCCCCGAAGAGCAAACAACTAAACATCAACGCAGCCACCGACACTCTTGTTGATCGCATTGATCTCTCCTTTGGGTGAGCAGCGCGGCAGGACCGAACCGGTCTGCATCATGTCACTCATAACACGGGAGCTCTGCGTGACAAACAGATTCGGCGGTTTCCACGGAGATGTCGCACGCAGCAGGCTTCCGTAACGCCCGCGCCAGGAAACCTTTCCGACAGTGAGAAGGAAGGCTATCGTGCAGGAATGGAATGGCCGTAGTAGGAGGCAAAAGGTTCGTGGATTTTTCCCGCCAGTAATCGCGGGGTGTAGGGCTTAGGAAGAAACCACCCGCCCATGACGCCATCGAAATTGGGCTCCGACACCAGGCCGGATAGAAAGAGAACGGGAAGATCATGATAAAAGGATCGAAGCCGTTGAGCCAGCGTCGGTCCGGACATGATTGGCATCACGATATCTGCTTCGAGATCCCGACCCGTTCCGGTCCCGCCTCGAAGATTCGTACGGCTTCGTCACCGCTGGTGGCTCACAGCACGCGAAAGCCTTGCATCTCCAACATGGTGCCGGTGAGATCGCACAGCGCCCTCTCGTTCTCCACGAGCAATACCATGCCCTGAAGGGAATCTGTCGTGATAGAAGCCGGCTGCGGGTGCGTCATAGGTGCAGGTGATGATCTCGACAGTCACCCGTAGCATGCCGAATGCATTGCGTCAAAACGACCAGACCTCTAACGCATGGCTGGGTCCGTCCGCGTGCTACCCCTCGCTGAGAAATTTTTGGATCCACTGTACCGGCATGAGACCGGCCAACACAGCTCGATCCGGCCTTTCCAGAATTGGCACGCCTTGATGTTCCGTGTCGATCCATTGTTTCTCCCAGATGCGCAACAGAGGCTCGACCGCAATGGCATCCACCCCGGCGATGAGCGCCGGAGCGAAACCCTGGCGTTCGGCTTCCTGCTGCAGTACGGCCTCATTGGAAAGGTCTTGGCCGTCCACCCAAAACAACCGGTACAACGATCGTGTCAAAGCCTGTGCTCGTGCGTGATCGAGCTGCAGGGCACGAGCTGCCGCGGCAATCGCGCGCCTGGTATTGGGTTTTCCACGCGGCACTGTAATCGACAGCTCAGGCGCCAGCCGGCGGACCGCCTCAACTTCCAGCTTCAATTCGGCAGCCATATACCCCGACCATGTCGGCATCGGCAGTGGGAGATGGGACGCATGTTGGATGCCGCGCCAGGAGACTCGATCCATCACGCCAAGGGCATGGAGGCGCTCATGCATCGCATAGCAGAAGGGACAATTGAAATCGCTGTACAACCGGTAGGGGTTCATCTCATTACCAGCAGCCTGCTAAAAACAAGTCGGTGCTTTCGAATACCGATAGAGCGCAGCCTATGCGACGACGAGGAACTAGCTCGCAGGATGGTCAAAAAGGCCGTCCAGCGAGGCCGCAGCGAGGCGAGGGGGCGAGGCGTACCCTTGCGGTACGTGGAGCCTCTGAGCGATGCGAGAACAAAGCTGACGGCCTTTTTCACCATCCTGCTAGGGTAGAATGGCGATGATACGCACGGGAGCTCCCGTGCCACCGGCGATCTTCATCGGCAAAGCCACGATCGTGGCGCCGGAGGGAGGGACTTCTTCGAGTCGCGCCACGTTTTCGAGACCATACAGACCGGCTACGCTGAGAATCCGGTGGACCACAAAATCCTGAGAGCCCCCATAGTCGATGCTGGGCGTATCAATCCCGACACCATGGATGTGTCGTTCGGCCACCAGAAACTCCGCGACTTCTTTTGAGAACCCAGGAAAATGGAGCGTCGCAGCAAGATTCGGCGTGGCCGTGCCGAAATACCGCTCGCGATCCTTCCAGTAGGCGCCCCACCCTGTCAGCATCATAACGACCGCGCCGCTCGGTATTGTGCCATGCTTGGCCTCCCAGCGCTGAATGTCTTCCAACGATAAACGGTAGTCGCGATCGCCGGCCACAGCAGCTCGTACATCAATCACCACGGCAGGCCCCATCAGGCGCTCGACGGGGATACCCTCGATCCCCGCTTGTCCCTGCGCAAAATGAACGGGAGCATCCATGTGGGTTCCGGCATGTTCCGATAGCGCTACTTGTCCCGTCGCGTACCAGGCTTCGGTCGTCGTCCCTCCCCGCACCGTTGAGTCCCGGTGAAATGGAAGATTGCTCGGCCAGACCTGCGTGGTCTCGTCAAACGTATAGGTGAGGTCAACGAGACGCTGTGCGGCCTTGGCGTCACACCACAAGCTCGTGGCGATCAGCAGGACGAACAACCCGACGGCCCGAGAAAGCGTCGCAGACCGATTGCCCTTTTGTTCTCTGTTCTCCATTGTTCTCCTTGTCGCGAAGCACAGGCCCATACCCACAGCGCTGCTGTGCGCCGAAGGACTACCGGCTTGGGCGGAAATACGGTACCCTCTCCCCCTCACAACTGCAACCTCGGAGGTGCCAGGCATGCCGCAACGGTCAACCCAGGAAAGCGACGTTCGGTTTTCTGGGCAGCGCTTTTCAGTGGAGTACCACATTCATGGATCTGCAGCAGAGGCACACGAGCGTGCGGATCTTCTCTGTATCGAACAGACCGTCGAGGCGGCCGATCACGTCATTCCGTCTGGAGCGATTCGGGACCAGCTGCTGGGCCGAGTGATTGAACTGGAATCCTTGAGCCCTGCGCTCCACCGTGCCGTGATAAGTTTTCCCACTGAACTCCTCGATGGATCCGTGAGTACCCTTCTTCACATGACATTCGGGATGGCCAGCTTACGAGGACAGGTCCGCGCCACGGACCTGTCGCTCCCGGACGATATGGTCGCGCACATGGTCGGCCCTCGCTTCGGATCGCAGGGCCTTCGCGACCTGCTTCACGTGCCGCGGCGCCCGCTGATCTGCGCCGTCTTGAAGCCGCTCGGGCTTTCTCCGCGACAGCTGGCCGCCCTGGCCCACCAATTTGCACTCGGTGAAGTCGATCTGATCAAGGACGACCAGAGCCTTGGCGACCACCCCTTCTGCCGATTCGAGGAGCGGATCGCACGATGCGCGGAAGCCATTGGCGAGGCTTCGCATCGAACAGGAAAAACTTGCCTGTATGCCCCCCATATTTCCAGTCCCTGGCCTATGCTCATGGAACGAGCCGGCCTGGCACAGAAAGCCGGCGCTGGCGCCCTTCTCGTCTGTCCGGGCCTCGTGGGCTTTGACGCCATGGCTTCCCTGGCAAGCCTCCCTTCGGTCTCGCTCCCCCTCATCTCGCACCCAGACTTTCTCGGGAGCCATTATGTATCGCCGGACAGTGGCCTCGCCCCCTCAGTCATTTTTGGGCTCCTCCCCAGACTTGCCGGCGCCGACATCTCCATCTACCCCACTTTTGGACTGACGTACCCGATCTCACAAGCAGACTGCCGGCAAATTGCGGCATCCTGTCGACGATCACTTGGCCTATGTCTACCGATCTTTCCAACCGCCGCAGGGAGAATGACCTCGTCGCGCATCCATGAAATGGCAATGTTGTACGGCCAAGACCTGGTTTACGTTCTCGGCAGTGAGGTACGCCGGGAGCCACAGGAAACACACACCGCCTGCCTGGAGTTTCTCCGCCTGGTGGAGAAAGAGATGCCCAGCCCATAACAAGCACATACTTAATGTTACTATTTATATCTATATTTCAACACACTGTTTTCCCACATTTATATAGACATATTTAACATTCGGTACTGTGCGCGTCTTGGATCAGGGTCGAGCTCAAAAAGCGGCCTGGCCACATCTGAAATAAGCCCTCTCGCTTCCACCCGCTCACCTCCTTCCATCAAGATTCATGCTCTCTCAGCCGATACAGACCATGATTTATCATACTTAGGAAGGCCAGCGGTTCGAGCACACGAGAGAGAGTGACGTCTTTGCCTCGCAAGTCAGATGGACAACCTAAGATCCGCACACCGGAGACCATCACCGTCAGTCCGGAGTCTCTCCGAGTGGGCATGTATGTCGACCTGAATTGTTCATGGTTCAAGCACCCGTTCCCGCGACGATCGTTCAGGATTGCCTCGCAGGGTCAGATCAGAACCATCTGCGGACTTGGGCTGGCCACGGTACTGGTGTATCCACGGGAATCAGACCCGGACACAACGACGGACACTCCCTCCACCTCACCCCCTTCGATATCGGAAACGACCACGAAAACGGGACCTGACACCACCTTGGTCGACCAGGCATCGCCGTCGCGCAACGGATCCCTCCCGACCCCCAGCGACTACCATCAGGCGGGAGAACTGGCATCCGAGGCCTACCGACAGGTAATCCAACGCAGTTCGGAGATGATGAGAGAACTCGCCACTGGATCCCCGGAAGGATTGCGTAACGCGAAAGTCATGATCAATGGGCTCAGCACGCTGCTGACCAATACCGAAGCTGCCGGCATGGTAGCCAGCGCATTCAATCCCGAAGACCTCGACAGCTTAAATATCCTGCATGCCCTCAATGTGGCGACCCTCTCCATGATGGTCGCGCAACATTTCGATATCGAGCAGGATTCGATACAGCTGATCGGCATGGCGGGACTCTTGCTTGATATCGGAGAGCAGCGTATCCCGAACCGTATCCTCAGAAATCGATCCAACCTCTCCCATCGGGAAACCAGGGAATACCATCTGCACCCCTATCACGCCATTGACATGCTCAGGCGATATCCGGGCTTCCCGGAGGAAGTCTTGGATATCATCCGCAGTCACCATGAGCGGCTGGATGGATCCGGCTATCCGGAGAAACTCAAGGGCGAGCAGATTCCCCTTCCCGTCAGAATCATTAGTGCCGTCGATCAGTACGACTCGCTCATCAACCACCCGAATCCGAAGCAGGCTGTCTCTCCGGCGGAAGCCTTGTCCAGAATGTATAAGCATCAACAGCACCTGTTTGCACCCGATGTTGTCGTGGCAATGATTCAAACTTTCGGCGTCTATCCCCCGGGGACCGTGGTCACGCTTTCCGATGGCTCTCTCGGGCTCGTGCTCAATATCAATTTTGAAATCCGTCTCAAGCCGCTTGTTCTGATCTACGATCCAGCCGCCTCGAAAGACTCTCCCCCCACCATTGACCTCTCCCTGCAATCCGAGCCCACCATCGTCCGCGCCATGTCTCGCGCCGAATTGCCCTGTGCAGTGGCCGAATATTTTCATCTCAAACGGTGGACAGGCTACTTCATTCAATCCTCCATGCGTACCGCTCGTGAAGAAACGGCCACGTGAGCTCGACCGGACAGCTGGCAGCCATGCCGTGCGTTATGGTATTTCCCTCACATGGCCTTGCCGCGCGTGCTGCTGCTCATTCCTCCGTTGACACAACTGAATACGCCCTATCCCTCGACCGCCCATTTGACAGGATTCCTACGCTCCCGTGGCTATGAGGCCGCGCAGGCAGACCTCGGCCTTGAAATGATCCTGCGCCTCTTCTCCCGATCCGGGCTGGCGCAGGCGTTTCAACGCATCAAAAGCGCGGGCCGGTCATGGCGTGGAGAGGTCCAACAAATCCTGGCGCTTGAAGACGCCTATCTCGCAACGATCGAACCGGTGATCGCGTTTCTCCAAGGCCAGGATCCCATGCTCGCGCCGCACCTTGCCCGGCCTGGATTCCTTCCGGAAGGTCCCCGCTTTGCCGCCCAGAACCACCAGGGGAATGGCCGGGCCACGTCATCGCCGTCAGACCAGGCCCGTCATCGTGCCACCCTGTACATTGAGGATCTTACGGACCTGCTTCACGAGACCGTCGCGCCCCACTTATTTTTGAACCGCTATGCCGAACAGATCACGCAGGCCACCTCCTCGTTCGACCACATCGAGCAGGCGCTCGCTCAACCATTGAGCCTCACCGACGACCTGTTGCTGGAAACGCTCTGGCCGCATATCGACCGCTCCAGCCCCGACGTCGTCGGCCTGACTGTCCCTTTTCCTGGCAATCTCTTCGGCGCATTGCGGATTGCTCAAGCGCTCAAGACCCAACGGCCAGATATCGCCTTGGTCCTCGGTGGCGGCTATGTGAATACCGAACTGAGACGGCTGGAAGACCCTCGCCTGTTCCAGTACGTCGACTATGTCGCGCTCGACGACGGCGAGCGCCCCCTCCTCTGTCTCCTCGATCACCTGGCCGGCGGGCGCCCGAATACCTTACTTCGCCGGACGTTTCTCCTCACGAACGGCAAGGTCGCATTTCGGGACGGCAGCACCGAACCCGACTTGTCGATGCAGGAGCTCGGTACGCCGACCTATGCGGGCCTGCGGTTGACCCACTACCTCTCTATTCTCGATAGTCTGAACCCCATGCACCGGCTCTGGTCGGAAGGCCACTGGAACAAGCTGACCGTCGCGCACGGCTGCTACTGGAAACAGTGCACCTTCTGCGATGTGGGACTGAACTATATCGCGCGCTATGAACCGACTCCGACCGACCTGCTGGTGGAACGGATCGAAGCCCTCATTCAGGAAACAGGACAACGGGGCTTTCACTTCGTCGACGAAGCCGCCCCCCCGGCTGCGCTGAAAGCCCTTGCCCTTCGACTGCTGGAGAAGCGGCTGACCATCTCCTGGTGGGGCAACATTCGGTTCGAGGAAGCCTTTTCACCTGACCTGGCCCGGCTGCTGGCGGCATCCGGCTGCATTGCCCTCACTGCCGGACTCGAAGCGGCATCCGACCGTCAGCTCGAACGGATGAAGAAGGGCATTACCGTGGACCAGACGGCAAGGGTTGCGGCCGCCTTTCGCCAGGCCGGCATTCTGGTGCATGCCTATCTGATGTATGGTTGTCCCGGCGAGACGATTGCCGACACGGTGGATTCGCTGGAGCGCGTCCGGCAACTCTTTGTGAACGAACTGCTGCAGTCCGCTTTTTGGCACAAGTTCACGGCCACGGCCCACAGTCCCATCGGGCTCAACCCCGCCGCGGAAGGAATCACCATTCTCGGACCGGCATTCGGAGGCTTTGCCGAAAACGATCTCCGGCATGCCGATCCCACAGCTACCTGCCCGGCTTGGCTCGGCGAAGGGTTACGTGCGGCGCTGCTCAACTATATCGAACAAGCCGGGCTCGACCTGCCGGTACAACGATGGTTCTCACATGCGGTCAAACCGCCCCGGGTAGCACGGACCTGGGTGAAAACGGTGCTGGCCGTTCCCTCAGCTACAACTCTCAGCGCCGAACGACGCTGCGTCTGGATCGGCAGTACTCCTCTGGTGACCCCGCTAGGAGCGACGCGAAGCCGAGTCATTCTGCCGACTCGTGTGGAGGATTTCTCCCTCACCCTCTCACCGCGTCACGCCACCTGGTTGATCTCGCTTCTTCATCAGTCAACTCCGGGACCTCACCGGACCACCCACGAATACCCACGCCTCGCCGAAGCACGGGAACACTTTCCCGTCGCCGGCACACGAGGCTTCGATCGATTCAGTAACACCCGCGCCTGGCACACAATCCGTCACGCGGGGCTTTTGCTGGTCTGACCCGTCCGTCTTCTCTCGCTTCCTCAACGGTTGACGTACCGTACAGAGTTCCAGGAACGGCGCAGATCTGTGTCGCCATGCGATACCTGCCTATTTCTGCGTTACTCATTATGCTCACTTGTAGTACTTATTAGTATTCTTATGTAATAGGTATAAGAATGGGCCAGAACGCGTTGACATGTCGACATGATTCTTATAGATCGAAAATTCCCGGTTCAAATACTTCAGTCAGGAAGGAGTCGCGATGATGAGACATTTTCTCAGTCTGTCACTCTGTTTACGAAAAATCGCATTTGAATGCCCCGCCCGGAAGGGCGGGGATGAAAAATGCGTGCTGCCGGAGGCAGCAGCGATCCGGTAGAGTAGTGGCATGGCCATCAGACGAGCCAGCCACTGTGTGTACGACACCTGCTATCATCTGGTGTGGGCGCCCAAGTATCGGAAATGGGTGTTGCAAGGGGCGATTCGGCAGCGGGTCAGGGAACTGTTTTGCGAGATTGCGGGGCATCACGGATTTGAGATTGAGGCATTGGAGGTGGACAAGGATCATGTCCATCTGTTTCTCAGTTTTCCGCCGAAGTACTCGATCGGCGCGGTGGTGGGGCTGCTGAAGGCGGTCAGCGCCAAGGAGATTCGGGAGGAGTTTCCGGAGGTCCGGAAGCAGCTGTGGGGCGGAGAGTGTTGGGAAGATGGGTATGTTGTTCGGACGGTGGGTGACAAAGTGACAGCCGATGTGATCAAGAAGTACATTCGGTTTCATGAGGCGAAGAAGAGAGGGGCTGAACAATTGGACCTCTTCTAGAAAGCCCCGCCCGGAAGGGCGGGGTTCTTTACTGATCATGGGTGCGGGATCAGTTCTTACGGCCTGGGAGGTCACCCAGGCCGTAAGCCGCACTCGTGACCTCCCAATTCAGCGGGAACGTCAGCGGAGTGCAGGGCACGCTCTTTACTCCCGGTGGACTCGGCGCGGATGGATTCAATTCCGGGCTGAAACTCTCGGGCACCTACACGGTCGATACGGCGACGGCCGGATTGCTGCCGTCCGGGTTGCCAATCCAGCTGTACAACGGATCGGTCGCCAATTCGAACCTCTCCATCGGGAATTATGCAGCGATGCTGCAGGTGGGGGAACGAACCTGACGACCTTGAGCAGCGGCAATCCAGCGCTCTACTCCGTCAACCTAGGAGTGGCGGGAAATTTGGTGAAGGGCTTAGCGCCTTCGTTGTTCTCCATGAATCTTGCCGATGAGACAGGGATGGCGTTCAGCAGCGTGGCCTTACCGGGCAACCAGGCGCCGAGTCTCAACTCGTTCAATGTGAACCGTTGGACGCTCGCCTTTACCAACGGAGAAACCTTGGTCGGCTCCCTCGACACCCTGAAGTCGGTGCCGTTGCCTGCCACGATCCTTCTATTCGGAGTCGGACTCATCGTTCTCGTGGGCCTGGGCGCGCGCGGTTCAGTAACAATTCCACCGTCCACGGATAACATCCTCGCTCGCCGCCCCTCTTCTCGTGCACAATGTTGATCCCCTCATTTGCATCAAAACGAAACGGGGAGCCGGCCTTCTGGCCGGCTCCCCGTTTTTTCCCCCACTTGCGAAGCGCGCTATTTGTTGGGTTGGGGGGTGAATCGTAGATAAGGCTTCACGGCTTTGAAGCCTTTGGGAAACAGGGTCTTGGCTTCAGCATCGTTGACCGCCGGGGTAATGATGCAATCCTGCCCATCCTTCCAATTCACCGGTGTCGCCACTTTGTATTTTGCCGTCAGTTGCAGGGAATCCACCACGCGCAGCAATTCGTCGAAGTTCCTCCCACAGGAGGCCGGATAGGTCAGCATCAACTTGATTTTCTTGTCCGGCCCGATCACAAACACGGACCGCACCGTCATATTATCCAGAGCATTCGGGTGGATCATGTCGTAGAGCGTGGCCACTTTTTTCTCAGGATCTGCAATGAGGGGGTAACTCACCGTGCAGTTCTGGGTTTCATTGATATCTTTCGTCCAGCCGCGATGCGAATCCAGCGGATCCACGCTGATGGCCAGAATCTTCACTCCACGTTTATCGAATTCCCCTTTGATTTTCGCCATGTAGCCCAACTCCGTCGTGCAAACCGGCGTAAAATCCTTAGGGTGTGAAAACAAAATGCCCCACCCGCTTCCCAACCACTCGTGAAAATTGACCGTCCCTTCGGTCGTCTCCGCCGTAAAGTTCGGGGCGTCGTCGCCAAGTCGTAGTCCCATGATTCCCTCCTTCGCCATTCGGCCGGATGTGGTGATACGCAATATGCGATAAGGATGAATGCGCCCTTCAGAGTACCGTTTCTCAGGAGTCTGGTGCAAGCGGAAGATGCCCGCGAGGGGACCACTGGCGCCATGGCTCGCGCACCGACGACCGGTCCGGCACGCTCAAGTTTTCCCTCATCCACCCGATAAGGAACTCAGAGACCAGAGGAGGCCTATGGAGAACACAAAACCAACCCCCACCGGACTACGAATCTCCAACGATCCGATGTATCGTTTGCTCCGCGAAGGGTGCATCAAGGAATTCAATGTGAAGCGGGCCGGAGGCGAACAGGTAAACCTGACTCGATGCGACTTACGAGGCCTTGACCTGCGCGGGCTCGAAGCCGATGGATTGGATTTCAGCGAGTCCTATTTTCGGCAGGCCGATCTTCGAGGGGTCGACTTCCGCCATGCCCGGCTCGAAGGAGCCAGCATCAATGCGGCCAAGATCTCTGGGGCCTACTTCCCCGTCGAGTTGAGTGCGAGCGAGATTGAGCTGTCGCTCCTGCACGGCACCCGGATGCGGTACCAGTCCAAAACTTAGCCCACCCATCAGACCGTTCAATTCCCCGTCAAATTCAACCGGGCTCGGACCATTTCTCCTTCTGAACTGGTCAATTCCGCCTCGACGAGAAACACGCGCTCCTCCGGCAACCGACCTTGCGCAATCAGTTGCTCACGAATCGCTTTCGCGCGGCCTTGCGCCAGCGATCGTAATTCCGATTCCTCGACGGTCATCGCCGGAAGTAATTGCTGTCGCAGTTCGTCGACCGTCAGCACCCGCTCGACGACTTTTCCTCCCTGTGCCTCTTCCCGCTTCGTGGGTTGCTTCCCCAATTTCTCAGCATAGAGATCACTTAAGAATTCGAATTCGCGTTCCTGCGACAAGACCGATTGCAGATTTTTCGTACCACCTTTCGTAAAGCGTCGCTGCACCTCCGCGCTCATTTTCTGCAGGGCCAGGGCCTCCCGGTCTCGCTTGAGATCGGCTGCGCCGATGACTTCTACACGCAAGGCCGGGCGCTCCAGCAGCGCTTTGGCGATCAATTCGATTTTCTGCTGTCCAGCACTCTCCAGTGCTTCAGCGCCGACCTGAAACTCGATAAACTGCAGGTCTTCTCCGCCGCCCCCAACGAGCCCTCCAAGTGCTGCGAACGGAGACGTCGCCACCTTGGTGATCAAATTGACCAACGCATTGAGCACGACTCGGCCGTATCTGAAATCCGGCTCGTTCAAGTCTCCTCGCACCGGCATATCGATATCGATCCGGCCATGCCGGTCTTTCAGCAAACCCACCGCCAGACGAACAGGCAGACCTGTTGCGTCCGGGCTATCGGACTTCTCTCCGAACGTGAATTGATCGAGCAGCACCTTGTTTTCCCCGGCCAGTTGTTTCTTCGAGACCTGATACTTGAGATCGAGTGAAAGCTTGCCCTTGGCGATGGGGAAACCGGCATACTTTCCCGCATAAGGCGAAACAGCAGTGAGATCGACGCCCTGAAAAATGAACTTGAGATTCGTAAAGGCGTCTTCGCTGAGCGGATTGATTTGTCCCTGGATTTTGAGCGGCGCGACATTGTCGACCTTCCCGGCCAGCATCACCTCCGCCTTGGCCACCTGTTTGGAAGACAAGCCCTTAATGGTCCCGCTGAGGTCTTGAATCCCGATCGTCACGGTCGGTTCAATGGACTCGTCCACAAACGTGGCAGACAGCTTCGACAGCGTCACGACATCGATGGTGATCGGAGTGGGCGTCGTCTCTTTCTTGGCAGCCGCTTTCCCGGCCGGCTTCGGCACGCTTGGCTGTACGGCACCGTGATCAGGCGCGTGCATGGCGCGGGCGATGTTCGTCGAGCCGTCTTTGGCGATCACGAACCGGGCCGACGGTTCGCGCAGCGCAATCTCTCCGATCTGGACCTTGGTGGGCACAACCTCCAGTGCCACCTTGTTCAGCCTCAGCGCCGTCCAGCCGAGAAATTCTTTCTGTGACGCACGATCGGCCAGATGCAAATTATTCACCCCGAGCTGCCCCCTATAACGCAGCATGGGCTCGGATTCGTGACGGCTTCGATAGCGCACTTCGCCGGCCAACTCGAGTTCGCCATTCTTCACGTCGACTTGCGCCGCTCGATCGAGGTAGGGCTGAAACGGGCGGAGACCGATGTGTGCCAAAGTCAACGCGAGGTCTGCCTGAAGTGGATCCAACTGCACCGTGCCGTTGATATCAATCGTCCCCTGCGTATTGAGGCGTAGACTGGCCGTCACAGGGAGCGGGCCCTTGAACGGTACATGGATATCGCCGACCGTCGCCTGCAAATCGTCGATCGTCAATGCCGCAGGGGTCGTCAGGCTACGATCTTCGAACGCAATGTGTGTCTTCGCCACCTCGACCTTATGGACCTCAACGGCCCAGGGTTGTACAGGTTTCGACGCGGGCGGCACGCCCACCGCCTCCTCCCCCACCGGTGCGAAGAGCGGTTTGAAATTTATCACCCCGTCTTGGGCCAACCAGGTTCGAATGTCCGCGCCTGTCATACGAATCGTCTGCACTCCCAGCTCTTGCTTGGGAAGATCCAGCCGAATGGCGTCCAGCGCCAATGATGGGATGGTAACTACCGGATCTCTGTCTCCCACTGCAGCCAATCGAAAATCCGACAGCACAATCTTTCCATCGGATAGTTGCACGTTGATCGGCGCCACCGCCATATCGAAGCGATACCGCACATCGACCATCACCGCCCCGCTCAGGATATCGAAACGAAAACGATCGCGGATGCTTGGCCAAAAGGTGTTCAGTTTGACATTGGAGAGCGAGATCCGCCCGTTCGATTCCAATGGATCAAGGTGAAATTCCCCTTCCCAGTCCAGGATCTCTCCCTCTCCGAATTCAGCGGTAAAGGCGTAAGCATTTTCGCCTCCTCGTCTCGTGCTGAAGTTCTGAAGCGTGATTTCAATGGGTACGACATCGATCGAGACCGGTTTCCGTTTGGAATCGTCTCGAAACTCGATCACTCCCTGCCGGATGCTCAAGAGACGAATGTCCACCGGCGGTAGAGGTTTCCTCTCAGCATTCACGCCCGGCGCCGGCGCCTCTGCCGGCGGGTCATTTTGTCCGGTGGGCGGAGGGACAAGCCCCAGTAGATTCAGTTTGCCGTCCGCTTGAATGTGCACGAGGCCGAACGGAAGGGTGAGCCGGATTTCGTCGAACAGGAAGGCCGAACGGACGAGTGAGGTCCCTTCGAAATTCACGAATAATTCTTGAAAGCCGAGCATCGGCCTCCCGTCCGCTTCCTGAATTTCGAAATCCGACAGGGTCAGCGCAAATGTGAACGGATTCAACGTGACATCACCCAGGAATACGGGGTGCCGCAGCCGCTCGGACAATGCTGGGATTCCATAGGTCTTGACTGCGTAGGGTGCGGCGACAAAGCCAAGCAGCGCATACAATGCGACGGCTCCACACACCAGGATCAGGGCTGTTCGATATCGCGAAAGGACCGGCATGGCAAGACAAGAATGGTCGTGGTGCGCCCGACAGGACTTAAACCTGTAGCCCCCAGATCCGTAGTTTTATATGATGAGGAGGATACATTGCCATAGGCGCAAGGATACTGAGCGAATGCAATGATCGCATGAGAGTGCTATAGCCAGGAAGGGACACGAACCGCACCCCGTACGCACCCTTTGACGAGCGTTGGTATGGATGTCGTTTTGCTTAGCGTGATCACCACTCAAAGGGAGATCCACTCGGGCGTCCACCCTCCATTCGGCGCCGTCTGCCATTTATGCCAGATGCCCCGGTTCCCGCCGAGCACAAACAGTTCTAAGCGCCCATCATCATTCTGATTGACGGCCGGCGAGTCCAGTGTCTCACTGAGAGGAAGAGTTAGTCTTACCGTTGTAGTACTCGCATTATCATCAATGTCAATAACGGACAAACGCGGCCCCATCGCCCCGTCCGGGGCAAAATTGTCCCCCGCGACAAGATCATACTGTCCTTTGGTTCCCTTCATAACATAAGAGTGAGTTTTCCCAAACTGTCCGATAGGACCTTCAAAGCGGTGCACCGAGACACAGGAACGCTGAATTCCATTATCCCAACTCTCTTTCTTTCGGTACTCCACTAAGCATCGAGGGAAGCCGCCTGTATCGTTCATCGGGGGTAATTCTGCAGCAAGAAATCCGGCGAAATCTTTCCGGTACAGGTTACTCATTATTCTTCGAAGCTCCGTTTCAAGTGATTCCACGTACCGCCCTAATCGGTTTCGAATACTGTGGTTCATCGGTTCCTAAGTCCGCATGGCAAATTCGAGATTCTGCCGATGATTTGATCTTTTCCATAATCCCCTGCGACACGAGGAGTTTCTTCAGTTGGTCTGGAGTGGGATGGCTGTCCAGCACTATGGCGGGGCAGACCGATAGGGTGCGTTCAATTTGATTATTGAGAATAATTTTAAATTTAGTGTCGGCTAATGGATCTCTTCTCGGTAACACTGGCTCTACGGTATAAGGGGTTTTATATTCCGCCTCAAGAAATTCTCGGATGACTTGTACTTTCCTTTGAGAATAATCGTCCGTCATGGTTGATCGTCCTTCTTCCTGCCCATTTATATCAGTATCGAAATTATCCAGGAATCTTTTCTCTCAGCCGATCCCTCAGCGCCTGAATGGTGATCGGCGCATTGCCTTCCGTTCGATTGTTTACCAGCACCAACGACCGCCGTTCTGACTCATTCCGGCACACTCACCGGCCCCCACCACAAGCCTGGACATTCATCCAACCGATGTGCCTCTCGAAACTGCAACAACTCATGCGGACCATAACGACAGGCGTAAAGAATGGAGTTTCCGAATACCGATGCTGGCATAGGCAGGCCCACATTCTTCCCGGCCTCTTTGTACCAGTACCAGCCGGGAACGGTGGGCTTGGAGGTGGTCCAGGTCATGCCCGCTCTACATCTATTTCAGGATCTTGGCCCACCTTTTAGCGCGTTCGCAAAAATGTGGTGCGAAAGTGCCCGGTACTCCTCTGAATCATTCTTGAAGGTGAGGTTATGATCTCGCGAACCACTTCCGAAATAAACAGTACAATGTGTCATATGATCCTCAACGTAGTGCACATAGTCAATATTGACATAATGATTAGTAAGCTTGATAAAAGTCATGGATTGTCCCTCCGTTTTCTACCGTTTGCTTTCGGAGTAATCGGCATGGACCGAATGATGCACGGGCATCTTTCCGACGACCGTGCAAAACTGTTCAACAATTTCGGCCCCGATCCTACGCCCATCGATGGATGCCGGCAAGGTAGAGGAAAGCATACGTAGACACCCTGTCGTGAAAAGCGTTGTGAAATGAGTGGGGAAAGCAACGGTCGAGGAAAGTTGATCGAGGAATGATGCTGGGGCTGGCGTCGAATCGGAGGATCGTGTAAAGGAATTTGCAGAGAAGAGCAGCCGAGGGAGGCGAGGCCGAAAACCTCGCCTCTTCTTTTCGACCTTCCTTCTACACTGCTTCTAGAGGGGTGTTTTTCGACTTCGCATGCTTTCTTAAGTCGTTGATTTCGTGGTGCGCCCGGCTGGAATCGAACCAGCGACCCTCAGCTTAGAAGGCTGATGCTCTATCCGACTGAGCTACGGGCGCGTTGTTGGAAACTCGTGAGGGGTCAGGCGTCAAGGGTAAGGGGTGAACGATGAGGCAAGAAACAATCGACTATCCCCTACGTTTCACGCCTCACGTCGATTGATTTGGTCGGGGCGAGAGGATTTGAACCTCCGACATCCTGCTCCCAAAGCAGGCGCGCTACCGGGCTGCGCTACGCCCCGACTGAATTCCGTTCCACCATCATGTGCTGCAGCAGGTTCTTGGCCTGTGCAAAGGCCCGGGCACGGTGGCTGATCCGGTTTTTCACGTCCGGTGACAGCTGAGCCAAGGTCTGATGATACTCCGGCACGAAGAACACCGGATCATATCCAAACCCATGGGAACCCGTGGCTTCTTCTGCGATCAATCCTTCCAACACGCCTCGTACCGACATAGTCTCGCCGGCAGGGAATGCGATAGCCGCAACCGTCACAAACCTGGCCCGTCGTTTTTCCGGCGGGACACCACGAAGCTCGTGCAACAGTTTCCGGCAATTGTCCTCATAACTGGCATGTTCCCCAGCGTAACGCGCCGCAAAGGCCCCCGGACGTCCGCCGAGTGCGTCGACTTCCAACCCCGTGTCATCCGAGACGGCCGGCAATCCGGTGTAGCGCGCGATCTCCACTGCCTTTTTCATGGCATTCGCTTCGCAGGTTTCGCCGTCTTCCACGACGTCCGGCGCATCGGGAAAATCATCCAACGTCCGAACGGAGATGTTCAAATCCTGAAGCAGGGCGACAAGCTCCTCCTGCTTGTGTCGATTCCTGGTCGCCAGCACAACCTGCATGATCAGCCAAGCGAGCCAATCAATGATTTCTGCATCTCCACCAGCTCGCGGATCGCCCCCCACCCGAGGTCAAGAAACTCGTCCATGTCTTTCTTATCAAATGGGGTCCGTTCGGCCGTACCTTGGACTTCGACATAGCGGCCGGTTCCCGTCATGACCAGATTCAGATCCACCTCCGCTTGCGAATCCTCCTCATAGGCCAAGTCCACCAACACCTGGCCGCCGACCTTTCCAACACTGATCGCCGCCAGATAGTCCGTGAGAGGATTTTTCTTCAGCAATTCTTTCTGTTTCAAGACGACCAACGCGTCCGAGAGGGCGATAAAGGCGCCGGTTATCGCCGCCGTGCGGGTCCCGCCGTCGGCCTGAATGACGTCACAATCGATCCAGATGGTCCGCTCACCCAAACGCGTGGTATCGATCACCGCGCGCAGAGCACGTCCAACCAGGCGTTGAATCTCCAGCGTGCGTCCACCCTGCTTGCCCTTGACCGATTCTCGCGGAGACCGATCGTGAGTCGCCCGTGGGAGCATGGCATATTCTGCAGTGACCCATCCTCGTCCTTTATCTCTCAAAAAGGGCGGAACTTTTTCCTCCACCGAGGCAGTACAAATTACTTTGGTATCACCCATTTCGATCAAGACCGACCCTTCAGCATGTTTGATGAAGTTTCGCGTAACCTTGACCGGACGGATCTGATCCCGCCGTCGTCCATCGATCCGCCCCAACCCTGCGCCGCTTCCCATTGACTCGCACTCCTTCCCGCAAACTAAATCTAAAGGAGCGAATTATAGAGAACGAGGCATGAAAGAGCAAATCAATCGGCCGCGCGGAGCGAGGGTTTTCCAAACTGCGTTTCGACTGGCATTCACCGACGACCGATGTATAATCCATCCTCGAGGTGCGCACCGGCTTTCCGTGGGGAACCCATCCTGCACCACGACCAATGGACCAGCGTCAGAGTTGACGACCCAACCGAAACGTCACACGCAACGCCCGCATCCGTTGCCGACAGGATCTTGTCATAATATCAAAGCAGTTCTAGCATCCATGGGGCGACGTACGGTAGACCCACAGAGGCCCTCAATGCGACAATAGAATGGCACAAAAGGTGCATTTCTCGTAGGCTCCATCGCGTGCTTCAGACTTGTACCCATGCGACCGATACTGATTCTAGCCCTGCGGTAACAGCGTGAGCAATTTAACCTAGCGAGCCAGCTATATGAGCATCCAGACCGTCATCGAACAGAGCAGCCAACCTTCACTCCTCGAAAATCGAAACATCTTGATCGTGGACGATGAAGAGCCCATTCGCCGGCTGTTGGGTTATCTCCTCGAACCCCATGGGTACCAGGTCACCTTGGCCGGAGAATCCCGTGAGGCTCGTCAACGGTTGGAGAAAGGGTCGTATGCCCTGGTGCTGTGCGATGTGAACATGCCGGGCGAGTCCGGTATGGACCTCGTGCGCCACATTCTCGCCCAATATGCCACCACGGCCGTCATTATGATTACGGGCCTCGATAGCCCTGTCCTCGCAAACGCGGCGCTGGACATGGGGGCCTTCGGATATGTGATCAAGCCGTTCGAAGCCAATGAGGTGCTGATCAATGTGGCCAATGCGTTGCGACGACGCAAGTTGGAAATTGAAAACGCCATGCACCGGGAGAATCTTGAAGAAGTCGTCCGGACGCGGACAATTGCACTACAGCAGGCCCTCGAATGGCTGGAGCGTAGCGAAAAGGAATTGCGCCTCTCTCGCGAAGAAACCATTCAGCGGCTCGCCATCGCCGCCGAATTTCGCGACAGTTCGACGGCGCAGCATATTCAACGGATGAGCCACTACTGTGAACTGTTGGCTCACCGCTACGGATTGTCCCCCGATCGATGCGATCTGATCCGTACCGCCAGCCCCATGCACGACATCGGCAAAATCGGCACCCCAGATCATGTGCTGCTCAAGCCCGGCAAGTTCACCCCGGAAGAGTTCAAGGTCATTACCCAACATACGGAAATCGGGTACCGCATTTTAGCCGGTTCCGACTCGGAACTGTTGAAGGTCGCCGCGCTCATCGCATGGACTCACCACGAACGTTACGATGGAACAGGCTACCCGCGCGGACTCGCGGGAGAGGGGATCCCATTAGAAGGACGGATTACCGCCATTGCTGACAACTTCGATGCCCTCACCACTCAGCGTGTGTACAAACCGGCGTATGACTTTGACCATGCCAAAGACCTCATGCTGAGAGAGCGCGGAAAGCATTTCGACCCCGACCTTCTTGATATCTTCTTCAACTCCATGGACGATATCAAACGTATCTACGATCAATTTGCAGACCCGAAATGGTTCTCCGCCTCTCGGCACCGTGCTTCCACTCAGGAGCAGGATGAGGCATGATGGCAAGTCGCCCACGTAATTGGATCGCCTATCTCTGCGAGCATCTCGCCTCATCCGGCATGATGCCGACATGGGAAGCGGCGACCTATCTGACCGACAATTTATTCGGCGACAAGCCCAATCCCCGGCTCCTACGAACCGCCAGCCCATACGAAGACACCACGCAGCTGCTTCACCGTCTGTACCAACCGCTCGTCGGGGCAGCCACGCGCGACGTACCGCTTCCCGCGGCGTCCATGATTCACGTCTTTACGGATGTCAGCCTTACCGGCAACTCCGCCGTGCTCGTGGTGTATTTCCCCGAACAGAATCGACCACACCAACTCTTGCTGCTGGATGCGGCCAAGGCGTGGGAATTGGTGTTTGAAAACTCGGACAGGTTCAATGCCTGGGCGGAGGAACGTTACCGCTGGATCAAGACTTCGCTCGCGAGCGTCACGTCAGGAGCCGCCTCCCCTGCCCTCCCCTCGGCCCTCGAAGTCGTCAAGACCTAACCGCAACCTCAAAGTCGCGGTCCTCGTTGATCACCCTTCGTATTTCATCGGGACCAGCCGCGTAAGGACGAGATACGCTTCACGAAGAGGTGTCGTAGTTCAGATTCGGCGCAAGCCACCGCTCGACTTCGCTCACGGGTAGTTTCTTACGAGAGGCGTAGTCATCCACCTGGTCGCGGTTGATCTTTCCCACCGCAAAATATTTGGCCTGCGGATGTGCGAAATAAAGCCCGCTCACCGATGCCGCCGGCAACATCGCAAATGATTCCGTCAGGGTAACCCCGCATCGGGCCTCGGCGCCCAGCAAGTCGAACAACGTCCGCTTCTCGGTGTGGTCCGGACAAGCAGGATAGCCGGGAGCCGGACGGATACCGCGATACCGCTCGCGGATCATGTCCTCGTGCGTGAGGTCCTCCGCCTTTCCATATCCCCACTCAAGTCGGACTTTTTTATGCAGCCATTCGGCGAAGGCTTCCGCCAGCCGGTCCGCCAGCGCCTTCGTCATGATGGAGTTGTAATCGTCGTGATCCTTTTCGTACTTCGCGCAAAGCGCCTCAACACCGATGCCGGCGGTGACCGCAAACGCCCCCACGTGGTCGGCTCGTCGAGATTCTTTTGTGGCGATAAAGTCTGCCAATGCCAGGTTGAACTGGTCGGCGGGCTTGTCCATCTGCTGTCGGAGGGTATGAAAGGTGGCCTGGACGTCCCGGCGCTCCTGATCTCTGTACAGCTCGATATCGTCGCCCACGCTATGAGCAGGAAAGAATCCGTACACGCCTCGGGCGGTCAACAATTCACCGCGGATGATTTCCTCTAGCAACGCCTGCGCGTCCTCGAAAAGTTCCTTGGCCTTTGGACCCACCGTGGCGTCTTCAAAAATGCCGGGGTAGCGTCCCCGTAATTCCCACGTGTGAAAGAACGGCGACCAATCGATGAAGGGCACTAACTCGCGCAATGGTAAGCGATCGATGCTGCGCACGCCGGTAAAAGAGGGGGTGGGAATATCGATGGTCCCCCAGTCGGTCGGCAGCCGATGCTTCCTTGCTTCTGTCAGGCTGCGGAGGACTTTCGGACCACGGTCCTGATGTGCCTGCCGCACCCGATCGTAATCGGCACGAACGGTATCGGCGAAGCTCTCCCGTTGCTGCTCATTGATCAGGCTGCCCACGACACCGACCGCACGCGACGCATCGAGCACATGCACGGTTGCGTGGCGATACGCGGGGGCAATTTTGACGGCGGTGTGGGCCTTGCTGGTCGTCGCTCCGCCGATCAGCAGGGGGAGCTCAAACCCCTGACGCGTCATCTCCTTGGCCACATGCACCATTTCATCCAACGACGGGGTAATCAGCCCGCTCAGTCCGACGATATCGGCCTGCTGCTCACGGGCCGTCGCCAGAATTTTTTCGCAAGACACCATCACGCCAAGATCAATCACATCATAATTATTACATCCCAATACGACACCCACGATGTTCTTGCCGATATCATGCACATCGCCCTTGACGGTCGCGAGCAGAACCTTCCCGTTGGCGCGAGAGGTGCCCAATCGTTGCTTTTCAGCTTCCATAAACGGCATGAGATAGGCTACCGCCTTCTTCATTACGCGGGCGCTCTTCACCACTTGAGGCAAAAACATTTTCCCCGACCCGAAAAGATCGCCGACCACATTCATACCCGCCATCAACGGTCCCTCGATGACGTCGAGCGGCCTGGTGGTCTTCTGCCTCGCCTCCTCCACATCCTGATCGATGTAGTCCGTTAACCCCTTCACCAGCGCATGCGCCAACCGCTCCTCGACAGGCCGGGTGCGCCACTCGTCGTCCTTGACGACCGCCTTCCCCTTCTGCTTGACCGTTTCGGCAAAGGTGACCAGCCGTTCCGTCGCATCCGGTCGGCGGTTCAACAGCACATCCTCCACCAGCGCCAGCAGATCCTTGGGGATTTCCTCGTACACGGCCAACTGCCCCGCATTGACGATCCCCATGTCGAGGCCCGCCTGAATCGCATGATAGAGAAACGCGGCATGCATCGCTTCACGCACGACGTTGTTGCCGCGGAACGAGAAAGAGATATTACTGACTCCGCCGCTGACCTTGGCCAGCGGCAGATGCTGTTTGATCCACCGGGTCGCCTCAATGAAGTCGACCGCGTAATTATTGTGCTCCTCGAGTCCCGTCGCGACGGTCAGGATGTTCGGATCGAAAATAATGTCCTGCGGCGGCACCCCGACCTGGTCCGTGAGCAGCCGGTACGAGCGTTCGCAGATCTCGATGCGTCGCGCCACGGAGTCGGCCTGACCACGTTCATCGAACGCCATGACCACCATGGCCGCGCCATAGCGGCGAATGAGCCGCGCCTGATCGAGAAACTTCGCCTCACCTTCCTTCAGGCTGATCGAGTTGACGATCCCCTTGCCTTGCATATTCTGGAGGCCGGTTTCGATGACTTCCCACTTCGAACTGTCCACCATGATCGGCACGCGGGCAATGTCCGACTCCGCCGCCAGGAGGCGCAGGAACTTTTCCATGGCCGCCTTGGAATCAAGCAACCCCTCATCCATGTTGATGTCGATGATTTGTGCGCCGCCTTCGGCCTGCTGGCGCGCCACGGTCAAGGCCTTGTCATAGTCGCCGGCTAGAATCAGCTTGGAAAACGCCGGTGACCCGGTAATGTTCGTCCGTTCGCCGATGTTGACGAAATTCGACTCGGGCCGCACGGTCAGCGCTTCGAGACCGCTGAGTCGCAGGAACGGCTCGACCTTGGAGGACTGCCGGGGAGGCAGTCCCCGCACCGCCGCGGCAATCGCACGGATATGGTCTGGTGTCGTCCCGCAACAGCCGCCCACGATGTTCAGCCAACCGTTGTCGGCCCACTCCCGCAACTGCGGCGCCAGCGACTCTGGGGTTTCAGGAAATCCTGTCGGGAGCAAAGGATTGGGCAACCCTGCATTGGGATGACTGCTCACGGCGATCGGCGCAATTTGCGACAGTTCTTCGATCAGCGGCCGCATCTCCTTCGGCCCCAACGCACAGTTCATTCCCACACTGAGCAATGGAACATGCGAAATGGAATTCCAGAACCCTTCGACCGTCTGCCCTGAAAACCCGCGATTGCTTCCAGCCTGAATGAAGGTCACGGAGGCCATGATAGGCACCTGTCGCGCTCCTTCCGCGAACAGTTGCTGGATCGCAAAAAATGCCGCCTTGGCGTTCAGGGTGTCGAAGATGGTCTCGACCAGCAGCACATCCACTCCGCCGTCCAGCAAGCCCCGCACCTGATCGCCGTAGGCTCGCACCAATTCTTGATAGGTGATACCGCGAGCCGCCGCGTCATTGGAATCCGTGGAGACTGAAGATGTCTTGGTCGTCGGGCCGATCGCACCGGCGACAAAACAGCGGCGTGCCGGCTGGGCTGCCATGACTTGCACCACGGCCCGCCGGGCGCATTCGGCGCCGGCTTTCGACAGCTCATACCCCAGGTTGTCCATGCCGTAGTCAGCGAGCGACACGGATTGAGAGTTAAAGGTATTCGTCTCGACAATATCCGCCCCGGCCTCGAGATACTGCCGATGGATCTCCTCGATGACGGCCGGTTGGGTAACGTTCAGGAGATCGTTGTGGCCCTTGAGATCTTTATTCCAATTTTTAAAGCGTTCCCCGCGAAACGCGGCTTCGTCCAGCTTATAACGCTGGATCATCGTGCCCATGGCACCATCCAAAATCAGGAGGCGCTCTCGCAACAGGTCGCGAATTTCTGGCTCCGGCATGACTACCTATGTCTTTCTGTCACCGAGTGCCAGGCGTACAGTCGACTGCCTCGATGACTCGCAATGGAGCGGTCATCATATCGGGAACGGACTTTTTACGGCAAGTCATTGCTGGTTCCGTACCTTGACATTGACTACCCTGGCCGATACGATGCCGCACATTGTCTGGCTCGAGCCTGAGTCACCCCTATGGCGCATCAGACAGTCACCCGCCTGTTCATCGTGATTCTCTTCTGCGTGAGCTTCGTCCGGCAGGGACTCGCTCCCACCTGGGCCGGTCCCTATTTTGACGATGGGTACCTCGGGCTCACACAAACCGAACTGCACGCGAAACTCGGTCTGCCGCAGGCCGTGCGGGACCGCAAGTCCGCTTTGCGTGTCTTCACCTACTATCCGATCGGGGATTGGGATCAGTACTTCAAGAAGGTGGTGTCGCCCGAAAACGGAGAAGACGTCTATACCTTCAAACGTGACGGCGTCGACGTTCGTTACTCGTTCAGCTACACTTTTGATCCGAATGACCACAACGAGCAGCGGCCGCTCTTCGTTCGTCTCGTGGATATCGAATTCACGCCTCCGGTACCGCTGAACAAGATTCCCGAGTTCGTCCCGGAATTCAAGCCGTCTGATGACACAACCGCGCCGGTCTTCCGATCCAACATCATGTTGTTATTCTTTACCGGGACTCCCTCGGCAGACGCACGCTTTATTGTGAAGGAAAAGGGAAAGGACTCACTCGACTGGTCGCTCGCGTTTCAGATGTTCGCTCTGCAGGGATTACCCGATCCGCTGACGTCGAAGGCCCCCATCGATCGTATGGAGATCAGCGCCCAGAGCCTGCCGCTGGTCAAGATGCGCCTGCGAAACACGCATGACCCTGTCCTCAATCCCTATTCCAAAGCCTTTGCGCAACAGCCGCCACCCGCACCGGCGGTAAGGAAGATCCCGGTTCCCAAATATGCGGACTAGCAAGCTTTACCGGGTGGATTGTTCGGCTTGATCCAGCTGGCGAGTTGTTCGTTCGTCCTGCAAGCGATAACTCTGCTCGGTCTTGGTTTTCATCTGCCCCATGATGTTCCCCGTTGCCGGCTCCGATACCTGCTGTGAAGAACCGGCCATACCACCAGCCGACGGCACGTTCCTAACATACATCTGGTACACCGCGGCCACGCAGACCAACACCAGCAGGAATTTGCACAGGAGGCGCACGGCAGGATTGGAGCTGAGTACCATCAAGACCAGCAGCATCACCCCGCAGGCACCCGCCACGATGACGACCGCAGTTTGATGGGGCGTAAGTCCCTTGATCGGATGCGATGAAACCTTTTGCGCGACCGCCGCCAGAATATCTTCCAACACTCCTGAGGAAGCCGAGGACCTACGCACCATCGTGTCCGTCCCTGACGTGGTCGCCCCGGATGCCGGGGACTCCCCGCTGGCGACCGTCCGTACGCGCCCGCGATACTCAGCCGGCACCTGCTCCAGGTTATCAGTCAACACGGCTTGCCCCTGCGCATCGGTGTAGACATAGAGACCACCCGCCTCCACGCAAGTCCCGGCCTGCCAGATCAGACAGAACCCTGCCATGAGCCACGCCGCACGTCGAGTCTTAGCCCGGAACGATTGTCCCATAGTCGGCTCCTCCACCAGTCTTCACTCAAGCATAGCAGGTCGGAGTCCGGCCCAGAGTCGGGAAGTGCTCGCGCCATGGGCCTTTCCGATCCCTTGACGGACTGAAAAACGATTGTTTAGCATGCGGACGTGCCTGTGGTCTTCTCGACGGTTCGATGACGGAAGGATATTTGTGACTGATCAGACAGCCTCTGCCACTCCCGTTTCCCCCATACCTCCGAAGGCGGAACCCACGCCCTTCATCCGCCAACGGCCGGTCCGGATCATTATCCATACGTTCCTGGCACTCTTCGTCGTCAGCCTGATCGCCTTTCGCTTCGTACCCGGCTGGCTGGATCCCGACTTTTCCAAGCACATCGAAGGCCATCGTGTGATGGTGGGCATGGACCGCCAACAGGTCCTCAAGGCCTGGGGTTCACCGAATACGATGAACGTGTCGCACACCAGCGACGGTCTGCGGCGTGAAGAATGGGTTTTTGAGGATTGGGAAAGCCCAGCAGTGGTCAAACACCGCTATCTCTATTTCGAAGAAGGGAAGTTAATCGGCGGGCATTTTTCGGGATCGGATGTGCGCCTGCCACTCCCCTCTGCTCCCGAGATGGTCAAGCCTAAGGGTCACCCCTAACAGGGCGTTGAAAAGGACCGCCAGCATCGTTCTCGCATCATTCAGACCCTCAACGTACCGCGCATGGGAAGGAGCCTGTCTCGGCAGGCGCGGGTGGGGCGGGTAAGAATATGACGCCTCGGCCCTTCATTCGCTGCGGCCTTGCTGGACGGCCTTTTTGAACACCCTGCGGACACTTCGATAGACACCGCAGCCAGGTGCTACCTTTCCTATCAAGTTGGCTCACAGATAGTTCTTCAGCAACCTCCTAGCGGTCATTCCGTCTCCTCAGTCGCTTCACGAATCTGAAGAGCGAGGCGGCTTAAGAGAATCTCGGCCCGCTCCTTCTCACCCTCTGCCACCATCACCCGGCTGCACAACAAGGATACCCCGGGATACAGCGCCCCGATGTGCTCGTGATGCACGACATAGAGAATGCCGTTGCCGTCAAGCAGGCTCTTGATGAGTGCCAGTTCGCCGACATCCCCCGGCTCGCACAAAGTCACCAGCTTCGCAGAACTCGAACGGGTGTTTCGCTGCATCACTGTCGACCTCCCGGTGAGCGGTTCATCGCGCCTGATGGGCCAGGCTTGCCAGGAACCGGTCTGTCAGCTGGTGGACAGTGCGCGATTCATTGCAATTATGTCGGATGGTTAATACACTGCCCTATGGGAACACCACGGCCGCCCGCGGAGACGTTTATTGCGACACCCATCACTTCGGATGCGAACGGCCGGTCGTGAGCGAGGGGCGATCGGGTGAGAGTCTACGCTCCTCGGCGTCGTCGAGAGCCTGATCTCTACGGGCTAGGGGGTCTCGGTAATCTGCACGCGCCGGTCCTTCCCGGCGCCCCCGGACACGGTCAAGACTCGCTTCCACTCGCGCACTTGATAGATCGCCCAGGCCTGGGGCTGGTCTTTGTAGAACGCATCCGGATCCTCACCCGAGGCATTGAGATAGATCGGTTCCGTAAATCCTTCGTCCAAGACATAGTCCAACAGGCAGTCGGTCGTAAACCCCTTGCCACGCAACGCCACTTCGGCAAGGAAGTTGAGAATCTGGTCGGAGTCTTGAATGGTAATGGGTTTCATATGATCGGTGGCTGATTGTAGCCAGTGAGAAAGAAGGAAGGCAAGGCATGGCACAGAACAGATTGATCCGAACCCAATTTCTGGAGCGCCTGTTGGCCGTCATGGACCGCAAGCACCACTGGGCTTGGCCGGTCATCATGGGGCCTGGAATCACGAAAGCCCAACTGAAGCTTCACTACCAGCAGGAATTTCTCGTCTATGTTCGGGACTTTCCCGTGTTCTTGGCCCGCGTACATGGCCAGAACCCGCCGTCCGACGTCCGACGGATGTTGGCGGAAAATATTTACGAGGAAGATACCGGCGGCCTTTCCTTCGGCCGGTCCCACCCTGAATTGTTCAATGAGATGATGCGTGGGCTGGGCTTCGACAGCGAAGCGTTTCAGGCTGCCAAACTTCTTCCTGCGAGCGCACGGTACCGCACGTGGCTGGAGAAGGTCACGGCCAGCCGCGATTGGGTCGTCGGTGCAGCCGCCCTGGCAGTGTTTGTCGAGGGCAGTATCAAAGATCGCCAGGAGATTCAGGAACCATCCAAGCCAAAAACCGACGCAGAGATTGAGGCCTATGTCGACGCCCATCCCCTCATTCGTCACCATGGCATCGATAGGCGGAACATGGATTTGATTCGCGCGCATCAAAAGGTCGAAGCCGGGCACCGCCAAGACGCCTACACCATGGTGGTCAACTATGCCGAAACCAAGAGCCGGCAAAATGCGGTCTTGGCTTGTGTCGCGCAGGGACTCACGTTGTGGATGAAATACCGTGACAGCGTCGCCAAAGCCTGCAACCTGAAAAAGCCATGATCTTGGCGGGATCGATGCGTCTGCTTCTTGTTGCACTCTGCCTCCTTCTGACCATCGGCCATCAGCCATCGGCTCTCGGCACCCCTCTTCTTGACGACATGGTGCTGGTCCCGGCAGGCGAATTTATGATGGGAACTGCGGCCGACAGCGACGGCCTTCCGGACGAGCATCCCCTCCGCCTGGTCTACGTGAGTGCATTCTGGATCGATCGGTACGAAGTCACGAATGCCGCCTATCAACAGTTCGTGCAAGCAACCGGCTCCCAAGCTCCCGCCAACGCCGCCCCGGCCTCGACATTGTGGGACCACAATGCGCCGTTGCCCGGCATCGAACGGCACCCCGTCGTGAATGTGAGCTGGCTCGATGCCGTCGCGTTCTGCCGCTGGGCCGAGAAACGATTGCCGACGGAAGCGGAATGGGAAAAGGCGGCGCGAGGGACCGACGGGCGAACGTACCCCTGGGGCAACGAATGGGACTTCGAGAAAGGCAATAGCGCGAGCTATTGGGCCAAACGGACCGTGCAGATTACCGACAGTACGGAATGGGAGGCCTTCTGGATCAAAGGAGTTGGAGCAGCCATCTCCAAAGAGAAGGGCCTCAAGGGCGAGATACTGACCTTGCCGATCGGCAGCTTTCCTGCCGGCGCCAGCCCCTATGGGGCCTTGGACATGGCCGGGAATGCCGCCGAATGGGTACAGGATTGGTACAACCCCAACTACTACCGCACGGCGCCGGTCAGCGACCCGCAAGGTCCTGAGCGCGGCGCCATTAAGGCCATGCGAGGCGGGTCCTGGCTGAAGCCAGCCATCAGCCTGCGTACCACCGATCGCGACTGGGGGACGATGGATAGCCGCCCTTCGGGAACCGGCTTTCGTTGTGCGCGGGACGCCTATTAAGCACTGACCTAGGTTGCCCGGCTGGTCGCCACAGTCGATCTGACCGCTCCCTTCGTGACATCTCCATTCCCCCGCCCCGTTCTGTCCTGCTCAAATTTCAAGAGATGCTAGGGGCCCTGCACACTCGCCGTTATACTCCAAGTGAGCCCGGCCCATCGCTTCAGTCGCACGACACAGCATCATCCGAACGCTATGCCGAGGGAAAGACAACCCGCCCGTTCTACCACGACCGTCATCCTCGTCATCCTGACGGGACTCATCTTCTTTGCGGACCTTCAATTTGAATTCGGTTTCGCCACGTGGCTGCCGTACTTTCTGCTCGCCATCCCTGTTTCGGGCCTTTATTCCAGGCGCGTCTTCCTGTTCTCCGTCGGGGGATGGACCGTGCTGATTACGGCCAAACTCGCGATCCATCTTCCGACCGACGACCTGACGACCGACCTCTTCAATCGTACCCTCGGTATCGTCGGTTTATGGATCACTGCCTATCTCCTCTATCAGCATCGACAACTGGGGCGTCTCCGTAGCGAAGACGAGCAACGTGTGCGTACCATGCTCGACGGCGCGTTGGATGCAGTCATCACCATCGACGCTCACAGCATCATTACGACGTGGAACCCGCAAGCCGAAAAGACCTTCGGATTCCCGCGTGAAGAAGCGTTGGGCGCCCTCCTCTCCGACCTCATCATTCCACCAGCATTTCGTGAAGCCCATCTCAAGGGCCTGCAACGTTTCTTGACGAAGGGGGACGGACCGATTCTCAACCGTCGCATCGAGGTCACGGCCGTCCACAAGGACGGCCGTGAATTCCCCATTGAACTGACCGTCATGCCGCTCCGAATGGAAGGATCCATCAGTTTTTGCGCCTTCGCTCGGGACATCACTGAGCGGAAAGCGCTCGAGTCCACGCTCCGCCAGGCGCAGGAATCTGCGGAAGGAGCCAGTCAGGCCAAGAGCGATTTCCTTGCGAACATCAGTCACGAAATCAGGACGCCCTTGAACGCGATTTGCGGCACGACCGATCTGCTGCTCACCACCACCCTCACCGCGCCCCAGCGCCGCTATGCGGAAATGTGCGCCAAGGCCAGCCACACCCTGCTGTGCCTCGTCACGGATCTGTTGGACTTTTCACGCATCGAAGCCGGACAGACGCAACTCGAACAGGCCCCGTTCGACGTGCGCCAAGTCATCGACCGCACCGTTCAACTCCTGACCCACCGCGCGGAGGAAAAGGGCCTGACCCTCACGTTTCATCTCGACCCGGATGTCCCTCAATACATTGAAGGCGACGCGTTTCGCTTGCACCAGGTTCTGCTGAATCTGATTGTCAATGCACTCAAATTCACCAAGCAGGGGCATGTCACCGTGCGTGCAACCCTGGCGCATCCAAGCAAAGAGTCGTCCCGTATCCGGTTTTCCGTCATCGACAGCGGCATCGGCATCCCTGCCGACCAGCTCGAACGTATTTTCGACCGCTTCACCCAGGTGGACAGTGCCTCCAGCCGCCATCACGGAGGAGTCGGTCTCGGTCTGGCCATCTGCAAACGTCTGGTGGGCCTCATGGGCGGACGCATCTGGGCCGAGAGTCTCGCGCAAAGCGGCAGCACGTTCATCGTCGACCTCCCGCTCACGGCCGCTGCCATACCGGAACGCCCCCATGGACAGGAGAATGCGAGTCGGCTCCTGCAGACAGCCTTGCCCCTGGTGCCTTCAACGCCGGCAGAACAGAGGCTGCATGTGTTGCTGGCCGAAGACTCCCTTGAGTCGCAGGAATTGATGCAGTTTTATTTCAGGGACACGCCGTATCAGGTCGAGATCGTCTCGGATGGAGAACGGGCCGTCGCGGCGTTCCAGGCCAACCGATTCGACATCGTCCTCATCGACTTGCAGATGCCTGGGATGGACGGCTTCACCGCCACCCGCTCGATCCGCGCCTGGGAATCGGCGCACCAACGTTCCCCTACTCCCATCCTGGCCCTGACAGCCAACGCTTTTCGTGAAGCGGAAGAACAAAGTCTGGCGGTGGGATGCACGGGATTTCTGACCAAACCCATCACCAGACCGCAGCTGCTCGACGCCTTGAACAAATATACCCTGTCGGCTCCGGCAATCGATTCGCAGCCCCAGAAAGTCGGAGCGTCACTCGACGTTGCGGCTCGCATCGAACAAGAGATTCAGCAACGTCGCCCCCAGTTTCTCGAGCATCGCCGCAAGGATCTTGGCGCGATGCGGCAGGCCGCCGCTCAACAGGACTACGAGGCGATCCGGACCATGGGGCATCGCATCAAAGGCGTGGCGGGATCGTACGGGTTCCCAGACATCGGCGCAGTCGGACAACGCCTTGAGCAGTCGGCGCGGGCCCGCGATCTTGCAGCGATTCACCGAGAGATCGAACAACTGGCTGCGATCCTCGTCCAATTGGACCAGGCCGCCTGAGTCCACGACTTCATGAGACGCTTGGAAGGAGCAAGACGGACATGAGCATACTGATCATCGACGACTTTCAAGAACAACGGGATCTCCTCCATACGATTCTCCACAGCGCCGGCTTCGGTCCCCTCTTGCCGGTCGCCACGGCTCAGGAGGGGCTTCAGCACTTGGGTGTTGGAAAAAAAGGCAAGGTGACGAGCGTTGTGGATTTGGTCCTGATGGACCTCGAAATGCCGGAGATCGACGGGTTGGAAGCCTGCCGGCGGATCAGGGGAGAGGATCGGCTCCAAGGGCTTCCCATCATTGTCATTACAGCGCACACGGCGGCGGAAGACATTCAATCCGCCTATACCGCCGGCGCGACGGACTACATTCGTAAGCCCGTAATCCCCGCCGAGTTGATCGCGCGGACGGCAAACGCCCTCAGTCTGAAGCAGGAAATCGATGCCAGGAAGATTCGCGAACAGGAATTGTTGGAACGCACCAATGAACTCGACCATGCGTTCGAGCAAATCACCGCGCTCCATGGGACGGTCCACATTTGCGCCAAGTGCAAACGCGTCAAGGCCGACGGACCCCATTGGCAACGCATTGAGGACTATCTGCGCCGGCAGGCCCGCTCGCGGGTCACCGAAGCCGTCTGCGACTCCTGCCTGGATCAGGCCTATCCCCACCTGAAGCAGGCCCGGTAACAACCCCGGCCCTCCCTTGAACGATGGGCGATCAGTCGCTCCCGCCCCGCCTGCCCTTCAGCACAAACTCCACCGCTTCGATGCGTACCACCGGCATGATGAGTCCCCGCCCCTCTTCTTCATGCGAAAAGTCATAGACCAGGGACTCCTCTGGGATGAGCCGACCGGTCATGAGCACGTCGACATCGACTCGTTCCCCCTTGTGCAGTCGTTCTTTGAGACGCGCTGTATCGTCGCCTGCTAAGGCGACGAGGGTCGCAGGCAGGTCTTCGTGCTTAAAGCGCACCTCGCCCCATCGGGTCTGGTTGAACTTCGGCCCTAGGGCCACGCGAAATCCTCCCTCCTGTTCGTCGAACCCCGATAGCTCGCCGAGCCAAACAAACCCAATCAGCCACTGCAACGGGGCCTTTCCCTCGCGTTGCGCGTCACGCCCGCGGTTCAGCGCAAACAGTCGTGCATCATGGTCGGGATCGTGGTGCCCCTGACCATAGACTTTGGGCCAGTCCGGCGGCATACCGTCCAATTGCACGAGAAACTGTTCAATCGCCGCCTGATCGAGAAGAAGATGAGTGTGAGAAGGAAGGGTGGCCCGCGCGGCCTCAAACCCCCTGTGCAGGAGCCGGACACCAAGCGAGGCTTCTGCCAGGATCGTCGCCGGCCCCCAGCAGACTAGCAACGCAAGGACCAAGCCGATCCGCAGCCGCATGTCGACGCGCGTCCTGTTATTGAGCGGCGGAAACCATCAACCGTTGAAACAACTCGCGGAGGTCTCTGGTACCCGGATGGTCCCATGACAACACTCCTGTCTCGACGAGTACCTCAAGGCGAGGCACAGGGTCCAGTCGAGCCAAGACCGTGGGATGAAACGATTGGGACTTCAAGACCTGGGTATAGACCCCCACCCAGGATTCAGTGACGGCACGCAACCCGGGGTCCGTGGGCTTCATCCTTCCCAGCCTGACCTCTTGCAGCAGCTTGATCAACGGATCTGACTGCAGGAGAGTCCCGATCGCACGGCGTGCCTGTTCTTCGTGATCATCCATCGTGGTCCTGTAGAGCGGTTAATTCATAGAACAGGAGCCAGGACCGCGTGGATCTCCGCAGGAGCCACAAGCGCCGCCGGACCCGGACGAACCGGCCCAGCCCGCGTTCGCCCCGACCCCGAAGGCGGAAAATTGTTTATCTAACGTCGTCGCCTTGCAGGCCGAACAGGCCGGCACCGCGTTTCCCTGCACGATGAGTTCAAAGCGATGGTTGCATTTCTGGCAGACGTACTCGAAGATGGGCATGGGGCTATACTCCTTGGAATTTGAAATATTATAAGTAAGGTCGGTTCCACTTCGCAATCATCAGCCCATGGGAGTTCGCACATGTGGTCAGAAGATAAATCCTTCCTGTTTCGAATCAGTCTCGAAGCTCAATTCCCCGATGACTATGAGGGGCCTCATGACGAGTATACGTGGCTCCGCGAGTGGGAAATGCAGATCAAACCGGTCATGATCAAACATCTATTCGAGACCCTGCGGGAATATCCTGCGTGGAAAGCCCACGTTCGCAACCGCGGAATAGCTGCTGCGGATGAAATTGAAGTCGCCATGGTGCGCGACTTTTCCCCTTCGTCACAACCAGACTAAGCGCGCATGATCCAGACAACCGGCCAAGGCCTCTATCTGCATATCCCCTTCTGTCACCAGCGTTGTCACTTCTGCGCCTTCTACCTCGAAATCCACCAGGCTCGCGCAGCGGACGCCTTTCTCTCGTCGCTGCTGGCCGAAATGCGTCTCTACGGTGAACGACGTCCCTTTGGGGATCAGCCGTTAGATTCGATCTACTTCGGTGGGGGAACGCCTACGACGCTCACGCCCCAGCAATTGAGCACCGTGCTATCGGCGGCCAGGGATACGTTTGGGACAGCCCAAGATGCTGAGATTACGGTCGAAGCCCATCCTGAATCGGTAACGTCCGAGGGACTGTCACAACTGCGCGACGCCGGCTTCACAAGGATCAGCTTTGGAGCAGAATCCATGGATCAAGACGAGTTGAATCGGGTCGGCCGCCCGGGTTCTGTCCTGAACACCATGCAGGTCGTCACCGCCGCGCGTGAGGCCGGCTTCACCGATATCAACCTCGACCTCATGTATGGTCTGCCCGGACAGACGATCGAGAGTTGGGCTGCGTCGCTCCAGCACACGATTGCCCTCACCCCGACGCACCTCTCCTGCTATGCCTTAACCATTGAAGAGGGCACACAACTCCGGGCGGCCATTCAAAGGGGCACCGTACCAGCCCCTGACGACGCACTCCAGAACGAGATGGAAGACCTGGCCGAAGACATGCTGAACCCGGCCGGCTATAGAAGATACGAGATTTCAAACTACAGCCGGCCTGGATTTGCCAGCCGACATAACCGCCTCCACTGGACCGGTGGCCAATACCTGGGCTTGGGCCCGAGTGCCCAATCGTATGTCGGAGGCAGGCGCTTTGGGAATGTGAGCAATCTGGCAGCCTACAACGAGGCCCTCCATAGCGGCTCGCTTCCGGTGACGGAATCTGAACAGCTCACGCCGGCTGACGACACCTGCGAACGGCTGGTGTTCGGACTCCGCATGACCGACGGCATCTCGATGGAGGAAACGGGGGCCCTGGCATTCTCAGGGCTCATCCGGAAGGTGGACGAGTTGATTGCGGAAGAGATCCTTGAACGCCGCGGCGAACGGGTCCGGCTGACCGCTCGAGGCCGACGCTATGCGGACAGCGTCGCGGTCGCCCTGCTGGCGAGCCTGGGAGAACCGGCCGCACAGGGCTCATCCCATTGACTTCCAGCCCCGGCAGAGGGGAGACTGAGCACCTGAAAGGAGGACCATCCGATGCCAGTCAATATGGATCCCAGCAAACGTCGCCGACGGCAACCGGTCGAACAACCCGCCGCCTCGGAAAGTGAACAGGATTCCGTTCGGACGAAAAAATTTGGAGAAGACACTGACGCGGATCGCGAGAAAGCCATTGCGGACGCGGAGCTGAAGAATCTTTGGGATGCGACCGAAGTCATCGATATGGACAATTGGTAGGATGATACCTTGGCAAACGAGGACCGCTGCAGCCACGTCTCGTTGAGCCCACTATTGAAGTGCAGGCACCCAGCCTCACGCTCGCCTGACCATCGTACAGTCAATGAACCCCACGCTCTCACGCAACGCCTTATTTTATCCGTTTCATCTTTGCGCCCCCCGAACCCTGGAGACGTTGCTGACGCACTATCGCTCGATTCATTTTCGTGACTATATGGCGCTCCGTCTCACCCCGTTGATGGGCACCATGGCATATCAGGACCGCATGGGGGACGATCACCCGACCCTCGTGACAGCCGGCCGTCTGGTGCAAGGCTACCACGTCAGCGGTCCGCTGGACTCGGCCGCCACGGCTGCCATCGACCGGGATCTTGACGATCCCAGTTGGCGCGCTCTTTTCCATGAGGCCTTGCGAAGCGATCGGCGATTTCAACGCGGCCTCTTCGACCTCGCGCACGCCATGCGCATAGGCCAGGCGCTCATGCCAGGCCCGGCGGTATTGCTGCGCCTACTGGAACCGAACCGCGCCGACAGCCCCTGCACCGTTGCCCTCGTGCAGAGCCTCGCCGGGCCAACTCTCACGCTGGACGAGGTCTATGGGTTCGAATACGGCCTGGCACTGCTGAAAACCGCCGCCGCGCAGGTCTATACCATTCGCCTTGCCCAAGAACACGACCTTCTGGCGGTAACCGATTCCCACAGCCACTTTGCACTATTGAGCCACACCCTGGCGCGCGAAGGCCTAGACCTCGCCAACGAATATGTCGGCATGGCAACCGGGCACCAGGCTCCGCATCACACACTCGGATCACATGGTTGACTGGCAATGTAGATATCGACTGTCGGAGCGCAAGCCTTCAGCCGACAAGACCGGTCCCATTGCACTCGGCCCTCTGTCACCTGGTACACTCTCAATCTGACGAGACGACCGTATGAGCACACTCACTCCTGTCAGCACCCCCGAAGCCCTCGACACAACCGACATGGGAACCGGCGACGACCTGGAAGCCCGGGTCATCGTATTTAATTGCGACTGCCATACGTACCAGCAGGTCATCGCCCTGTTGTGCAAGAGCATCCCGGGCATGAACTCATCCCGAGCCTTCGAACTGGCATGGCGCATCGACCATGAAGGCCAGGCCACGGTGTATACGGGAGAACGAAAGCTGGCAGAGGAGATAGGAAAGAAACTGGCGGGCGGAGGATTACGCGTCGGCGTCCAGTAGTCCCGGAGCAACAGAGCACGCAGGGTCTGCGTCGCTCGTATCGACGCAGACCCTGTTCACTTCGCTCGTTTCCTCTGAGTCGCCGACTTTCCGCTTTTCGGTTTGTCGGCCGGCGCGGCTGGAGTCCTGGAGGGTTTCTGGCTGCCCTTCGGCCCGCCGTGGGCGGATTTTTGCGGTTTCGACGCCTTGGTACTGGCGTGAGCCCCTTTGTGTTCTTGCGCTGCTGCCGCCTTGTAGTAGGACTTGTTGAGCTTGCTGAGCATGTCGCCATCCAAGACACGCACTTGATACAACTCGAACAGCTTGCTGATGGCTTTGGGATCACCCTTACGGGCCAAGCCCAGAAGCCGCCGCCGCTGATTCATTTCTTCTTCTTCTGTATGAGACGCCGCTCGCCGCTCCATAGCGCTCCTTTCAAGGGATGCCCGATACTCACTGTACTGACAGGTCAAATTGCCGGATGAAATGCCCCGCAGTTTAACAGATTCGGCCTACCAGTACTACACAAACATAGGCCGTCAGAAAGAAAATTCTGTCGGGACAGGCGCTCCTGAACGAACCGCTCAAGCCTCCACTCGTTCCCGTTGTAGAAGTGCGTCCAAGATCTCTATAATCCCTTTGAGATTCATCACGAGTAAAAGGAGTGACCCCTATGCAAACCCCTACGCCAACCAACACAGACAACGCCGTCGCCGACGATCCACAAGCTCGTGCACTCCTCCAGCGGGCCTTTGAAAGCACCGCCCGATGGCAGCCTGATTTTCGGGGATTTTCAGCCGACCTCACGGTCAACACCAATGGCCACCAGCTGAGCGGGACGGTCGTGGTGAAGGGACCACGAGACGTGACGGTACAGCTGCCGGATGAAGCCATCCAGAAATGGGCGCAAGAGCAGATCGGCATGATCGCCGTTCACCGCGCTCCGCGCAAGTTCGAGGAGTCGGATGGCAAACACCGCCTTACGCTGGAAGCTGATACCGACCACCCCCTGGGCCAACGACTGGACCTTCACGGCGACGGCATGCAGTCCTTCTATCGGATCAAGGACGATCGCATCACGCAGATCAATCGCAAGATGCCCCATGTCGCCTTCACGATCAACGTGGAAGAGAGCAGCACCACGCAGGACCACAAACACCTGACCACCAAGTACACCGTGTATTATTTCGCCCCGCAGGACGCGAAACTCCGCAACGTCGAAAGCTTTACCGATACCCATGTGCGAGTCGGCACATCGGATCTGCCGGCGACACGCCGCATCATTTCCTACGAAAACGGCGAGGTCATGGTCCGAACCATGACGTTCCAAAATCACAAGTTGCTGGCCTAATGGACTTACGCAAGGGGTTTCCGCGCAGCATGCGCGTGACATTGGAAGGTTACGCGCACCTCGCGCGGATGATCGACAAATGCCGCGCCGTGCTGGCGGGAACCGAGGGCGAATATATCTATCCCTGTCCGATGGATGAACGGCTCATGGAGTTCGCCGGTATTGCAGCCGAGCAATTCACCGCGGCGGTGAAGGGCAACCAGACCGACGAAGGTGTCGCGCAGTGGTTCCGTCGAACCGCCAAGCCCCACCACCCGGCTGACTTAGCAGAGTGGAACCGGATGATGCTGAATCGCGGACCGAACACGCCGGAGAAACAGGCCTCCTTCAACAAATACCGGGACGCCGTCGATCCCTCACGAACCGACCTCACCAGTTGGGCCGATCTCCAAGACCTGGAAGAAGGACGGACCGTGCCGCGCAGAGGTTAACTCTCCGGCCAGGTCTCCTCCCCGAGCATTGACTTGGTATTCGTGCAGGCATAGGCTACAGGCTGCTCCATCGCCACTGATCGTAGAGCGTGACGCGGCAAGATCAGCCAGGCCTGTCACCGCCTACGATCTCTCCAACCAGGAGGGGTCAGTATGGAAGACCTCGGTCCCCCAGACCACGATGGCCCGCCGCTGTGACGGTGGGCTCCTGACGTAAGAGCCTTCCCGAGTGAGGATGCCTGACGACATCTGAGAGCTCGAGCAGTTCTCCTACGATCAAAAGTCCATTCAACCGCCCACAGACGGGAACGCTTCCCAACACAATGTCGTACTGAGGGCCTCGCCTAACCTGCTTGATGGGTTATTGATGCAGGGGTAACGCACCTGTGGAAACAGAGCGAGAGAAGGTGGCACCAATGACAACCTTAACCAAGAGCGACAACCCCCACTCCAAAATAGAACAGACCTCCGGAAGTAGGACGTCCGCGAAGAAAATCCTCATTGCGGTGGATGACTCGGAGCAGTCGATCCGCGCCGTGCAATATGTGGGATCGCTGCTGCGGGAAACCCACGATGTGAGCGTCACGCTGTTTCATGCTCTGAGCCCCATGCCTCGTGAACTGATGGAGCATGGCGGTTCGGAAGATCCGGAGGTTGAAGACCATCTCGGAGAACAGTTGCGTAAAGAGCAGGAGGAGTGGGTGCGGGCTGAAGGCGCTATTGAATATCCGATCCTGGTGAAGGCGCTGGAACGCCTCGGGCAGACCGGTTTTCCGATCGATCGCGTCACACTCAAGTTCGGGCATGAACGCGATATCGCCGACACCATTGTGGATGAAGTCCGGGCAGGAGGGTATGGCACCATCGTGGTGACTCGTCACCGGTCCTCAGGGAGCAAGTGGCTCTTTAACAGCGGGATCACTGACCGCCTGGTGCGGGACCTGTCCGGAGTCGCCCTGTGGATCTTAGGATAATCCGTCATCCGAGCGACGGACTCCGACCTCATTTGCCACGAGTCCGCACCACGCTCGGTACGACAGAACTTCGTGAGAGACCCGGGGTGAAGATTCGCTCGTCTCGCGCTGGAAGGAGATCGCCATGGACTGCACAGGTTGTTATGCTGCCCTGCCGGTGCGCGCCCGCTTTTGTCCCACCTGCGGCGCTCAGGTGAAATTATTGGAAGATCCGCCATTCGAGGAATCCCTTGGCCAGAAAGCCGACGGCGGACATGGGCTGGATTCACGAACCCCTCCGGCTCCCCGGGACCATGAAGCCTTGAAGGCCAAGCTGATCGACTGTTATGTGAATTTTTCCATGTCCAAGGAGCTCTCCGAATGGCTGCAAGAACTCGAACTCCCTTCTACAGGAACCATGCAGGAGAAATTCGCCCGTCTGCGGCAACATGCGAGTTCGCTGGTGCTGCCGGCCGAAAGTCTTCCCCGCCAGACCATCTGGTACTTGAACCAGTACGACGAGAACATTCTTGCAGAGATTTCCCAGGAGCTCGGCATCGACAATACCGGAACCAAGGATAGGCTGGTCACGCGGATCTACCATGTAGTGGGCATGCGCGAGGGTTGGCTCCCGCCTCTGTCGGATGATGCGCGGCAAGTCATCACAGAAACGTTCCTGCCCATCCTGAGGTCGATTGATCACAAGAACGACTATGATCTTGACCAGTGGGGCGAACTCGGAGATATCCTCGGTAAGGAGCATGCGCATCTGCCTGGCACCCAAGCTTACGGAAGCGCCTTCATGGCGGTCTTAATTCCCGGCTTTCTCCAAGATGCCCATCGGGATCTGCTTCAACATGAACTCGATGCAAGAGCCGGGAAACGCTCCTGACGACACAGGGCCTGTCTCTCATCGGGCCTCTGACAGCAGAGGCCCGGAAACTCTCCCTGCTGAACCGACCATTGCAGTCTTCATGAACTGATGTATTGGTTGAGATAGGCGATCAGCTCCTCCTTTTCCTCCATCAGCAGCGCAACCATATCCCGAAGCGAGACAATCCCGATAAATTCATCGCCGTCGAAGACCAAGAGATGGCGACAGCGATGTTCCTTCATCAGATTCAAACAATAGTTCGCAGTGTCCTTCGGACTCACGGTGACCATGTCTTTGGTCATCACATCCTTGATCTTCGCCCTCTCAGGATCTCGCTTCTTACCGACGACACGCATCATCAAGTCCCGCTCGGTGAAGATGCCGGTGATTTTGGAGGAACTGGTGATGAGCGCTGATCCAACGAACTCCTCGGCCATCAGCGTCGCGGCATCGAGCACGGAGTGATTCTCGTCGATCGTCACCACTCTGTGAACAATTTTCGAGGCAATATTCCACGCCATCGCCGCCTCCTTTCTATTGGATGCATGTGGATGGAGTCTGTCCTTTCGCCAAATGCAGGGGCGCGAGACAACCATCGCTCATCGGACGGCCAAGGCTCACCTCCGTCCAGGCCGACCGCTTCTGCCTCTACTATTGAATCGGCACAGGTGCCAGGCCCCCCTCTCACCGAATGACCAGGACGGGACAGGTCACTTTGTGCAAGACCGCATGTGACACGCTGCCGAGTAGGAAATGCTCGAGGCCTCTCCAACCATGCGACCCCACAATCACAAGATCGGCTTGGCCTGCCGCTTTGGTAATGCAATGAGCCGGATCACCATGCTCGATCTGCGCGGTGACGGCAGGATAGATGGTTCGCAAGGCTGCAGCAGTTTCGTCCACGAGCTGCCGAGCATACTGCTCCATTTCAGCCGTCCATTTGTCGTATCGGAATTCCATCGTCGAATCGCCGATAGGAATAGTCGGCACTACGGTCACAAGGGACAGCTCGATCGGCTGACTGAACCGATGGGTGCTCAACCACCTGCGCAGCCGGAACGAATCCTCGTGCCCTTCAACCCCCAGCAAGACACGTCGAATGTTCCCCGGGTCGTCTCTGACCAGTAGCGCCGCGCAGGGGGCATGCAGCACCACCCGGTGGGAAACGCTGCCTAAGACTAACTCTGCGAGTCGTCCACGCCCCTGTGACCCGACCGCAACCAGGTCGGCATGAGACGAACGGGTCGCCTCCAATACAACCGGAGCCGGGTTTCCAATCCGACAGATGCGTTTGATGGAGGGGACCGTTGAAGGTACCAATGCGACGGTTTGATCAAGCAGGCGCTCTCCTGCTGCAACCATCCCCTGTCGCAGTGCTTCAGCGCTTTTGCGGCCGAGCGGTTGCGCAAAGAGCGGGTTTTCGAATGGGCGGAGGTCCACCGCATGGATGAGCGTCAACTCTTCGTGCGTGAAGAGGCGGCAGACGACCTTGACGGCGCTGAAAGACTGCTCGGACCAGTCAACAGCAACGACGGCGCGCATACCAGCCTCCTGAAGGGAAGGCATGTCAGCAGTCGCTCTCCGAAGCAGGCAGAGAAACCAGGCCTAGTGGAGCGACATCCGCAGGTCGTAGGATGAGTCATCATACTCCCGATCTGACAATGGAGGTCAAGCGCAGAGAAAACAATTGGCTGCTAGGGCTCGGGGCGGAGCTTGTCGATCGAGAGAAAATGGAATTCCGACAGAGCTTGAAAGAGCCCACCGTAAACCCGGACACGCAGGTTACAGTTCTTCCTTACCCATACATACGGACGCAACAGAGCACTGAGCAGAGCTACCCTCTCAGCTGAGAACAGCCTCGCCAACGCGCACCGTCAGATGCTCAAGACATCCGATCACGCAGCTTTGCGGGTCGAAGATTCCTTCACGCTTCCGCTCGTGCGAGGCGTGACAGTAGCGTCAGGCTCTTCTCCCCAGATCCGAGACATCAGCGCATTCACCACGGCGCCCAAGCCCGTAAGGAGAGTGACCATGAACAGGACGACCCCAACACTGGCGATCCAACTGTTGAAATCCCATGCAGAGAACATAAACGCACCTCCGAAAAGCAGGTGGTTGTCGCGTGGCAGGTTTTTATCCATCAACCATGGAGGCGTTCTTCTTCCATTGTACGCCCGAGTTGTGAATGGGAACAGGGTCCCCTCCCCACGTCCGGATGCGGACGATCCCTCACCAACCGGCCTCACCGGGGGGATGGATCTGCAGGTTTTGGGAGAGGGGCCGACCATGCCGTGAAGAAACCCTGCGTCTCAGTGCGCCGCCGAGTCCGTTTCACAAAAACTCCCGACTTCGTGAGCGAGAGCGCCAGTAGGATGCTGAAAAACCATTGCGAGCCTTCGGAAACACAGCAAGCGCGGAGTCGGAGACGGCATGGAGAGAGCCCACAGGATGGTCAAAAAGGCCGTCCAGCCAGGCCGCAGCGAGGTGCACGGCGCGATGAATAAAGAGCGCCACGTTTGCGCACGGGCGCGAGTCGGTGAGCGCCCAGTGTCCCCACAAAGCTGGCGGACTGTTTCACCATCCTGCTAGTCGGCGTAGCGCAGATCGCGGGCATCGGCGAGGGAGAGGTACGCTTCGCCCCATTGATGCGGACTCGCGAGGCTCCAAGGTTCATCGAGATGGACCGGCCTGAACCGCAGACCGTAGAGACCTCCATAGACCAGATGGGCCAATCCCGACCCCGAATCCTCCACTAACTGACCATAGGCTGAGCAGGTAGGCGTCTGCTCGTTGTCGCTCCAGCCAGTCACCCAGCACCACTCGCCGGCAGGATTTCGGTCATAGAGCCGAACCTGTACCACCGGTCGAGCTGGGCCAACTTCCTTGAACCTCGCAAAGAAACTGGCATCGCAATTTTCGTTCGATTCAACTTCCACAATCACGGGACGTCCTCTTGGCTGATCACAGATCTATTGACGAACGTGGCCTTGCTGAACCGCCGGTCGTCGCCGAAGGTGAGCGCCATCGATTCTAGCGTAGCCTGATTGGTCGCCCTGCCTGCGTCGCTTCTATGGGCTGACTCGGATTCTAGCGCAAGAAGGGATGGAGAAACACAGGGACATCGCGACACAGCACTAGT